>CAYWSG010000040.1:0-27275 GCA_964461055.1 uncultured Enterobacteriaceae bacterium | reverse complement strand
GACATCACCCAGTGCGCCACCGACTGCTCGAGGTACTGGAGCGTGCGCGACTGCAGTCCCCGCGCGCCGGGCTGCGGATGCAGGATGCGCGCGGAGATGCCGATCTTCAGCGTCGGCGCGCTGATGCGCCGCGCTACGCGATCGCCGAGGTGGCGAAGCCGGGTGGCCAGCGGTTGCTGCATTCAGTGGATCCTATCGTTTCGGTGTTGCGCGCGATGGGCGACCTGCCTTTTGGCGCTTCTTGCGCGCGAACTGGCGGAGAGTGAGGGATTCGAACCCCCGAGCCCTTGCGGGCTAGCGGTTTTCAAGACCGCCGCATTCGACCGCTCTGCCAACTCTCCGGGGACCTCGCCGAGCTTTCGACGATTGTCTCGACGATTGTAGTCGGCATCCGGCTTCGGATTGCGGACTCCGCGACGAGCAGGGCCTTTCGGCAGGCCGGTATACTGGCCCTGCACGACGGAATGCTCGATCGCCGAGTGCGCATATAGCGCGCCGGGATCGGCGTTCCGGTCGGGCCCTCCCGGTCGCCCTCCTGCTGTTTCCGTTCCCTAAGTCCCGCCCCCGCTTGAAGAATCGCCTCGCCGCCCATAAGTTATTGAGTGGTTGAAACTTTGGGGTGGTTTGGTAGTCTTAGTGCTTAAGGAGGGCACACAAAACCCATGGAACTGAAACCCGTCAGAACGAACGAGCAGGGCTTTGGCCGCGGCTACGCCGGCGATGCCGCCATCCGCACGGCCGAAGGCCAGAAGGTCCTGCGCAACACCTACCTGCTGCTCGCCTTGACGATGGTGCCGACGACCATCGGCGCGTGGATCGGCACGCATACGGCCGGCATCCTGATGGCGAGCCCCATGCTGAGCTTCCTGCTCATGCTCGGCGGCGTCATCGGGCTGCAGTTCGGCATCGCGAAATACCGCAACAGCGGCATCGGCGTGGCACTGCTCCTCGCCATGACGGGCCTGCTCGGCTGGTGGCTGGGGCCGCTGCTCAACGTGGCGCTCTCCATGGCGAACGGCATGCAGCTCGTGGGCTACGCCGCCGTGGGCACGGGCGTCATCTTCTTCGGCATGGGGGCGATCGCCTCGACGTCGAAGCGCGACTTCAGCTTCATGGGCAAGTTCCTGTTCGTCGGCATGATCGCGCTCCTCGTGGCGATCATCGCGAACATGTTCCTGCAGATCCCGGCCCTCGCGCTCACGATCTCGACGCTCGTCATCGTGGTGTTCTCGCTCTTCCTGCTCTACGACCTGCAGCGCATCATGCGCGGGGGCGAGACCAACTACATCATGGCGACGACCGGCGTCTACATGAGCCTCTTCAACATCTTCGCCAACCTGCTGCACCTGCTCCTCGCCTTCAGCGGCGAGCGCGAATAGCAGCTCGGCAGTACCCGAGAACAGGGCGCCTCGGGGCGCCCTTTCTTTTTGCGCGGCCTTCAGCGCTCGAAGAGCGCGATGCTCTCCACGTGCGCCGTGTGCGGGAACATGTTCACCACGCCGGCGGCGGCGAGCCGGAAGCCCTGCACATGGACGAGGATGCCGGCGTCGCGCGCGAGCGTCCCCGGATCGCAGGAGACATAGACGAGGCGCCGCGGCCATTCCGCGGGCAGCGCCTTGACGATCTCCACCGCGCCGTCGCGCGGCGGATCGACGAGCATCTTGTCGAACGGGCCCCAGGCGTCGACGCCCGCCTTGAAGAGGTCGACGACCTCGAACTGCGCGACGAGGCCATTGGCGCGCGCATTCTCGCGCGCGCGGGCGACGAGCGGCGCGCTGCCCTCGAACCCCATTACCTGCGCTCCCCGGCGGGCGATGGGCAACGAGAAATTGCCCAGGCCGCAGAAAAGATCCGCCACGCGCTCGCCGGGCCGGGGGTCGAGCAGGCGCACGGCGCGGGACACGAGGACGCGGTTCACCGCCAGGTTGACCTGGGTGAACTCGGTCGGCCGGAAGTCCACGCGCACGCCGAACTCCGGCAGCGAGTAGAAGAGCGGCCTCGCGCTCGCCGGGTCGAGCGGGCGGGCGGTGTCCGGGCCGCCGGGCTGCAGCCACGGATCCACGTCGTGCTTCCGGCCGAAAGCGCGCAGGCGCTCGAGGTCGGCGTCGCTGAACGGAAGGAGATGGCGAAAGACGAGCACCGTCGCCGCATCGCCCACGGCGAGCTCGACCTGCGGCACGCGCTCGGCTATGGAGAGGCCCCCGATCAGCGCCTTCAGCGCCGGAATGAGCCGGCTCACCCTCTGCGGCACCACCTGGCACTCGTCCATCTGCGCGACGTAGCTCGAGCGGCGCTCGCGGAACCCGACGAGCACGCCGCCCTTCTTGCGGACGAGGCGGGCCGAGAAGCGCGCCCGGTTGCGGTAGCCCCAGGCCGGCCCGTAGATGATGGGCAGCAGCGTCTCCGCGCGCACTTTGCCGATCCGCGCGAAGCTCTCCTCGAGGCCTCGCTGCTTCGCCGCCATCTGCGTGCGCACGTCCGCATGCTGGAGCGCGCAGCCGCCGCAGACGCCGAAGTGCGGGCAGGCGGGCACCGTGCGCCCCGGCGAGGCCTCGAGCACCGCGGTCGTCCTGGCAAGGTCGTACGAGGGCTTGCGGCGCGCGACGCGCGCCTCGACCGTCTCGCCCGTGAGCGCCCCTTCCACGAAGACGACCTTGCCCTCCGGGCCGCGCGCCACGCCGCGGCCCTCGTCGTCCAGCGACTCGACGCGGAGAATCAGGCTTTCCAGAGCGACAGGAACTCGCGCCAGTGGGGCTCCGGGCGCTTCTCCAGCGTGCCGCGCAGGAGCGCGCACTCGGCGGCGTACCGCTCGGGGCTCAGCGCGCAGCGCATCTGCTGGAAGCGCAGGTAGACGAGGTAGGTGTTGACCGTGTCGGTCTCGCAGTAGTCGCGAATGGCGCCGATGCCGCCCGACCGGTACTGCTCCCAGACATCGCCGCCGTCCATGCCGAGCTTGCCCGGGAAGCCGGCGAGCTTCGCCAGCTCGTCGAGGGGCGAGCCGCGGCCGCCGTAGAGCGAAAGGACATCCATGAGGTCGAGGTGCCTGTCATGGAAGCGGCTGATGTAGTTGCTCCACTTGAAGTCCTTGTTGTCCGCCCCCTGGTCCCAGAAGCAGGCCGCCGTGACGCCGTGGATGAGCCCGCGCGCGGCGAGCACCGGCAGGTCGAACCCCCGCCCGTTCCACGAGACGAGCTGCGGCACGTAGCGGTTGATGCCTTCGAAGAAGCGCTGGATCGCGCCCGCCTCGTCGGACTCGGGCTCGCCGATCGAGAAGATGCGGATGCCCTCCTCGTCGCGAAGCACGCAGGAGATGACGAGCACGCGCTGCAGGTGGACGGGCAGGAAGTCGCTGCCCGTGCGCACCCGGCGCTTCTGGAACGCGATCTCGGCCACGTCCGCGTCGGGCAGGTCGGCCGGCAGGTCGTAGAGCCGGCGCAGGCCCGCCACGTCGGGGATGGTCTCGATGTCGAAGGCGAGGACGGGCGTCACGGCAAAAAAGGGGTCAGAGCAATTTTCTTCTTATTCGGACCGAAAATCCCGATCAGTCGGGAAAGACGCCGGTGCTGAGGTAGCGGTCGCCGCGGTCGCAGACGATGGAGACGATGACCGCGTTCCTCAGCTCGCGCGACAGGCGCAGCGCCACGTGCATGGCGCCGCCGGAGGAGATGCCGCCGAAGATGCCTTCCTCGCGGGCGAGGCGGCGCGTCATCTCCTCCGCCTCGGCCTGGCTCACGTTCTCGGTGCGGTCGACGCGGCTGCGCTCGAAGATCTTCGGCAGGTAGGCTTCCGGCCACTTGCGGATGCCCGGGATCTGCGAGCCCTCTTCCGGCTGGCAGCCCACGATCTGGATCGCCGGGTTCTTCTCCTTGAGAAAGCGCGAGCAGCCCATGATGGTCCCGGTCGTGCCCATGCTGGAGACGAAGTGCGTGATCTTCCCTTCGGTGTCGCGCCAGATCTCCGGCCCCGTGGTCTCGTAGTGGATGTTCGGGTTGTCGGGGTTGGCGAACTGATCGAGCATGGTGCCCTTGCCTTCCTTCACCATGAGCTCGGCGAGGTCGCGGGCGGCCTCCATGCCGCCTTTCTGGGGCGTGAGGATGATCTCGGCGCCGAAGGCGCGCATGGTCTGGCGGCGCTCGACCGAGAGGTGCTCGGGCATGATGAGCACCATGCGATAGCCGCGGATCGCCGCCGCCATCGCGAGCGCGATGCCGGTGTTGCCGGAGGTCGGCTCGATCAGCGTGTCGCCCGGCCGGATCTCGCCGCGCTCCTCGGCGCGGCGGATCATCGAGATGGCGGGCCGGTCCTTCACCGACCCCGCCGGGTTGTTGCCCTCCAGCTTGGCGAGGATGACGTTGTTGCGCCGGCGGCTCTCCTCGCCCGGAAGGCGCTGCAGCCGCACGAGCGGCGTGTTGCCGATGAAGTCTTCGATCGTCCTGTTCATGCCAGATCAGCTCCGTCAGTTCTGCATCAGGTCCCTGACATAGGCGGCGACGCCCTCTTCCACGCTCCGGAAGCGGCCGTTGTATCCCGCGGCGCGCAGCCTGGCGAGGTCGGCCTGCGTGTAGCTCTGGTACTTGCCTTCCAGGGCCGGCGGAAAAGGGACGTACTCGATCAGCCCCTCGGCCGCGAGCTCGGCCGCGCTGGCGCCGCTGCCGCGCACGGCATTGATCACGGCGGCCGCCACGTCGTTGAACGTCTGGGCGCGCCCGGTACCGCAGTTGAAGATCCCGGACGTGCCGGCCTGCAGCATCCAGAGGTTGACCGCCACCGCGTCGTCCACGTGGACGAAGTCGCGGCGCTGCTCGCCGTTGCCGTAGCCATCCGAACCGACGAAAAGCTTCACGCGGCCTTCCGACCGGAGCTGCCGGAACGCATGGTACGCCACCGAAGCCATGCGCCCCTTGTGGGCTTCGTTCGGCCCGTAGACGTTGAAGTAGCGCAGGCCCGCGACCTGCGCGGTCGCCTGCGGCAGGAGCCGCCGCACGTACTGGTCGAACAGGAACTTCGAGTACGCGTAGATGTTGAGCGGCCGCTCGTGGCGGCGCTCCTCGACGAACTGCGGGCCCGCCCCGTACACCGAAGCGGACGACGCATAGATGAAGGGCACCGCCTCTTCCTGGCACCATTCGAGCAGGCGCACGGAGTAGCGGTAGTTGTTCTCCATCATGTAGCGCCCGTCGGTCTCCATGGTGTCGGAGCAGGCGCCCTGGTGGAAGACCGCTTCCACCGACCCGGCCAGGTCCTCGAGCGCGCCGGCGAGCTCGGCCTGGTCGAGATAGTCGGCGATCTCGCAGCCCTCCAGGTTGCGGAACTTGTCCGCGTGGGCGAGGTTGTCGACGGCGACGACGTCGTCGATGCCGATCGCGTTCAGCCCGCGCACGAGCCGGGAGCCGATGAACCCCGCCGCGCCGGTGACGAGCACTGCCATCACGCCCTCCCGAAGAGCTCGGCGCGCGAGACTTCCGCCGTGCCGAACTTGGTCACCTTGATGCCGCCGGCGCGGTTCGCCGCTCGCACGGCCGCCTCGAGGTCCTCGCCTGCGGCGAGCATCACGGCGAGCGTGGCGATCACCGTATCGCCGGCGCCGGTCACGTCCGACACCTCCCGCCGCTCCGCCGGCACATGGATCGGACGACCGGCGCGGAAAAGGCTCATGCCCTCTTCGCCGCGCTTGAGGAGCAGGGCCTCGAGACCGAGCCTCGCACGGAGCCGCCCGGCGCGCTTCACGAGATCGGGCTCGCTTGTCCAGCTGCCGACCACCTCCCGCAGCTCGGCGAGGTTCGGGGTAATGAGCGTGGCTCCCCTGTAGCGCGAGTAGTCGTCGCCCTTGGGATCGACGAGCACCGGCCGGCCGGCCTTGCGCGCCTCGCGGATCATGGTCGCGATGTGGGCGAGGCCGCCCTTGCCGTAATCCGAGAGCACGACCACGTCGCAGCCGCGCAGCGCGCGGCGGTAGTCGGCGAGCTTCGCCGCGAGCGTCTCGCGGGAGGGCGGCCGCTCCAGGTCGATGCGAAGGAGCTGCTGGCGCCGGCCGATCACGCGCAGCTTCTGCGTCGTCTGCACGGAGCGGTCGCGCTGCAGGCTCGCGGCCACGCGCTTGCCGCGCAGCATCTGCACGAGCATGTCCCCTGCGACGTCGCGGCCCACCACCGAGAGGAGCCGCGTGCGCGCGCCGAGGGCGGCGCAGTTCGCCGCGACGTTCGCCGCGCCCCCCAGCCGGTACTCCTCCTCCTTGAAGAGCAGCACGGGCACGGGTGCCTCGGGCGAGATGCGCGAGGCGTCGCCATACCAGTAGCGGTCGAGCATGACGTCGCCCACCACCAGAACGCGCGCCTTCGCTGTGTCGGGTGCTCTCAACCCGTGCGCCCGATGCAGAAGTACTCGATGCCGTGCCCGCGCACGACCGCCGGATCGTAGAGGTTGCGCCCGTCGAAGATCGCCGGGGTGCCGAGGCGCGCCTTGATGCCGGCGAAGTCCGGGCTGCGGAACTCCTGCCACTCCGTGACGATCGCCAGGGCGTCGGCGCCCTCGAGCGCCGCCATGGCCGAGTCGACGATGACCACGCGCCGCTCGTCGCGGAACTGCCGGGCCGCCTCCTCGCCCGCCGCCGGGTCGTAGGCTCGCACCGTGGCGCCGGCGCCGATGAGGTCCTCGATCAGCACGAGGCTCGGCGCCTCGCGCATGTCGTCCGTGTTGGGCTTGAACGCGAGCCCCCAGAGCGCGAAGCAGCGCCCGGTCAGCCGCTCGCCAAAGCGCACGCGGATCTTGTCGCCGAGCACGCGCTTCTGCGCCTCGTTCACCTCGTGCACGGCGGAGAGCACGCGCAGCGGCCGGCCGGCCTGCAGCGCGCTCTTCTGGAGCGCCTTCACATCCTTCGGGAAGCAGGAGCCGCCGTAGCCGACGCCCGGGTAGAGGAAGTGGTAGCCGATCCGGGCGTCGGAGCCGATGCCGCGGCGCACCTCCTCGATGTCCGCGCCGATCGCCTCCGCGAGGTTGGCGATCTCGTTCATGAACGAGATGCGCGTGGCGAGCATGGAGTTCGCGGCGTACTTGGTGAGCTCCGCCGAGCGCACGCCCATCACCATGATGCGCTCGCGGTTGCGCTGGAACGGCGCGTAGAGCTGGCGCAGCAGCCCAACGGCGTGCGCATCGTCGGAGCCGATGATGACGCGCTCGGGCCGCATGAAGTCGTTGACCGCGGCGCCCTCCTTGAGGAACTCCGGATTCGAGACGACCGCCACCTCGAGGCGCACGCCGCGCTTCTGCAGCTCGGTGTGCACGGCGCTCTTCACCTTGTCGGCGGTGCCGACCGGGACGGTGGACTTGGTCACCACCACCTTGCTGTCCTTCATGTGCTGGCCGATCGCCCGCGCTGCGGCGAGCACGTGCTGCAGGTCGGCCGAGCCGTCCTCGCCGGGCGGGGTGCCGACGGCGATGATCTGCACCTCGGCGTGGTGCACGCTCTCGGGCACGCTCGTGGTGAACGCGAGGCGCCCCGCCTCGCGGTTTCGCCGCACGATGGCTTCGAGGCCCGGCTCGTAGATCGGGATCCGGCCCGCGTTCAGCGCGGCGATCTTCGCCTCCATCAGGTCGAGGCAAAGGACGTGGTTGCCGGCGTCCGCCAGGCAGGCTCCGGTCACGAGGCCTACGTAGCCCGTGCCGATGATCGTTACGTTCATTCTTGGCTCATGGTGTCAGGTCGAATTCTTCGGTGCGCCTGGGCGGGTAGGTCTCCCAGCCGCCGCAGGCCGGGCAGCGCCAGTGGAACTGGCGCGCCCTGAAGCCGCAATTCTCGCAGCGATAGCGCGCCAGCCTTCGCGTGTGGCCATGCACCAGGTTGCGCACGAGCTCGAGGTCGCGCCGGCGCTCCGGGCTCGACGCGGCGATGATCTGGGCCTCGAGCAGGCGGTCGAGGCCGAGGAGCGTGGGATTTCGCCGCAGCTCGTCGCGAACGAGCGCGTACGCCGCTTCCGGCCCCTTGGCGTCGAGCGTCTGCTGGAAGACGGTGTCGAGGAGGTCGAGCGACGGATAGCGCTCCAGGTACCCGGCGAGCAATCGCAGCCCCTCCTCCGCGCGGCCCGCCTCGCGATGCGCCTCGAGCAGCCGCTGCGCGGCGAGCGCGATGTACGAAGGGTCCTGCTGCTCGATGCGCTTCCAGTGCTCGATCGCCTCGTCGAGCCGGCCGGCGCCGCGGGCGAGGTCGCCGAGCTGGATGCTCGCGCGCACGCACTTCCGGTTCGCCTCAAGGGCGGCGCCAAGGCGCGCGCGCGCCGCCTCGGGCCTCGACTGCGCGGCCTCCGAGGCCGCCTGCTCGCAGAGGTACTGGGCGAGGTCGCGGGCGCGCGGCTCCGCGTCCCCCGCGCCGAGCTGCCCCGCCATCTCGACCGCCCGGGTCCAGTCCTTCTCCTGCTCGTAGATCTGCAGCAGCCGCTCGCGCGCGAGCTTGCCGTAGGAGGTATTCGCCAGGCGGCGGAACACTTCCTCCGCCCGGTCGAGGATGCCGGCCTTCAGGTAGTCCTCTCCGAGCTCCGCCGCCGCCGCGAGCTTCTGCTCCTCGCTCAGGTCGGCGCGCTCGATGAGGTTCTGGTGCATGCGGATGGCGCGGTCGTACTCGCCGCGCCGGCGAAAGAGGCTGCCGAGCGCGAAATGGAGCTCGATCGTCTCGGGATCGACCTGGACGACTTCGATGAAGGCCTCGATCGCCTTGTCCGGCTGCTCGTTCAGCAGGAAGTTGAGGCCCTTGAAGTACGAGCGCGGCAGCGCGCGCGAGTCGCGCAGCAGGTGCTGGATGTCGATTCGAGCTGCCAGCCAGCCCAGGCCGAAGAAGAGCGGGAAGCCGAGCAGCCACCAGTACTCGAACTCCATCGCTCAGATGGGCGGCAGGGGCGGCGGCGCGAGCGTGCCGGCGGACGCCTCGCCCGCCGCCGGCGCGGCGCCCGTCCCTTGCGCGGAAGCGGCGCTCGACGCCTCGAGGCGCGCCGCCCGGCGGCGCAGGCTCGCGATCTCCCGCTTGTGGCGCAGCACCGTGGCGAGCAGCGCGAGCACGCCGAAGAGCGCGCCCACGAGGAAGGCGCCGAAGATCGCGACGATGAGCGGCGTCTGCAGCGCGAGGTCGAAGTAGAAGCGCAGCGTGACGGGCTCGGTGTTCTTCGCGGCAAGCGCGATGAGCAGGACGAGCAGGACGAGCCGGATCGTCCAAGTCACGATGCGCATGCAGCGTCCCGGTGGCCGCGAGCCCCGCCGCCGCGCGGCCCTAGCGGACCGGCTCCGAAGCCGGCTCGCGCGCCGGCGCCGGCGTCATGGAGCGCTCGCTGCTCGAGCCGTCCACGCGCTCGCGCAGCTCCTTGCCCGCCTTGAAGTGCGGCACGTACTTCTCGGGCACCTGGACCTTCTCCCCGGACTTCGGGTTGCGGCCGGTGCGCGGGGGCCGATAGTTCAGGCCGAAGCTGCCGAACCCCCGGATCTCGATGCGGTGGCCGGAAAGAAGGCTCTGGGTCATCGCGTCCAGGATCATCTTGACCGCGTACTCGGCGTCCTTCGCCACCAGCTGCGGGTAGCGCTGCGCGAGACGGGCGATCAGTTCCGATTTGGTCATGGCGACCCTTCCCTCCCCAGTTGTGCCCTTGCGGCCTTTGCCTCTCCGGCTGCGCGCCTCATCCCTACTGGGAGGGCGGGTTCCCCTTGTCGAGCTTGGCCCGCAGCAGCGCGCCGAGGTTGGTGGCGCCGGCGCTCGCGGCCGCCTGCTCGCTGCGCAGCGCCTTCATGGCGTCGCTCTCCTCGGCGAGGTCCTTCGCCTTCACCGAGAGGTTGATCGAGCGGTTCTTGCGGTCCACGTTGATGATCATGGCCTCCACCGTGTCGCCCTCCTTCAGGTGCTTGGTGAGGTCGTCCACGCGGTCGCGCGAGAACTCGGAGGCGCGCAGGTACCCGTCCACCTCGCCGCCGATCGCGATCACGGCGCCCTTCGGGTCGACGGACTTCACCGTGCCGGTGACCACGCTGTTCTTCTCGTGGCCGGCGATGAAGTTGGTGAAGGGGTCGCCCTCGAGCTGCTTGATGCCGAGCGAGATGCGCTCGCGCTCGACGTCGATCGAGAGCACGACCGCCTCGGTTTCCTCGCCCTTCTTGAAGCTCTTGACGGCCTCCTCGCCCGGGGTCGACCAGGAGAGATCGGAGAGGTGCACGAGCCCGTCGATGCCGCCGGGCAGCCCGACGAACACGCCGAAGTCGGTGATCGACTTGATCTGGCCCTTGACCTTGTCGCCCTTCTTGTACTCGCGCGCGAAGTCCTCCCACGGGTTCGGCATGCACTGCTTCATGCCGAGCGAGATGCGCCGGCGGTCCTCGTCGATCTCGAGGATCATGACCTCGACCTCGTCGCCGACCTGGACCACCTTGGACGGATGGACGTTCTTGTTGGTCCAGTCCATCTCCGAGACGTGCACCAGGCCCTCGATGCCGGACTCGACCTCCACGAAGGCGCCGTAGTCGGTGAGGTTGGTGACCTTTCCGAAGAGCCGCGTGCCCTGCGGATACCGCCTGCCGATGCCCACCCAGGGGTCCTCGCCCAGCTGCTTCAGGCCGAGCGAGACGCGGTTCTTCTCGGCGTCGAACTTGAGCACCTTGGCGGTGACCTCGTCGCCCACGCTCAGCACCTCCGTGGGGTGCTTCACGCGGCGCCACGCGAGATCGGTGATGTGAAGCAGGCCGTCGATGCCGCCCAGGTCGACGAAGGCGCCGTAGTCGGTGATGTTCTTGACGATGCCCTTCACCACCGCGCCTTCCTGCAGCGTGGCGAGGAGCTGCTCGCGCTCGGCGCCCACCGTCTCCTCGAGCACGGCGCGGCGCGACACGACCACGTTGTTGCGCTTGCGGTCGAGCTTGATGACCTTGAACTCCATCTGCTTGCCCTCGTAGGGCGTGGTGTCCTTCACCGGGCGCAGGTCGACGAGCGAGCCCGGGAGGAACGCGCGGATGCCCTTGACCATGACGGTCAGGCCGCCCTTCACCTTGCCGGTGATGACGCCCTCGACCTTCTCCCCGCTCTCGAGCGCCTTCTCGAGCTCGAGCCAGGCGGCCATGCGCTTCGCCTTGTCGCGCGAGAGCCGCGTCGCGCCGTAGCCGTCCTCGAGCGCCTCGATGGAGACGCTGACGAAGTCGCCCGGCTTCACCTCCACCTCTCCGGCGTCGTTGCGGAATTCGTCCACCGAAATGACGCTTTCGGACTTGAGCCCGGCGTTCACCACGACGAAGTTGTCGTCGACGCTGACGACCTCCGCGGTGATGACCTCGCCGACGCGCATCTCCTTGCGGTTCAGGCTCTCCTCGAAGAGCGCCGCAAAGGACTCGCCGGCAGGCTGGGTGGATTTCTGGGACGACGGAGCTGGAGAAATGCTGGCCATAAAAACCTTTTAAGCCGCGGGCTTAGCGGCGCCGCGGGTTGCGTTGGGAAGAGGCGAGGCGCGCTGCTCTACGCCTGGCCCACCTGCCTTTCCCGGCAGAGCCGGAGGACCTGCTCGACCACCGCCTCGATGCCGAGCGCGGTCGAATCGACCACCACCGAGTCCGCTGCGGGCACGAGGGGCGCGACCGGCCGGTTGGCGTCTCGCGCGTCCCGCTCCTGCAAATCACGGGAAAGGGCGCGCAGATTAGCATCGATTCCTTTTTCTTTCAACTGCTTATAGCGCCGTTCAGCCCGGATTTCGGGGCTTGCTGTCAAGAAAATTTTGAGCGCCGCGTCCGGGAACACCACGGTGGCCATGTCCCGGCCGTCGGCCACCAGGCCGGGCGGCTGGCGGAATGCCCGCTGGCGGGTGAGCAGCGCCTCGCGTACCGCCGGCATCCGGGCGACCTCGGAGGCCCGGATCCCGACCTCCTCGGCCCGCACCTCGGCGGTGACCTCCCGCCCCTCCAGCCAGATCGCGTCGCCCTTGAAGGCCACGGCCATCCTCTCCGCAGCCCGGGCGAGCGCCTCTTCCCCGGTCAGGTTCTTCTCCAGGGCGAGCAGGGCCACGAGCCGATAGAGGGCGCCGCTTTCGAGGTAGTGGAAGCCCAGGGCGTCGGCCACCCGCTTGGCGATGGTGCCCTTGCCCGAAGCCGAGGGGCCGTCGATGGCGACGACCGGAACCCTCATTCGCACACCGCCTTCAGCGCGTCGAAGTAGCCCGGAAAGGTCTTCGCCACGCAGCGCGGGTCGCGGATCTGCACCGGCACGCCGGCGAGCGCGACGAGCGAGAAGCTCATGGCCATGCGGTGGTCGTCGTAGGTGTCGATCGCGACGCCGGGACGGATTGCTTCGGGCGGCGTGATGCGGAGGAAGTCGGGCCCCTCCTCGACTTCGGCGCCGAGCTTGCGCAACTCCGTCGCCATGGCGGCGATGCGGTCGGTCTCCTTGACGCGCCAGCTCGCGATGTTGCGCAGCGTGCTCGGGCCAGCGGCGAAAAGCGCCAGCACCGCCGCCGTCATGGCCGCGTCCGGGATGTGGTTCAAATCCATGTCGAGGGCGCGCAGGGGGCGCTTTTCGTTCTTCACTTCAATGGCGTTCTCAGAAAGCGAAACCTGGGCCCCCATCCGCTCCAGTACCTCGGTGAAGCGCACGTCGCCCTGGACGCTCCCGCGCCCCACGCCTTCCACGCGCACCGGTCCGCCGCCGATCGCGCCGGCGGCGAGGAAGTAAGACGCAGACGAGGCGTCGCCTTCCACCCGGATCCCTCCCGGCGACAAGTATTCGCCGGCGGGAACACGGAACGCGCGCCAGTCCTCGCGCGCGACCTCGAGCCCGAAGCGGCGCATGACCTCGAGCGTGATCTCCACGTACGGCTTCGAGATCAGCTCGCCCTGCACCTCGATGCGGGCCTCCTTGCCGCTGATCGGCAGGGCCATGAGAAGCGCCGTCAGAAACTGGGAAGAAACATCGCCTTTCACCCGCACGGGACGCGCGACGTCGATGGTGGCGGGGTGGACGGCCAGGGGAGGATAGCCCTCGTTCCCGAGGTAATCGATGCGCGCGCCGATGCCGCGCAGGCCATCCACCAGGTCGCCGATCGGCCGCTCGTGCATGCGCGGCACGCCCGAGAGGCGATATTCGCCGCCCGAGAGCGCGAGCGCCGCCGTGAGCGGCCGGAAGGCGGTGCCGGCATTTCCCAGGAAGAGCTCGGCCTTCTTCACGGGGAATGCTCCGTTCACGCCGTCCACCAGGAGCCTGCCTTCTTTCGAGCCGAATCGGACCCCCAGTGTGGAGAGCGCCTCGCGCATGACCTGCGTGTCGTCGGCCTCGAGGAGCCCGGCGACCTCGGTCGTTCCGCGCGCGAGCGCGGCGAGGAGGAGGATGCGGTTGGAGAGGCTCTTCGACCCGGGCAGGCGCACGACGCCGGCCGCGCGGCCGGCCGGCTTCAGCTCGAGCGAATCCATGCGTCGCGCGCCTCGCGCGCGCCGGCGAAAAGCTTCTCGAGCGCCTCGCCCTGCCCCGCCTCGATCAGCGCCTCGACGTCGGAAAGCGCGGCGCGGAAGCGCTTCGTCTCCTCGAGGATCCGGTCGCGGTTGGCGAGGCAGATGTCGCGCCACATCTCCGGATGGCTGGAGGCGATGCGGGTGAAGTCGCGAAACCCGCCGGCGGCGAGGCCGAAAAGCTCGGCCGCATTGCCGCGCCGCGCGATGTCGTGCACGAGCGCGTAGGCGAGCACGTGCGGCAGATGGCTCACCGCGGCGAGCACTGCGTCGTGGTCCTCGGGATTCATGACGCTCAGGCGCGCCCCGCACGCCGACCATGCCTCGCGCACGCGCGCGACCGCCGCCTCGCCGTTCTCGGGCAGCGGCGTGAGGATCACGCGCCGGTCGCGAAAGAGCTCCGCGGTCGCCGCCGCCGCGCCGCTCTTCTCGGCGCCCGCGATGGGGTGCGCGGGAACGAACTGGGCGACGCGCGGGCCGAGCGCCTCGCGCGCGGCGCGCACGACGTCGCGCTTGGTGCTGCCGCCGTCGGTGAGCACCGCCTCGGGCTTCAGGACCCCACCGATGCGGGCGAAGATTTCCGGAAACTGCGCGACCGGAGAGGCGACGAGGACGAGGTCGGCCGAAGCCGCCGCCCGAGCGGCGTCGCGCTCCGCTTCGTCGATGATGCCGCGCTCGAGCGCGAGCCCGAGGTTCTGCTCGCTGCGGCCGACGCCGACGATGTGCGACGCCGCCCCGGCCTTCTTCAGCGCCAGAGCGAAGGAGCCGCCGATGAGGCCGACCCCGATGACGGCCACGCGCCCGAAGCGCACTCGCTATGGCCTCATTGCTCTTTGAGGCTTGCCGACAGGGCCGACAGGAAGCGGTCGTTCTCCTCCGGCGTTCCGACGGTCACGCGCAGGTGCTCGGGCAGGCCGTAGCCGCCCACGGGGCGCACGATGACGCCCCGGCGCAGCAGCCGCTTGTAGACATCGGCCGCCTTGCCCACGCGCACGCTGACGAAGTTGCCGAAGGACGGGATCCACTCGAGCCCGAGCGTGCGGGCGCCTTCCTCGAGCTGGCGCAGGCCCTGCAGGTTCTCGGCGTAGCTCTTCGCGACGAACTCCATGTCGTCGAGCGCCGCCTCGGCCGCCGCGAGCGCGAGGCTGTTCACGTTGAAGGGCTGGCGCACGCGGTTCATCACGTCGGCCACGCTGGGATGCGCGAGCGCGTAGCCCACGCGCAGCCCCGCCAGGCCGTAGGCCTTGGAGAAGGTGCGCGTGAGGATGAGATTCGGGTGGCGCTTCAGCCACTTCACCGTGTCGGCGCGCAGGTTGGGCGGCAGGTACTCGTTGTAGGCCTCGTCGAGCACGACGAGCACGCGCTCCGGGACGCGGCGCAGGAACGCCTCCAGGGCGTCCGCGGGCGCGTAGGTCCCGGTGGGATTGTTGGGGTTGGCGACCCAGACCACGAAGGTCTCGTCGTCGATGGCTTTCGCCATCGCCTCGAGGTCGTGCCCGTAGTCGCGCGCCGGCACGACGATGGCCCGCGCCCCGCGCGCCTGCGTGGCGAGCGGATACACGGCAAAGGCGTGCTCGGAGATCACCGCGGCGCGCCCGGGCCCGAGGAAGGCCTGCGCGACGAGCTCGAGCACGTCGTTCGAGCCGTTGCCGAGCACGATGGAGGACATGTCGACGCCGTAGCGCCTGGAGAGCGCGAGCTTGAGGTGGTAGCCGTTTCCGTCCGGGTAGCGCGACACCTCGCCGAGCGCCGCGTCGATGGCCGCGCGCGTGCGCGGGCCGATGCCGCGCGGGTTCTCGTTCGAGGCGAGCTTGACGATCGTCTCTTCCTTGAGGCCGAGCTCGCGCGCGAGCTCGGAGATCGGCTTGCCCGGCTGGTAGGGCGCGATCGAGCGCACGTAGGAGGGGGACAGCTCGCAGGGGTCCATCAGCATGGGCTAGGTCTGTGCAACGGGATAGGAGCCGAGGATTTTAAGGAAGGGCGCCTTGCCCTTCAGCGCCGCGATCGCGCGGGCGACCTGCGCGTCGCGCTCGTGGCCCTCGACGTCGATGAAGAAAACGTACTCCCAGAGCGAGGTGCCGCTTCGCTTGCCGAGGCGCGAGGGCCGCGACTCGATGCGCGTCATGCTCACGCCGTGCTCGGCGAGCGGCGAGAGGAGCGCGTGCACCGCGCCGGGCTTGTTCTCGGCCGACAGGACGAGCGAGGTGCGATCGCGGCCGCTCGGCGCCGCCTCGACGCGCCCGAGGACTAGAAAGCGCGTCGTGTTGGTGGCGTCGTCCTCGATCGAGCGCGCGAGCACGGCGAGGCCGTAGCGCTCGCCGGCCGCGGCGCCGGCGATGGCGGCTGCGCCCGGCTCGCCGGCCGCCCGGCGCGCCGCTTCGGCGTTGGAGCCGACCGGAATGCGCTCGGCGGCGGGGAGATGCTTCGCGAGCCAGCCCGCGCACTGCGCGAGCGACTGCGCGTGCGAGTACACGCGCCGGATGGCGCCCGTGTCGGCCTCGCGCGAGAGCAGGTTCTGCTGCACCCGCAGCTCGATCTCGGCGCAGATGCGAAGCGGCGTGAGGAGAAGGAGATCGAGCGTGCGCCCGACCGCGCCCTCGGTGGAGTTCTCGACCGGCACCACGGCGAACTGCGCCGCGCCGGCTTCGCAGCGCCGGAACGCTTCGTCGACGGTAGCCTGCGGCTCGGCGTCCACGGCGGTGCCGAAATGCTTGCGCACCGCCTGCTCGGAGAAGGTGCCCTCGGGACCCAGATAGGCCACGCGGATGGCCTGCTCGAGCCCGCGGCAGGCGGAGATCACCTCGCGGAAAACCGCGGCGATGCGCTCGGGCGGGAGCGGCCCGGGCGTGCCCGAGACCCGCGCGAGGATCTGCGCCTCGCGCTCGGGGCGGTAGGCGGGCGCCTCGCCCTTCAGGCGGCCGATCTCCTGCGCGAGCCCCGCGCGGCGCTGCAGCGCGGCGGCGAGCTCGTCGTCGAGCCGGTCGATCTCGCGGCGCAGCCGCTCGATGCCGTCCTCAGACATCGGCCAGAAGGTAGCGCACGGCGAGCACGCCGTTCAGCTCGCCGAGCTCGTCCACCACGTCGGCCGGCACGGGGCTGTCGGCGTCGACGAGGGTGTAGGCCATCTCTCCCTTGGACTTGTTCAGCATGTTGTGGATGTTGATCTTACGCCGGCCGAGCGCGTGCGAAATGCGGCCCAGCATGTCCGGCACGTTGGCGTTGGCGATGGCGAGGCGGTAGGGCACCTCGCGCGGCAGGATGGCCTCCGGAAAATTGACCGCGTTGCGCAGGTTTCCGTCCTCGAGGTACTCGCGCACCTGGTCGACCACCATGATGGCGGAGTTTTCCTCCGCCTCGCGCGTGGAGGCGCCAAGGTGCGGCAGCGCGATGACGCCGGGGCGCCCGAGCAGCCCCGCGCTCGGGAAGTCCGTGACGTACCACCTGAGCCGGTGGCTGGCGATGCCCTTCAGCACCGCATCCTCGGCGACCACGCCGTCGCGCGAGAAGTTGAGGAGCACCGCGCCGGGGCGCATGAGCTCGAGATTGCGGCCGTTGATCAGGTGGCGCGTCCTGTCCGTGAGCGGCACGTGCAGGCTCACGAAGTGGCTCGCGCGCAGCACCTCCTCCACGCTGGAAGCGCGCTTCACCTGCGAGGACAGGCTCCAGGCCGCCTCGACGGTGATGTCCGGATCGAAGCCGATCACCTGCATGCCCAAGCGGATCGCCGCGTCGGCCACCAGGCTGCCGATCTTGCCCAGGCCGATGAGGCCGAGCGTGTGCCCCGGAAGCTCGATGCCGGCGAACTGCTTCTTGCCTTCCTCGACCTTCTTCTCGAGCTCCTTGTCCTTGAGGTCGAGGGTGCGGCAGAAGTCGAGGGCCGGACCGAGGTTGCGCGCCGCCATGAGCATGCCCGCGATCACGAGCTCCTTCACCGCGTTGGCGTTGGCGCCGGGCGCATTGAAGACCGGCACGCCGCGCCTGGAGAGCGCGGCGACCGGGATGTTGTTCACGCCGGCGCCCGCGCGTCCCACCGCCTTCAGGCTCGGGCCGAACTCGCGCTTGTGCAGGTCCGCCGAGCGAACGAGGATCGCGTCGGGATCGCTGGCGTCCCTCGAGACGGTGTAGAGCTCGGGCGGAAAGCGCTTGAGGCCGACCTGCGCGATCTGGTTGAGCACCAGGATCTCGGCCCTGCGCCCGCGCCCCCTGCGCGCTTCCTTCGCCCGCCCCTCAACCATGGCGCCGCTCGAAGTCGCGCATGTACTCGACCAGCGTGCGCACGCCCTCCAGCGGCATGGCGTTGTAGATGGAGGCTCGCATGCCGCCCACCGAGCGGTGGCCCTTCAGCTGCACCATGCCCGCCTGCGCCGCGCCCTTGAGGAAGGCCTCGTCGAGCTTCGGGTCGCGCAGCGTGAACGGCACGTTCATGCGCGAGCGGTCCTCCTTTGCCACCGGGTTCGCGAAGAACGCGCTCGCGTCGAGGAAGTCGTAGAGCAGACTCGCCTTCTCGAGGTTCGCCTTCTCCATGGCGGCGAGCCCGCCCTGCTGCTTGAGCCACTTGAACACGAGCCCGGCGATGTACAGGGCGTAGGTCGAGGGCGTGTTCAGCATCGACTGGGCGTCGGCCTGCGCCTTGTAGTCCATGACCGAGGGCGTGCCTTTCGCCGCCTGGCCGACGAGGTCCTCGCGCACGATGACGAAGGTGAGCCCGGCCGGCCCGGCGTTCTTCTGCGCGCCGGCATAAATGAGCCCGTACTTCGACACGTCCACGGGACGCGACAGGAAATGGGAAGACATGTCCGCCACGAGCGGCACGGCGCCGTGAGAAGGCACCGCGTGATACTCCACCCCGCCGATGGTCTCGTTGGAGCAGTAGTGCACGTAGGCCGCGTCGGGACGCACGTTCCACGCCTTCGGGGCGTAGGTGAAGTTCCTGTCCTCCGACGAGGCCGCGATGCCGACATCGCAATACTTCTGCGCCTCCTTCGCCGCCTTCTTCGACCACTGGCCGGAGACCACGTAGTCGGCGGCCGCCTTGCCGCCCAGAAGGTTCATGGGCACCTGGGCGAACTGCAGCGTCGCGCCCCCCTGCAGGAAGAGGATTCTGTAGTTCGCCGGCACGCCGAGGAGCTCGCGCAGGTCGCGCTCGGCCTCCTCGTAGATGGCGATGAACTCCTTGCCGCGGTGGCTCATCTCCATGACCGACATGCCGGTGCCGTGCCAGTCGAGGAGCTCGTCGGCGGCGCGGGCGAGCACCTCGGCGGGCAGCATCGCCGGTCCCGCGCTGAAATTGAAGATGCGCGACATCAGGAAAGGACCTGCTTCAGTCGAAAGATCAGTGGACGGTGGGCGGCGGCTCGGACTCGGGCGGCAGGTCGTCCGTCGGCTCGTCGCCGGGCGCCTCGCCCGGCTCGGCGTCCGCGGGCGCCGCTTCGGCGTGCCCGCCGTTGCCGCCGTCGGCGCGATGGCCGCCGCCGTCGGAGCCGTTGCCCCCGTTCGAGCCGTTGCCGCCGTTCGCGCCGTTGCCGTTCAGCTCGCGCTCCTCGATGCGCTCCAGGCCCGCGAGCTTCTCGCCTTCGCCGAGCGCGATGAGCGTGACGCCCTGCGTCGAGCGGCCCATCTCCCGGATCTGCGACACCCGGGTGCGGATGAGCACCCCGCCGGTCGAGATGAGCATGACTTCGTCGGCTTCGTCCACCAGCACCGCGCCCACGACGCCGCCGTTGCGCTCCGAAGTCTGGATGCCGATCATGCCCTGGCCGCCGCGCCCGTGGCGCGTGAACTCGGAGATCGGCGTGCGCTTGCCGTAGCCGTGCTCGGTGGCCGTGAGGACCGACTTGGAGGAATCCGCGTCGCCGTTCCGCTTCGCCGCGAGCATGCACACCACGCGCTGTCCCGGAGCGAGGCGCATGCCGCGCACGCCGGTCGCCTGCCGGCCCATGGGCCGCACGTCCGTCTCGGCGAAGCGCACGGCCTTGCCGTCGGAGGAGAAGAGCATCACGTCGTAGTGGCCGTCGGTGAGCGTCGCGCCGACGAGGTAGTCGCCCTCCTCGAGCCCCACGGCGATGATTCCGCTCGGCCGCGGGCGCGAGAAGTCGGCGAGCGCCGTCTTCTTCACGGTGCCCTTCGCCGTCGCCATGAACACGTAGTGGTTCTCGTCGAACTCGCGCACCGGCACGACCGCGGTGATCTTCTCGCCCTCGGCGAGCGGCACCATGTTGACGACGGGCTTGCCACGGCTCGCGCGGCTGCCGACGGGCACCTCGTAGACCTTCAGCCAGTAGACCTGCCCCCGGTTCGAGAAGCAGAGGAGATAGTCGTGCGAGTGCGCAACGAACAGGCGCTCGATGAAGTCGTCTTCCTTGGTGGCCGCCGCCATGCGGCCGCGGCCGCCGCGGTTCTGCGCCCGGTAGTCGGCGAGCGGCTGCGACTTGACGTAGCCGCCGTGCGAGAAGGTGACCACCATGTCCTGCGGCGCGATGAGGTCCTCGATCGAGATGTCCTCGGCGACGGTGACGATCTCGCTGCGGCGCGGGTCGGCGTACGACTCCTTCAGCTTCGCCAGCTCCTCGGCGATGATCGCCACGATGCGCGCCGGCCTGGCGAGGACGTCGAGGAGATCGGCGATCTGCGCCATCACCTCGCGGTACTCGTCGCGGATCTTGTCCTGCTCGAGGCCCGTCAGGCGCTGCAGCCGCAGCTCGAGGATCGCCTGCGCCTGCTCCTCCGAGAGATGGTAGCCGTCCTCCTTGAGGCCGTACTGCTCCGCGAGTCCCTCCGGGCGGAACTGCGCGACCGGCTTCTCTCCGATCAGGTTCTTCACGAGATCCGAGGACCAGGGCCTTGCCATGAGGCCCTTCTTCGCCTCGGCGGGCGAAGGCGCCTTCTTGATGAGCTCGATGACCTCGTCGACGTTCGAGAGCGCCACCGCCAGGCCTTCCAGCACGTGGCCCCGCTCGCGCGCCTTGCGCAGGTCGAAGATGGTCCGGCGCGTCACCACCTCGCGGCGGTGGGCGATGAAGGCCTCGAGCAGCGACCTCAGGTCGAGCAGCTTCGGCTGGTTGTCGACGAGCGCCACCATGTTGATGCCGAAGCTGTCCTGCAGCTGCGTCTGCTTGTACAGGTTGTTCAGGACGATCTCGGGCTGCTCGCCGCGCTTCAGCTCGATCACCACGCGCATGCCCGAGCGGTCGGACTCGTCGCGGATGTCGGAGATGCCCTCGAGGCGCTTGTCGGTGACGAGCTCGGCCATCTTCTCGAGCAGCGCCTTCTTGTTCACCTGGTAGGGGAGCTCGTCGACGATGATGGCGCTGCGATCGCCCTTGCCGATCTCCTCGAAGTGCGTGCGGGCGCGGATCACCACGCGTCCGCGGCCGGTGCGGTAGCCCTCGTGCACGCCGGAGAGCCCGTAGATGATGCCCGCGGTCGGGAAGTCCGGCGCCGGCATGAGCTTGATCAGCTCCTCGATGGCGCAGTCGGGGTTCGCGAGGAGGTGCAGGCAGGCATCGACGACCTCGCCCAGGTTGTGCGGCGGGATGTTGGTCGCCATGCCGACGGCGATGCCCGAGGAGCCGTTCACGAGCAGGTTCGGCACCCGCGTGGGCAGGACCGTCGGCTCGAGCTCCTTGCCGTCGTAGTTCGGCGTGTAGTCGACCGTCTCCTTCTCGATGTCGGCGAGGAGCTCGGCGGCGATCCGGTCGAGCCGGCACTCGGTGTAGCGGTAGGCCGCCGCGGCGTCGCCGTCGACCGAGCCGAAGTTGCCCTGGCCGTCGATGAGCGTGTAGCGCATCGAGAAGTCCTGCGCCATGCGCACGAGTGCCTCGTAGGTGGCGGTGTCACCGTGCGGATGGTATTTACCGAGCACGTCGCCGACGATGCGCGCGCACTTCACGTACGGGCGGTTCCAGACGTTGTTCGCCTCGTGCATCGCGTAGAGCACCCGCCGGTGGACCGGCTTCAGGCCGTCGCGCACGTCGGGGAGCGCCCGCCCGACGATGACGCTCATCGCGTAGTCGAGATAGGAGCGCCGCATCTCCTCTTCGAGGGAGACGGGCAGCGTTTCTTTGGCGAAGTTTTCCATCGGGCGAGGACCCGAATTTTATCATGCGGGGGTGCGGCCGAAGGTCGCGCAAGCGCCCGTTTTCCCTCGGCAAACGCTTGTTGCCGCGCGCTCGTGCGTGCTCTAATCAGCGGGCCCGAAGCGCCCGACACGCCCCGGAGATCTCACCCCGCCAACCAACAAGGAAGACGCCATGCGCACGACCTCTGCCGCCCTGCTCGCCGGATTATTCGCAGCTTCCGCTTCCCTTCCAGCGCTTGCGCAAGGCGCTTCGGGCGCCCGGGACGGCAGCTACTGGGAAAGACCCGCCCAGGTCTGGAAGAACGGCTACGGCGAGTGCTGGCGCTCGGGATCGTGGTCGCGCGGCGCGGCGACGGCCGATTGCGATGCGAGCCTTGCCGAGAAGCCGGCCGCGCCGGCGCCACGCGCCTTCGCCGCTCCGCCTCCGCCGCAGCCCGCGCCGGCGCCTGCGCCCGCTCCGGTAAGCAGGCCGGCGCCTGCCGAGCCGGTCGCGGCCGCGCCGGTCCCTGCTCCCGCGCCCAAGCCGGCGCCTAAGCCGGCCCTCGTTACCTTCGGCGCCTCCGATCTCTTCGGCTTCAATTCAGCGACGCTCACGCCCGAGGCGCGCGCGAACCTCGATCGGCAGATCGTCTCCCGCGCCCGGGGCCTCAAGCTGAACAGCGTGAAGATCGAAGGCCACACGGACCACCTCGGCGCGGCGGACTACAACCTCAAGCTCTCGCAGCAGCGTGCGCAGGCGGTGAAGGACTACCTCAGCTCGCAGGGCATCGAGGCCTCGAAGATCGAGGCGCAGGGCTACGGCGAGGCGAGGCCCGTGAAGGAATGCGGCAGGATGGCCCGCTCGGCGCTGATCGCCTGCCTCGCGCCCAATCGCCGGGTCGAGATCCTGATCGAAGGCATCTGAGGGCGCGAGGTCCCCGCCCGCCGCGCGAGCGCCTCGCATGGCCGAGCTGCTGATCGAAGCGCGCTGGATCGTGCCGGTGGAGCCCGCCGGCACGGTGCTCGAGCACCACGCGCTCGTCGTGCGCGGCGAGCGCATCGAGGCGCTGCTCCCGCGCGAGGCGGCGCGCGGCCGCTATCCCGATGCCGAGCGCATCGCGCTCGACGAGCATGTCCTCATCCCGGGGCTCGTCAATGCGCACACGCATGCGGCGATGGCGCTCATGCGCGGGCTCGCCGACGACCTGCCGCTCATGCGCTGGCTCGAGGAGCACATCTGGCCCGCGGAGGCGAAGCACGTCTCGCCGCAGTTCGTGCGCGACGGGACGCTCCTCGCCTGCGCCGAGATGCTGCGCGGGGGCGTGACCTGCTTCAACGACATGTATTTCTTCCCCGAGGCGTCGGTCGAGGCCGCGCTCGAGAGCGGGCTGCGCTCGGTGCACGGCATCATCGTCATCGAGTTTCCCTCGGCCTACGCGTCGGATCCCGCCGACTATCTGCGAAAGGGCCTCGCCCTGCGCGATCGCTGCCGGGACGAGAAGCGCGTTTCGTTCGCCCTCGCGCCGCACGCGCCCTACACCGTCTCGGACGAGACGTTCCGCCGCGTGGCGGCGCTCGCCGCCGAGCTCGACCTCCCCGTGCACATCCATGTGCACGAGACGAGCGGCGAGGTGGAGCGCTCGGTGAGCGAGCACGGCGTGCGCCCGCTCGAGCGCCTCGGGCGCCTGGGACTCCTCGGGCCGCAGCTCATCGCCGTGCACGCGGTTCACCTCACGGCGGAGGAGCGCGAGGCGCTCGCCCGCCACGGCGCCTCGGTCGTCCACTGCCCTTCGTCGAACCTCAAGCTGGCGAGCGGCTTCGCGCCCATCGCCGAGCTCCTGCGGCTCGGCGTCAACGTCGCGCTCGGCACCGACGGGGCGGCGAGCAACAACCGCCTCGACCTCTTCCAGGAGATGCGCACCGCGGCGCTCGTCGCAAAGGCGGTGGCCGGTGACGCCCAGGCCATGCCCGCGCACGCGGCGCTCCACGCCGCAACCCTCGGCGGCGCGCGCGCCCTGGGGCTCGGCGCGACGACGGGTTCGCTCGTGCCCGGGAAGGCGGCCGACCTCGTGGCCGTGCGCCTCGCCGGCCCGGAGCTCTCGCCCTGCTACGACCCCGTCTCGCATCTCGTCTACGCGGCGGGCCGGGAGCACGTCTCGCACGCCTGGATCGATGGGTCTTTGCAACTGGCCGAGGGCAAACTGCGCAATCCCCGCCTCTCGGGCTTGGAAAATCGCTGGCAGTTATGGCAGAATGCCCTCAAGAATCACGCAGACGCTTGAAAGCTAAGCTTTTTTCGCGCGCGGTTTTCGGACGCGGCGAACCCGTCAACAAAAAGGCAGGGGAGAACACGATGCTCAAGAAGATTTCGATTCTGCTGGCCGCGCTTGCTTTCGCGGCCGGTTGCGCCACGCAAGAGGAAGCGAAGCCCGAGCCGCAGCCGGCCCCGCAGCCTGCCCCCGCGCCTGCGCCGGCTCCCGCGCCGGCGCCGAAGCCGGAGCCCAAGCCCGAGGCGCCGAAGCCGAAGCCCAAGCCCAAGCCGGTCGCCGAGAAGGTGACCTTCGCCTCCGACGTCAACTTCGACTTCGACAAGGCGACGCTGAAGCCCGAGGGCCGCGCCAAGCTCGACGGCCTGATCGACAAGATCCAGGGCATCAACCTCGAGGTCATCATCGTCATCGGCCACGCCGACTCGACCGGCCCGGAGGCCTACAACCAGAAGCTTTCGGTTCGCCGCGCCGTGGCGGTCAAGGACTACCTGGTCTCCAAGGGCATCGACGCCAACCGGATCTACACCGAAGGCAAAGGCGAGACGCAGCCCATCGCGAGCAACCGCACGCGCGAGGGCCGCGCCAAGAACCGCCGCGACGAGATCGAAGTCATCGGCACCCGCCGCAACTAGGCTTCTCCGTTCCTCAAAAAACCCCGCCTCGGCGGGGTTTTTTGTTTTTTGGGGGGGCGCCTTTCCGACCGGGTCGAGGCACGTCCTTTGCTGGTACGGGCTGAGCCGTCCGGTGCACGCCGACCGGACGCGGCAAACCCTGCCATGCGCACCCAAAGGAGACGTGCAATGAAAAGCGAACCCCAACGGAAGGACCCTCCCGGCCGGCAGCGGCGCCGTGCCGCCCCTGCGCTTTCGCGTGCCGCGCTGGCTGTCTCGTTCATGGCGCTCTCCGGCGCCGCGGCGGCCGCCGCGCCCGGGTACGTAACGAGCGGCCCGACGGCAGTGACGAACGCGGCGGGCCAATGCTGGACCACGTCAGACTGGACGCCGCTCAACGCGGCAGCGCCCTGCCACGTCGTCACGCGGGCCTCCGCAGCCCCTGTGCCGGTCGTGCGCGCCGCGCCCGAGCCCGCTCCGGCACCGGCGCCTGCGCCGCAGGCCGCCCCGCTCGCCGCCGCGCCGCCCGTCATCCAGCGCTTCAACCTCTCCTCCGATGTCCTCTTCCGCTTCGGCAGCGCGGAGCTCCGCGAGGGCGCGACCACTGAGCTCGACGAGCTCGCCCGCACGATGGAAGGCGCCCAGGTCGACCGCATCGTGGCGATCGGCCACACCGACCGCATCGCCTCGCAGGAGTACAACGAGCGACTTTCCCAGCGCCGGGCCGAAGCGGTGAAGGAGTACCTAGTCAAGAAGGGCGTCGATCCGCAGCGCATCGAGGTCCAGGCCATGGGCGAGAGCCAGCCGCAGACCGAGTGCCGCGGCATGGGACCCGAGAGCGGGACCAACCAGAAGCTCGTCGCCTGCCTCGCCCCCGACCGGCGCGTCGAGATCCAGGTGCTCGGCCACCGTGAAGTGGCGGCCGGCGAAGCGCCCTCGACGAGCGGCGCGGGCAACGCCGCCGGCGGCGGCTCGAGCGCGAATCCCTCGAGCCGTTGAGCGCTTCGAGCGCGCGTACCGAAGCCCCGCCTCGGCGGGGCTTCTTTTTTGGGACAATGCCGGCCGTGAACGCCGATCCCGCCGAGCTGCAGAAATTCAGCGACCTCGCGCACCGGTGGTGGGACCCGGCCGGCGAATTCCGGCCGCTCCACGACATCAATCCGCTGCGCCTCGACTGGATCGACGCGGCTGCGGGCCTTGCCGGCAAGCGCGTGGTGGACGTGGGCTGCGGCGGCGGCATCCTCGCCGAGTCCATGGCGGCGCGCGGCGCCGAGGTCACCGGCATCGACCTGTCGGAAAAGGCGCTCGCCGTCGCCGAGCTGCATCGGCTGGAGCGCGGGCTGGAAAGCGGCGCCGCCCTGCGCTACGAGCTCGTCGACACGCGAAGCTTCGCCGAGCGCCACGCCGGCGCCTTCGACGTGGTCACCTGCATGGAGCTTCTCGAGCACGTGCCCGATCCTGCGAGCATGGTCGCCTCCTGCGCGAAGCTCGCGCGCCCCGGCGGGCACGTGTTCTTCTCCACGCTCAATCGCAATCCGAAGTCCTACCTTTTCGCGGTGCTGGGCGCCGAGTACGTCCTGCGGCTCCTGCCCAGGGGCACGCACGACTACGCGAAGTTCATCCGGCCCTCCGAGCTCGCCCGCTGGTGCCGCGAGAGCGGCCTGCGCGTCGAGGCCATGACCGGCATGACGTACAACCCGCTTACCCGGCACTACCGGCTGCAGCCCGACTGCAGCGTGAACTATCTGGTGCGATGCGTCCGTGAGCCGTAGCCGGGCGGTGCTGTTCGACTTCGACGGCACGCTTGCCGACTCGGCTCCGGATCTCGCCGCCGCGCTGAACGGCCTGCGGGCGCTGAAGGGGCTCGATCCGCTGCCCGTCGAGGCGGTTCGTCCCTTCGCTTCCATGGGCGCGCGCGGCATGCTGCGGGCGGGATTCGGCCTCACGCCGCAGGATGGCGAGTTCGAGCCCCTCATGGATGCGTTCCTCGCCCACTACGACGAGCGGGTGTGCGTGGACACCCGCCTCTTCCCCGGAATCCGCGAGCTTCTCGGGGCGCTCGCCGAGCGCTCAATCACGTGGGGCGTCGTCACGAACAAGTCCTCGCGCTTTACCGGCCGCATCCTCGAGGCGCTCGGCCTCTCGCCCGCCTGCGTGGTGTGCGGCGACAGCACGCCGCACCTGAAGCCGCATCCCGCGCCGCTCCATCTCGCCGCCCGGACCCTCGGCATCGCCGAATCGCAGTGCTGGTACCTCGGCGACGACCTTCGCGACGTGCAGGCCGCGCGCGCCGCCGGCATGAAAGCCGTCGCCGTCGAGTGGGGCTATCTCAATCCCGACAACGCGCCGCCGCACGCCTGGAATGCCGACCTCCTGCTGGCCGCGCCGCAGGAGCTGCTGGAGCACCTCTAGCTCCCGTCTTCACCGTGCCGCGAGCGCGGCACCTCACTCGGCCGCGTAGCGGGCGAAGACCTGCGTCATTGCGTTGACCCTTGCGAGATAGCGGCCAACGTCGTGATCGCCGCAGCGCTCGAGCGCGCCGGCGTCGACGTTCTGCCCGTGGTTTCGCCTTGCCGCGAAGTTCCGCCTCGCATAGGTGAGCCCGGCGCCTGCCCCGCAGAGGTGGACCACCGCCGCGAGGTCCTGCTTCTGCCGCGCCGTGGCGCTCGAAACACGCAGGCGCTGGAGAATTTCCATGACCCGGCGATCGAGGTACGCGGCTGTCATCTCCGCCGCGTGGCTCGGGATCACGCGCATGTAGAGGGCGTTGAACCAGCACGAGCGCCAGTCGTTCCAGGGACCGTCCTCGACCACCTGGTGATTGTGGATGCACAGGCGCCGCGCCTCCTGGAAGGTCCCGTCGGTGATCTGGTACATGCCCACGGCGCTCGA
>CAYWSG010000039.1:13661-27650 GCA_964461055.1 uncultured Enterobacteriaceae bacterium | reverse complement strand
CAGGGCGGCCCCATACTCGCCAATGGCGCCAACATGGCGTTCAGCAAACAGGCCACGACCGCATCCAGGACCACCACGCCCTGGGCGCCGAAGAGCCAGCCCATGGCGCCCCAGCCGAGGCCGCTGAGGAGCGAGACCAGCGTCAGCCTGGGGCCGAGCCATCGGCCGTCGCCGGCCAGCATCAGCCGCAGCGCCTGGACCAGGAGGAGGTAGGTGAGCCAGCCGACCACCGGGAGCTGTGGCGCATGGAGCACGGCGATCCCGGTGAAGATCAGGGCGACGGTGGCGTTGATCAGGGCGAGCGAGGTTTGCTGGCCCTGCAGTTGTCGCAGCAGCACCACCTGGGGTGTCGGCGGCGGCGGCTTGGCGGTGGCGGCAGCGCTTCGATCCAAGGCGTCGTCCCCAGCACGGCGGCCGACGGACCGCCGAAGACACTCTTTCGAGATTGCCGAAGGTAGAGAGTTCCGCGCGGGCGCTCAATCATGACGCAAACCAGCCACCCGCATTGCGCCGGAGCCGGCGATTGCTTATCAACGCGGGCGCAAGGTTGAGGGAGGTGGCGGCCAGCCATGAGGATCGGAGTTCCAAAGGAGCAGCAGCCGGGCGAGCTGCGCGTCGCGGCCTCGCCCGAGACGGTGAGGAAGCTGACCGCCGCCGGCGTCGAGCTGGTGGTCGAGGCGGGTGCCGGCAAGGGTGCGACGATCGCCGACGAGGCCTACGGCAAGGCCGGGGCGACCATCGCCGACCGGGCCGCCGTCTTCGATGCCGATCTCGTGCTCAAGGTGCAGCGGCCGACCGAGGCCGAGATGGCTCTCCTCAAGGAGGGCCAGATCCTGGTGGGTGCCCTCGATCCCTACCCGAACCGGGAGCAGGTCGAAGCCTATGCGGCGAAGGGGGTGACCGCCTTCGCGCTCGAGCTGCTGCCGCGGACGACGCGCGCCCAGGCCATGGACATCCTCTCGAGCCAGGCCAACCTCGCCGGCTACAAGATCGTGGTCGATGCGATGGCCGCCTACACGCGCTGCATGCCGATGATGATGACCGCGGCCGGCACGGTGACCCCGGCCAAGTTCTTCATCGTCGGCGCCGGTGTGGCCGGGCTGCAGGCGATCGCCACGGCCAGGCGGATGGGGGCCGTGGTGACCGCGACCGACGTCCGCCCGGCGGCGAAGCAGGAGATCGAGAGCCTGGGGGCGAAGTTCGTGGGCTTCATCCCGGAGGACGGTGCCACCTCCGGCGGCTACGCCCGGGCGCTGACGCCGGAGGAGCAGAAGAAGCAGGCCCTGATGGTGGCCGAGCATCTGAAGAGCCAGGACATCGTGGTGACCACGGCCCAGATCCCGGGCCGCAAGGCGCCCCGGATCATCACCGCCGCCATGGTGGACTCGATGAAGGCGGGGTCGGTCGTCATGGACCTCGCCGCCGAGACGGGCGGCAATGTCGAGGGCAGCGTCGCCGGCGAGACGGTGACGACGGCGAACGACGTGCAGGTGATCGGGACCCGGAACCTGCCATCCAGGCTCGCGCCGGCGTCGTCCATCCTCTACGCCAAGAATCTCATGAATTTCGTCATGCTCTTGATCGACAAGGAGGCGAAGGCTTTCACGGTCAACGAGGCCGACGACCTCGTCAAGGGGGCCCTGATCACCAAGGGCGGGTCGATCGTGCACCCCAACCTGCAGAATACCTGAGCGGGAGAGCGCGCCATGGAAGCCATCGATCCCGGGGTCTTCGACCTCATCGTCTTCGTGCTCGCGATCTTCGTGGGCTACTACGTGGTCTGGTCGGTGACCCCGGCGCTGCACACGCCGCTCATGTCGGTGACCAACGCGATCAGCTCGGTGATCATCGTTGGCGCCCTGATCGCGGTCGGCGCCGCCTCCGGCTTCGCCACGGTGCTCGGCTTCATCGCCGTGCTGCTCGCGGCCGTGAACATCTTCGGCGGCTTCGCCGTCACCCAACGCATGCTCGCCATGTTCAAGAAGCGCGGCTGAGGCGGCAGGAGAAACGGCCATGAGCATGAACCTCGCCGCCATCGGCTATCTGGTCGCCGCCGTCTGCTTCATCCTGGCGCTGCGCGGCCTTTCGCACCCTGCCTCCTCGCAGGCCGGCTTGCGCTTCGGCATGGGTGGCATGGCGCTCGCCATCGTCGTCTCGCTCCTGGTGCTGCCGGACCCGTCCTTCCTGGCCTATCTGCTGATCGTCGTCGGGCTCGTGGCCGGCGGGGCGGTCGGCTACGTCATCGCCAAGAAGATCGAGATGACGGCGATGCCGCAGCTCATCGCCGGCTTCCACTCGCTGGTCGGCCTCGCCGCCGTGCTGGTGGCGGCGGCGGCGTTCCTCAACCCGTTCGATTTCGGCCTGGTCAGGGCGGACGGGGCGATCAAGATGCAGTCGCTCTTCGAGATGGGGCTCGGCACCATCATCGGGGCGATCACCTTCACCGGCTCGATCATCGCCTTCGGCAAGCTCCAGGCGAAGCTGCCGCCCATGATCGAGAGCCGGCTCGGGCCCTTGAAGGGGCCGATCGCCAAGGCGATGAGCAGCCGGCCCATCACGCTGCCGCATCGCCATCTGGTGAACGGGGCGATCGGCCTCCTCACCCTCCTGCTGCTGGCGCTCTTCGTCAGCGGCGAGAGCGGCCTCGCCTTCCTCCTGATGACGCTTCTGGCCTTCGCCCTGGGCGTGCTCCTGATCATTCCGATCGGCGGGGCCGACATGCCGGTGGTCATCTCGATGCTCAATTCGTACTCGGGCTGGGCCGCGGCCGGCATCGGCTTCACCCTGCAGAACCCGATGCTGATCATCACCGGGGCGCTGGTCGGCAGCTCGGGCGCGATCCTCTCCTACATCATGTGCAAGGCGATGAACCGCTCGTTCGTCTCCGTCATCCTCGGCGGCTTCGGCGCGGCCGAAGGGGCCGCCGCCGCCGGCGGCGAGCAGAAGACGGTGCGCTCGGGCTCGGCGGAGGACGCGGCCTTCCTCCTCTCCAACGCCGAGAGCGTCATCATCGTGCCGGGCTACGGCCTCGCGGTCGCCCGTGCCCAGCACGCCGTCAAGGAGATGGCCGAGAAGCTGCGCGCCAAGGGGGTCGAGGTGCGCTACGCCATCCATCCGGTGGCCGGCCGCATGCCCGGCCACATGAACGTGCTCCTCGCCGAAGCCGAGGTGCCGTACGACCAGGTCTTCGAGATGGACGACATCAACAGCGAGTTCGGCACGACCGACGTGGCGCTCGTGCTCGGGGCGAACGACGTCGTCAACCCGCTCGCGCACGAGAAGGGCAGCCCGATCTACGGCATGCCGATCCTCGACGTGGCAAAGGCGCGCAACGTGCTCGTGAACAAGCGCAGCATGGCCTCGGGCTACGCGGGGCTGGACAACCCGCTCTTCTACATGGACAAGACCATGATGGTGTTCGGCGACGCCAAGAAGGTCGTGGAAGAGATCGTGAAAGCGCTCGATTGAGTCGCTCGCCGGCGCCGCCGAAGTCCGGCGCGTCGCGCCGCCGCTTCCTGCAGCGCGCGTCGGCGGCGGCCGGGAGCGGGGCGCTCGGCTTTCCCGTGGTCGCGAGGGCGCAAGGCCCCATCGCGATGCGCCTGCAGACGCGCTGGTCGCCGGACGATCCCTTCCATGACGAGGCCCGGGCGATCGCCAGGCGCGTGAGCGACATGGCGGGAGGCGACCTGCGCATCCAGGTCCTCCCCGCCGACGGCGCCGTGCCGGACGCAAGCCTCCTCGATGCGGTCGCGAAGGGCGCGGTCGACGGCGCGCACGGCGTGCTGAACAGCCACTACGCCCGGCATCCGGCTTTCGGGCTCTGGGGCCACGGGCCGGCCTTCGGCATGGACGCCAACCTGCTGCTCGCCTGGCACCGGCACGGCGGGGGCGCGGAGCTCCTGAAGAAAGTCTACGCGGCGATCGGCATCGTGGACGTGGTCTCGCTCCTTTACGGACCGATGCCCACCCAGCCCCTCGGCTGGTTCAGGAAGCGGATTGCGAGCGTGGGCGACCTGAAGGGGCTGAAGGTGCGGGCGGTCGGCATGGCCGCGGAGCTCTACGAAGCGCTCGGCGCGAAGGTCGAGCCTCTCGGGCGCGCGGCCATCGTGCCGGCGCTCGGCGAGGGGCGCATCGACGGCGCGGTCGCCGGCAATCCGACCTCGGCGCGGGCGATCGGGCTGCCCGCGGCGGCGGGCGTCTGCATGCTGCAGGGCTACCACCAGAGCGCCGAGCATTTCGAGATGCTATTCAACAAGGCGAAATTCCACGCCCTGCCGCCGAAGCTGCGGGCGATCCTCGAGAATGCCGTGGAGGCGCAATCCGCGGCCTTCTCTTGGAAGAGCGCCGACCAGCACTCGCGCGACTATGTTGCGCTCCGAAAGGAAGGCATCAGGGCTTACCGCACTTCCGATCCCCTGCTGCGGCGGCAACTCGCAGCCTACGAGGCTGTCGCAGGGAAGCACCGCAGCAATCCCTTGTTCCAGGAGGTGGAACGCTCCCAGCGCGCGTTCGCCGAACGCGCGGTACGGTGGGCCATCGATACCCAGGTGGACCCGTACATGGCCCACCGCTATTTCTTTATGGGCAGCGCCGCCTCTCGCAAGCGGTGAACGGGCGCCGCGCCTCGCATTGCGGAATGCGGAGCCGCATTGTAGTGTTATAGAATCGACTTCCGCGCGCGAGGAGAGAGCGGCGCGGACCGGAAGCGATGAGCAGGGGCACTGCCCTCACCTTATCTTCATTCACGCAGGAGGAGGAAAGACATGAGCAACGAGCAGGCGAAACCGCAGGCGCCCCGGCGCAAGTTCCTGAAGGGCGCGGCGGCGGCCACGGGCGCGAGCGCGCTCGGCTTCCCGATGATCGTCAAGTCGCAGTCCCCCATCGTCATCAAGATGCAGGGCTCGTGGGGCTCGGCCGACATCTTCAACGAGATGGCGCAGGAGTACGTGAAGCGGGTAAACGAGATGTCGGGCGGGCGCCTGCGCATCGACTACCTGCTCGCCGGCGCGGTGGTGAAGCCCTTCGAGGTCATGGACGCGGTGTCCAAGGGCGTGCTGGACGGCGGCCATACCGTGCCCGTGTACTGGTACGGCAAGTCGAAGGTCGCCTCGCTCTTCGGCTCGGGCCCCATCAACGGCTGCGATGCGCAGCAGACCCTCGCCTGGATCTACCGCGGCGGCGGCCTGCAGCTCTATCAGGAGCTGCTCCAGAAGATCGGCCTCAACGTCGTCGGCTTCTTCGCGATGCCGATGCCCACGCAGCCGCTCGGCTGGTTCAAGAAGCCGGTGAAGTCCGCGGCCGACCTGAAGGGCCTCAAGTACCGCACCGTCGGCCTCTCCGCGGACCTCAACCAGCAGATGGGCCTGCGCGTCACGCAGCTCCCCGGCGGCGAGATCATCCCGGCGCTCGAGAAGGGCGTGATCGAGGCGTTCGAGTACAACAACCCGACCTCCGACATGCGCTTCGGCGCCCAGGACGTGGTGAAGAACTACATGATGGGCAGCTTCCACCAGGCCATGGAGTTCTTCGAGATCATCTTCAACAAGAAGAAGTGGGACTCCATCCCGAAGGACCTGCAGGCCATCCTGCAGTACGGCGTGGAAGCGGCCTCCTCGGCGAACTTCTGGACCGCGATGGACAACTACTCGCGCGACCTGCAGGAGCTCATCCACAAGCACAAGGTCAACGTCATGCGCACCCCGAAGTCGATCTTCCAGGAGCAGCTCAAGGCCTGGGACATCGTCAACAAGCGGCTGCAGGACGAGGATCCTTTCTTCAAGAAGGTCGTGGAGTCTCAGCTCGCCTGGGCGAAGCGCGTGGCCTACTACATGTTCCTGAACGAGGCGGACTACAGGATGGGCTACGAGCACGTGTTCAAGACCAAGCTTCCGGGCTGAGCGCCTGCTCGGCAGGGCAAGCTGAACCGGGGGTGGCGCCGCGCGGCGCCGCCCCTGTTTTTATGCCGGGGGAGGAGACCAGGCGATGACACGTCTCATCTACGCCATCGATGAGCTCAGCAAGAAGATCGGGCACGCGTTTGCCTGGTGCATCATCATTCTCACGCTCGGCACCACCTACGAGGTGTTCGTCCGCTATATCCTGAACGACCCGACGAGCTGGGCGTTCGACTTCAGCTACATCATGTACGGTGCCCTCTTTTTCATGGCGGGCGCGTACACGCTCTCGCGCGGCGGCCACGTCCGCGCCGACATGTTCTTCCGGCTCTGGCGCCCGCGCACGCAGGCGGCGGTGGAGCTCGTGCTCTATATCCTGTTCTTCTTTCCCGGCATCATCGCCATGATCTTCTCCGGCTGGGCCTACGGCACCGAGTCGATGCGCATCTTCGAGAAAAGCATCAACAGCCCGGTCGGCATTCCGATCTGGCAGATCAAGATGCTGATTCCCATCGGCGCGGCGCTCATCGGCTTGCAGGGCCTCGCCGAGGTGCTGCGCTGCCTGCTGTGCCTGAAGAACGGCGAATGGCTGCCGCGCCTGCATGACGTCGAGGAGCTGGAGAAGCAGATTCTCGAGGAAGCCGCCAAGGGCGGCATCGATGCGGCGAAGGCGGTGGCCCGATGACCCCCGGCGTCGTCGCCCTCATCATGCTCGGGATCCTGGTCATCACGATCATGATCGGGTTCCCGGTCGCCTTCACCATGATGGCGCTCGGCGTGGCCTTCGGCTTCTACGCCTACTACATCCCCGACCAGGCCTTCCTCGACAACCGCGTGTTCTTCCTCCTCACGCAGAACACCTACGGCGTGATGACGAACGACGCGCTCGTGGCGGTGCCGCTCTTCCTGTTGATGGGCTACATGGTGGAGCGGGCCAACATCCTCGACCGGCTCTTCTTCAGCCTGCAGGTGGCGCTGCGCTTCCTGCCCGGGGCGCTCGCGGTCGCCACGCTCGCCACCTGTGCGCTCTTTGCCACGGCCACCGGCATCGTCGGCGCGGTTGTCACGCTGATGGGCCTGCTCGCCTTCCCGCAGATGATGAAGGCGGGCTACGACGTGCGGCTCGCTTCGGGGGTCACCTGCGCCGGCGGCTGCCTCGGCATCATGATCCCGCCGTCGATCCTGCTCATCGTCTATGGCGCGCAGGCCGGCGTGTCGGTGGTCAAGCTCTATGCCGGCGCGCTGCTGCCGGGGTTCATGCTCGCCGGCCTGTACATCCTGTACGTCGTCACGGTGTCGATCATCTGGCCGAAGGCGGCGCCACCGCTCGCCGCCGAGCACCGCAACGTGTCGTTCGGCCGCACGATCCTCCTGCTGACGACCTCGTTCTTCCCGCTCGCCATCCTGATCCTCGCGGTGCTGGGGTCGATCATGTTCGGCCTGGCGACGCCCACGGAGGCCGCTGCGGTGGGCGCGTTCGGCGCCATCGTGCTCGCCGCCGGCTACCGGGCGCTCAGCTGGCCGCGGCTGAAGGAGGCGGTCTACCTCACGGCCCGTACTTCGGCCATGGTGTGCTGGCTCTTCGTCGGCTCGGCGACCTTCGCCTCCATCTTCGCCTACCTGGGCGGCGAAGAGATCATCAAGGATTTCGTCGTCGGGCTCGAGATGTCGCCGATCCTGTTCATGGTGATGGCGCAGATCATCATCTTCATCCTCGGCTGGCCGCTCGAGTGGACCGAGATCATCATCATCTTCGTGCCGATCTTCCTGCCGCTGCTGCCGCACTTCAACGTCGATCCGCTCGCCTTCGGGATCATCGTGGCCCTCAACCTGCAGACGGCCTTCCTGTCGCCGCCCATGGCCATGGCCGCGTACTATTTGAAGGGGGTCGCGCCCAAGAACGTGCTGCTCACGCAGATCTTCTGGGGCTGTACGCCGTACCTCTTCATCATCATTTTCTGCATGGCGATGGTCTACACGTTCCCGGCCATCATCACCTGGCTCCCTGACCTGATTTACGGCTGAGGCGGGCGTGAACGCAACGAAACCGAGCTGGCCGTCGGCAACCGGCGCCGCGCACGCCATCGCGGAGGGCGCGATGAGCGCCGAGCAGCTCGTCGAGGCCGCCCTCGAGCGCATCGCCGAGGCCGAGCCGCAGGTGCAGGCCTGGACCTATCTCGACCGCGACCACGCGCTCGAGCAGGCGCGCTCGCGCGACGAGCACCGCAGCCAGGGCAACCCCCTCGGCCCGCTTCACGGCGTTCCGGTCGGCGTCAAGGACATCATCGACACGGCCGACATGCCGACCGAGGACGGGACCGTCCTGCATGCGGGACGCACGCCCACGCACGACGCGACCGTAGTGGCGCTCCTTCGCGCGGCGGGCGCGGTGATCCTCGGCAAGACGGTCACCACCGAATGCGCCTACTTCGCGCCCGGCAAGACGCGCAATCCGCACAATCCCGACCACACGCCCGGCGGCTCCTCCAGCGGATCGGCGGCTGCGGTGGCCGCCGGCATGGTGCCGCTCGCCATCGGCACGCAGACGAACGGCTCGGTGATCCGTCCGGCCGCCTTCTGCGGCGTGTACGGATTCAAGCCGACGCACGGGCTCGTGCCGCGCGGGGGCATCATGCGCCTCTCGCGAACGCTCGATCAGGTCGGCTTCTTCGCGCGCAGCCTGGAGGACATCGCCCTGCTCGCCGAGCAGATGACCGGCTACGACGAGCGCGACCCGGATACGGCACCCCGCGCCCGCATCCCGTTCCGCGACCTCGCGGCGCAGGAGCCGCCGATGCCGCCCCATTTCGCCTTCGTGAAGGGGCCTGCCTGGGAGCGGGCGGAGCCCGAAACCAAGGAGGCCTTCGAGGAGCTCGCCGCCGCGCTGGGAGAACGCGCGCTGACGGTCGAGCTCCCGGAAAGCGCCGCCAACGCGCTCGAGTGGCACCGGATCATCATGGAGGCGGAGATGGCGGCCAACCTCGACGTCGAATGGGAGCGCGGCCGCGACAAGCTTTCTCCCCAGCTGTACGGACTGCTGGAGCGCGGGCGGGCGCTGAACGCGCTCGACTACCAGAAGGCGGTTGCCCGCATTCCCCGGCTGAACGAAGGCTTCAAGGAGATCTTCGAGCGCTGCGATGCCATCCTGACGCCCGCGGCGCCGGGGCCGGCCCCGCGGGGACTCGAGGCGACCGGCGATCCGTCGTTCTGCACCCTCTGGACGCTCTGCGGCATGCCCGCCTTGAGCCTGCCCCTCATGGAGGCGAGCAACGGGCTACCCCTCGGCGTGCAGCTCGTGGGCGAGCGCCATGCCGATGCACGGCTTCTTCGTACCGCCGGCTGGCTCGTCAATTACCTCCAATCGAAGGAGTGAGCGCTCATGCCGTTCAAGATCATCGCAGGAGTCATCGGCGCCGGGCTGATGATCGCCTACGTCGCGCCCGTCGTACGCCGGATTCCCGAGTTCGCGCTCTGGGCGGTCGTCGGCATCGGCCTCGTGATGATGCTCGTGGACCTGGTGCAGTCGCTGAAGAAGGAGGAGTAGCCCGGCGGGCCGGCGCTCAGGCGGCCGAGCGCACGGGCCTCGAGAGCGAGTAGCAGTAGCGCCGGAGGCGGCCGAGGTCGCCCGATTCGACCGCTCCGCGCAGGAACGCCATGTTCCGCTGGATCTCGCGCTCGTAAGGGTCGGGGCCGCCGAAATGCGCCGAGGCGAAGCGACCCACGCCGCCGAAGGGACCTTCCATGCGGGCGCGCGCCACGTACTCGTAGAAGCCCGGCGTCTTGATGATGAGGTCTTCCGGCGAGGCGTAGCGCACGATCTCGCGCCCGTCCGGCCCTTTCTCCCGCGCGATGTTGCCGAGCACGAACTCCTGGTAGAGGAACTCGCGGCATTTCTCGAGGTACATCCGGTCGGACATCTGCCCGATGAGATCGGCAGTCCCGAGCATGCAGCCGAGGAGGCGATCCTTCGGGCAGGCGACGTCGATGTCGTCGATCGCCATCTCGTAGCCGGTGAAGTGCACCAGCCGGGCGCCCGTAGGCGCTTCCTCGGCGAAGCCGACGGCCGGCAGATAGGCGGAGATGAAGTCGGCGCTGCGGCTTACGTGGATCTTGGTAAAGACGGCGCCGTTCTCCACCGGGCTCTCGGACTTGCGCTTGACGTAGCCGCTGTCATGGAAGAGCGCGAGCAGGATCCCGAGCATGGCGCGCCGCGGCCCGAGCCGGTCCGCCTCCGCGCGAGTGCGGTCGTGACCCTCGATGAGCCTCGCCATGGCGAGCGACATGTCGAGGGTATGGCGCATGTCGTGATACAGGGTGTCGCAGGCGAGGTAGCCCGGGAACCGACCCTCGAACAGGGCCTGGAAGTCGCCAAAGGCCTGTCCGAGCACGGAAAGGTCGGCGGACGGATAACGGGCGCGGAAAATCTCCAGCACCGCGTCGCGGACGCTGGCTGCGTCCTCCACGTTGATGCTGTTCGTGACGTCGTTCTGGTTGAGACGATCCTGCATCGTGTCCGCGGCCGGCGGGCGAGGTTCCCTTTTCTTGGATTTTCGCCGCCCCGGCGCCGTGGCGCAACGCCGCAATGTTCGATCGGAAAAGGGGAGCCGGCCTGTAAGCCGGGTTCTGTGGCCCCGGCCGGGCGAGCCCGGCGGGGCCGGCAGCCATTCCTCTGGGCCGGAAGTCGCCTCCCGGCTCTAGCCACCTACCCGCAGGCCTCGGCCGAGCCAGCCGCGGCGCCGCCGCTCGCGCGGCTGCGCGCCATGCCTGCCTATTTGGTGTTGCTCCGGATGGAGGTTGCCGCGTTTCACCCCCCGGTCGCCGCGGCGAACGCCGCGGTGGTCCGGGGACTCGTCTCTGTGGCCCTATTCGTCACGTCGCCGTGCCAGGGCGTTACCCTGCATTCTGCTCTGCGGAGCCCGGACTTTCCTCTGCGCGCCTTGACTTGCGGCGCACAGCGGCTGCCCGGCCGACTCCCGAGGGCATTGTACCGTCCGCCCGCAAGGGGCGGAAGTAACGCGCATCCTCGTAGAACGCGCGCTCGCTGCTCCCGGGATGCCAACCGGGAAGTCCGAAGACGGGAAAGGCGCGAAGGAGCGCCGGCGAAGCTTCGGCAGGAAGCGCCCCGAGCCAGGCGTGTGCCGCGCGATCGGGATCGCAGCCCGCGGGCGCGAAGAGCACCTTGCAGGTGATTCCCGGCCACGGCCGATGCGCCTGCTCGAGGACGGCATGCCCGAGCACGTGGACCGCCAGATGCGCGCGCACCCGCGCGCGACGCTCCCAGAAAAGCTCCCGCCAGCGATGCTCGCGCGCGAGTGCGACGAGCTCTGCATCAGAGCAGCAGACGACCGCGCCGCCCTCGTCCAAGATGGTGAGGAGATCGCGCAGCCGGCCGCGCCGCCCCTTTTCGCCGGGGATGGCGGCCACGTGCAGGGCGTTGATGCGCGCCTTGGTGCGCGGGAAAGCGAGCCAGGCGAGCGCATTGAAGTAGTCATGCCGGCTTCCCGGGCGGGTCTCGATGCAGCCGGTCTCGAAGACGCGCAGCTCATAGCCGCCGTAGCGGCCCGCTGCGGCGTTGGGCGCGACGAAGCGCACGGGGCGGCCGCTCTCGGTGCGCACGTCCAACGCCTCGGCGAGCGCATTGAGGCGCTCGAGGTCCGGCAGGCCGACCGGGCCGGCGCGCTCGAGAAGGTCACGCAGCGGCGCGAAGATCGGGTGCGCCGCGGACGCCTCTACGGCAGAAGCTTCCACGGCAGCGTCTCCCCGGCCCTCAGGGGAACCAGCGTCTCGCCGCCGAACGGGAGCGTCTCGGGAACCCTCCATTCCTCGCGCACGAGCGTGATCGTTTCGCGGCTCGCCGGCAAGCCGTAGAACCGGGCGCCGTGGAGGCTTGCGAAGCCTTCGAGCTTTTCGAGCGCGCCCGCCTCCTCGAAGGCGACGGCGTAGAGCTCGAGCGCGGCGTGCGCGGTGAAGATCCCGGCGCAGCCGCAGGCGGCTTCCTTGGCGTTGCGCGCGTGCGGGGCGCTGTCGGTGCCGAGGAAGAACTTGGGGTTGCCCGAGACGGCCGCCTCGACGAGCGCCTCGCGGTGCTCCTCCCGCTTGAGGACCGGCAGGCAGTAATGGTGCGGCCGGATTCCGCCCATGAAGAGCGCGTTGCGGTTCATGAGCAGGTGATGGGCCGTGATCGTCGCGGCAACGCGCGGGCCCATGAGCTCGACGAACCGCACCGCGTCGCGCGTGGTGATGTGCTCGAGGACGATCTTGAGCTCGGGGAAGCGCTCGATCAGCGGTCCCAGCGTCTCCTCGAGAAACGCCTTCTCCCGGTCGAAGACGTCGATCGCGGGATCGGTCGACTCGCCGTGCACGAGCAGCGGCAGGCCGAGCTCCTGCATCTTCTCGAGCGCGTGGAAGCAGCGCGAGAGCCGCGTCACGCCTTCGTCCGAGTGCGTGGTGGCGCCCGCGGGATACAGCTTGACGCCGTGCACGCGGCCGGAGAGCTTCGCGCGCGCGATTTCTTTCGGCGGCGTGTCGTCCGTGAGATAGAGCGTCATGAGCGGCTCGAAGCCGCTCTCTGCGGGCGCCGCGGCGAGGATGCGCTCGCGGTAATGCAGGGCCTGCTGGGTGGTGCGAATGGCCGGCTTCAGGTTCGGCATGACGATCGCGCGGCCGAAGCGGCGCGCGGTGTGCGCGACGACGGAGGCGAGCGCGGGCCCGTCGCGCAGGTGGAGGTGCCAATCGTCGGGCTTCGCGAGCGTCAGGCGATCCATGGCGGCGATTCTACTTCCCGCCCGGTGCGGCTCTTGCGAGCGCCTTGCGATAGAGCTCGTTTCTCGGCGCGCCGGTGATCTGGGCGGCAAGCTTCGCGGCGTCGCTCGGCGAGAGCTTCGTCATGAGGCGCGCAAGCACCTCCTCGGGGTCGACGGCCGGCGCGCGCTCGAAGGCGACGCCGGGGGCGAGGACCAGCACGAACTCGCCCTGCTCGCGGTGCGCGGCGGCATCGAGCCAGGCCCGCGCCTCGCCGAGCGGCAGCCGCGCCACCTCCTCGAACTTCTTCGAGAGCTCGCGGCAGATCACGACCTCGCGGGCCGGTCCGAACCGGCGCTCGAGATCCGCGAGCGCCTCGCGAATGCGGTGCGGCGCTTCGTAAAAGAGGATCGGCCACGGCCCGTCTTCCAGCGCTTCGAGCGCCTTGCGCCGCGCCGGCGGGCTCGCCGGGAGGAAGCCGGCGAAGAAGAACTGCGGGGCAGGGAAGCCCGACGCGGAGAGCGCGGCCGCCACCGCGCTCGGGCCCGGGATGGGGACGACCTTGACGCCGGCGCGATGCGCTTCTTCCACAAGGAGCGCGCCCGGGTCCGAGACACCAGGCGTGCCGGCATCGCTCACAAGGGCGACGTCGCGCCCGGTGCGGAGCAGCTCCATGAGCTTCGCCGTCGCGGCCCGCTCGTTGTGCTTCTGCAGCGTGGCGAGCTCCGCCTGGATGCCGAAGCGGCCGAGCAGGGTGCGCGTGACGCGCGTGTCCTCGCAGGCGATCACTGCGACGGCACGCAGCGCCTCGAGCGACCGGGGGCTCGCGTCCCCGAGATTGCCGATGGGGGTGGCGACGACGTAGAGGACAGCGGGCATGCGGGTCAACCGTGCGGGGACGTGTGCGTTAAGACTGCCATGAACTCGTCAGGCGCGCGAGCGGAGGAGGCGTGCGCGCAGTTCCTCAGGGCGCGCGGCCTCGTCGTGCTCGCGCGCAACTGGCGTTGCCGCCACGGGGAGATCGACATCGTCGCGGAGGATCGGGGCGTCGTGGTCTTCGCCGAGGTGCGCATGCGCTCGGGCGCGCGCTTCGGCGGCGCGGCGGAAAGCATCACGGCCGCCAAGCGCGCGCGCCTCGTCGCGGCGGCCCGGCTCTATCTCTGCCGCCGGCCGCAGGCGAGCTGCCGCTTCGACGTGCTGCTCGTCGGCCCCGGTCCCTGCGTGAACGAGTGGATCCGCGACGCCTTCTCCGAATAGGAGCGCTCGTCCCCGCCGTGTAGAATCGCCGCAGGCATGTCTATCAAGAACAAGGCGAGGCGAGCGCTGCTCGACAAGCGGAGGCGAGCGCTGCTCG
>CAYWSG010000039.1:0-13561 GCA_964461055.1 uncultured Enterobacteriaceae bacterium | reverse complement strand
GAGGCGAGCGCTGCTCGACAAGCGGAGGCGAGCGCTGCTCGCACTGTCGGCCGGGATCTGCGCGCTCTCGCTTCAGGGCTGCGAGCTCGCCCTGGTCGGGATGGTCGGCGCGGCCGGCGCGGTCTATTCGGTCGCCGAGGACCGGCGCACCTCCGGCACGCAGCTTGCCGACGAGACGATCCAGATCCGCGCGGGCAACCGCATCATCGAGCGCTATGGCGATCGCGTCCACGTCACGGTGACTTCGTTCAACCACATGGTGCTCCTCACCGGCGAGGCGCCGACGCAGGAGCTGCGCGAGGAGATCGGCCGGATCGTCGCGGCCGTTCCCGACGTGAGGTCGGTCGCCAACGAGATCGCGATCGCGCTTCCGTCGGGGCGTACCTCCCGGCTGAACGACGAGCTCATCACCGCCAAGGTGAAGGGGCGCCTGGTCAGCTCGGGCAAGGTGAACCCGGTGCATGCCAAGGTCGTCACCGAGGCCGGCGTCGTGTATCTCCTCGGCGTGGTGACCGAAGCCGAGGCGGAGGCGGCGGTGAACGTCGCCCGGACGACGAGCGGGGTCCGCAAGGTCGTGAAGATCTTCGAGTATTGCCGCGAGGGCGAAGAGGCCTGCCGGCCCCCGGAGCCGCCGGCGCGGCCGACGGGGCAGCACTAGCGCGTGCTCGGGCGCCATGGCCGCTCAACCGCCGCGGTTCGAGTCGAAGATCCGCCCCCCGACCGAGGCGGCCGAGTGGATCGCGGCTCTTCCGAGGCCCCTCGTCTTCACGAACGGCGTCTTCGACGTGCTCCATCGCGGGCACGCCACCTATCTCGACCGCGCGCGCGCGCTCGGCGCAGCGCTCCTCGTCGCTCTGAACAGCGACGCCTCCGCAAGGCGGCTGGGAAAGGGGGCCGACCGGCCGGTCAACGGGCTCGAAGACCGCATGGCCCTCGTCGCCGCGCTCGCCTCGGTCGACGCCGTGACGTGGTTCGACGAGGACACCCCCGCGGCGCTGATCGATGCGTGCCGGCCCGATGTCCTCGTCAAGGGGGGCGACTGGCCGGTCGAGCGCATCGTCGGGGCGAGCGAAGTCCTGGCGCGCGGCGGGCGGGTGGTCTCCATCCCGTTCGAGCACGAGCGCTCGACCACGGCGTTGCTCGAGCGCATCCGCGGGCGGGCGCGCTGAGCGCTTGCTTGGCCCCGGCCCGCAGCATGGCTACTATTCGCCCATGAAACTGCACCAGCTCAAGGTCGACTACGAGGCCGAGGAAGACCGCTTGCTGATGCTGGTGGCCACGAGCGACGGGATCGAAGTGCGCTTGTGGCTGACGCGCCGCTTCGTCAAGCTGCTCTGGCCGCTGCTCGTCAAGCTGGCCGAAGATGCGAGCCCGCGCATCCGCACGCAGGCGAACCCCGAGGCGCGCAAGGCGCTGCTCGGGCTCGAGCACGAGCACGCGGTTTCGAAGGCCGATTTCTCCAAGCCTTACGACGCGGCGAGCCATGCCACGCCGCTCGGCGAGAAGCCGCTCCTTCTTGCCCGCATCCAGACCGGACGCGACCGCAACGGACAGCCGGTGGTCGCGCTTCACCCTTCCGAGGGCCAGGGCATCACGCTCACCTTCGATTCGGTGCTGCTCCATTCGCTCTGCCGCCTCCTGCAGTCGGCGGTCAGGAAGAGCGACTGGGACATGGAGCTCAAGCTGCCGGGCGCCGACGCGTCCGCCGGCAGCGAGCGGCCGGCCCGCACCCTCAATTGAGCTTATAATTCAGGGCTCTCTTGGCAGCACGCGTTCAGGCATCGCCTATCACTGCATTTGAACAACTCGGTCTGATACCGCCGCTCCTCGCCGCCGTCCGCGAGATGGGCTACGAGAAGCCGACGCCGATCCAGGCGGAGGCGATTCCGCTGGTGCTGGCGGGCCGCGACCTGATGGCCGGCGCCCAGACCGGCACCGGCAAGACCGCCGCCTTCGCGCTGCCGATCCTGCAGCGACTCTCGGTGCACGCGAGCCACTCGGCCTCGCCGGCGCGCCATCCCGTGCGTGCGCTCGTCCTCGCGCCCACGCGCGAGCTCGCGGTGCAGGTCGCGGAGAGCTTCCGCGCCTACGGGAAGCACCTTCCGTTGCGAAGCACCGTGGTCTACGGCGGCGTGGACATGAACGCCCAGATCGAGCAGCTCCGCAAGGGCGTCGAGGTTCTCGTGGCGACCCCCGGAAGGCTGCTCGACCACGTGCAGAACAAGACGGTGATGTTCAACCAGGTGTCGATGCTCGTGCTCGACGAGGCCGATCGCATGCTCGACATGGGCTTCCTGCCCGACATCCGACGCATCATCGCCCTGCTGCCGCAGGCGCGGCAGAACCTGCTTTTCTCGGCGACGTTCCCCGACGAGATCCGCACGCTCGCGAAGGCGCTGCTCCGCGAGCCGGCCGAGGTGCAGATCGCCGCGCGCAACGCCGTCGCCGACCTGGTCACGCACGTCGTCCATCCGGTCGCGCGCGAGAAGAAGCGCGAGCTGCTCGCCTACCTCATCCAGACACGCGACCTGCGCCAGGTGCTCGTCTTCACCGGCACCCGCATCGGCGCGAACCGGCTCGCACACCAGCTGCGCCGCGACCGCATCCAGGCCGACGCGATCCACGGCGACAAGACGCAGGCCGAGCGCGAGGCGGCGCTCGCCGACTTCAAGTCGGGCAAGACCCACGTGCTCGTGGCGACCGACGTCGCCTCGCGGGGCCTCGACATCGAGGGCCTGCCGCAGGTCATCAACTTCGACATTCCCCGCTCTCCGGAAGACTACGTGCACCGCATCGGGCGCACGGGACGCGCCGGGCTCGCCGGCGAGGCGATTTCGCTCGTCTCCCCGGACGACGCCGATGCGCTCGCCGCCATCGAGAAGCTCATCAAGAAGCCGATCGAGCGCGTCCTCGTGCCGGGCTTTCAGCACACCGGCGAGGTCGCCATGCTCCTGCCGCGGGAGAAGCGCGGCGAAGCGCGGCGCGAAGGGCACGCGCGCCGCCACGGCGCGCCGGTGCGGGAAAAGCCGCCCGCGGACCCGATCTTTTCGCGCCCCTACGAGCCCGGCACGTCGCCCGCGCGACCCGCAGCCGAGCCGGCCAGGCAGGAGGGGTCGAAGCGGCGCCGGCCGCAGCTCGCCGCCCTGCTGGGCGGGCTGAAGCGCTCCTAACAGTAGAGCTCGCGCGGCGCCGCGCTAGACGCAGCGCGCGCCATCCACCTCGATGCAGGTGCCGCTCACCAGCGCGGCCTCGTCGGAGGCGAGGTAAAGGCAGGCGTTCGCTACGTCGAGCGGCGTCGAGAATCGCCCCAGGGGAATGGTGGCGAGGAACCGCCGCTTGGCCTCCTCCGTCACCGCCCCGCCGGCAAAGGCCGCCGAAAGCGCCGTGTCGGGGCTGAACACGGGATTGACGCAGTTCACGCGGATTCCGTCCGGCCCGAACTCCGCCGCCATGGACTTGGACATCAGGATGACGGCGCCCTTGGAGGCGTTGTAGACGGTGAGCCCGGGCCGCGGCCGCACCCCCGCCGTGGAGGCGATGTTCACGAAGCAGCCACCGCCGCGCGCGCGAAAAAGCGGCACCGCATGCACGGCCGCGAGGTAGATGCTCTTCACGTTGACGGCGAACACCCGCTCGAACTCTTGTTCGCTCACTTCCAGGCAGGGCTTGTTGCGATGCGTCCAGCCGGCGTTGTTGACGACGATGTCGAGCCCGCCGAAGCGCGTCGCCGCAGCTTCCATGAGGCGCGCCCAATCGGCCGATGCCGTCACGTCGCCCTGCACGAATGTCGCGGGCGCGCCGAGCGATGCGGCTACGCGCTCGCCGCTCTTGGCATCGAGGTCGTTGACGAGCACGCGCGCGCCTTCCTCGGCGAACCGGCGCGCAATGGCGGCGCCGAAGCCCGAGCCCGCTCCCGTGACCAGAGCCACCTTGCCGCTAAGACGCATGGCCGCCTCCCGCATTCCGGAACGGGCTATGCTCGCACAACTCGTCCACGTAGCGCGCGATGCCGGCGCCCTCCCGCCTCAGGAAGTCTTCCACGGCCCTCGCGAACGCCGGATGCGCGAGCCAGTGCGCCGAAGGCATCTCGACCGGCATCAGGCCGCGGAAGAGCTTGTGCTCGCCCTGCGCGCCGCCTTCGAACGCGGCCAGCCGGCGCGCGATCGCGTACTCGATTGGCTGGTAGTAGCAGCACTCGAAATGCAGGAGCGGCACGTGCCGCACGCAGCCCCAGTACCGGCCGTACAGGCGCGTGCTGTCGCGAAGAAAGAGGGCGCTGGCAATCGGCTGGCCTTCCTGCTCGGCCAGCACGAGCGCCAGGCACTGCGGCATGAGCCGCCCGAGGCGCTCGAAGAACTCGAGGCTGAGGTACGGGCTCGAGTGGTGAGCGCGGTAGGTGTTGCGGTAGCAGCGATGGAAGAACGCCCAGTGCGCCGGCCCGATCGCCTCGCCCTCGAGCCAGCGCAGGCTGACGCCGGCCGAGCGGACCTTGCGGCGCTCCTGGCGGATGTTCTTCCTTCGCGCGTGCGAGAGGCGGGCGAGGAAGGCCTCGAAGTCCGCGTATCCCTCGTTTCGCCAGTGGAACTGCACCGTGCGCCGCGCGAGGAGCCCGCACTCGAGGAGCGCCGCCATCTCGTCTTCCCGCGGAAAGAGCACGTGGAGCGACGAGAGCTCGCGCGCAAGGCCGAGCGCCGCCCGCACGAGCGCCGTGCGCGCCGCTGCGTCGGCGGCGAGCACCCGGGTTCCCTGCACCGGCGTGAAGGGGACGGCGCCGACGAGCTTCGGGTAGTAGGCGTGGCCGTGCCGCTCGTAGGCGTCCGCCCATGCCCAGTCGAAGACGTATTCGCCGTAGGAGTGGCTCTTCTCGAAGAGCGGCATGGCGCCCGCGAGCGCGCCCGAGCGGCGCAGCAGCAGGAACCGCGGGCGCCAGCCGGTACGGGGGCTGGCGCAGCCGGTCTCGAGGAGGCTCGACAGGAACTCGTGGCGCACGAACGGCTGCTCGCCCGCCAGGGCGTTCCACTCCACCGGATCCACCTCGGCGAGCGAGGAGACCTCCCGGATGCTTTCCACGGCCGGGCCCGCTAGCGCTTCGCGCCGGGATACAATCGGCGCATTCCTGCAGGAGGTGTCGGCATGAAGAAAATCGAAGCCATCGTGAAGCCCTTCAAGCTGGACGAGGTGCGCGAGGCCCTTTCAGAGGTCGGCGTGACGGGCCTGACCGTCACCGAGGTCAAGGGTTTCGGCCGGCAGAAAGGCCACACCGAGCTCTACCGCGGCGCCGAATATGTCGTCGACTTCCTGCCCAAGGTCAAGATCGAGGTCGTCGTGCCCGACGCGCAGGTCGAAGGCGCCATCGATGCGATCGTGCGCTCGGCGCGGACCGGCAAGATCGGCGACGGCAAGATCTTCGTCACGGCGGTCGAGCACGTGGTGCGCATCCGTACGGGCGAGACGAACGAGGCCGCCGTCTAGCCCGCGCTAGCGAAGCTTCAGGAGCACGAGCAGCGCCCCGCTTCCGCCCTGCGTGGGCGGCGCCTGGCAGAACGCCAGGACGTCGTCCCGATGCAGCAGCCATTGCCGCAGCTTGCCCTTCAGGACCGGCTCGCGCCGCGGCGAGCCTCGCCCCTTGCCGTGCACGATGCGCACGCAGCCCATGCCGCGGGTCCGGCAGCGGCGCAGGAACTCCGCCACGCTGAGCGCCGCCTCGCGCCGGTTCATGCCGTGCAGATCGAGGTCGTCCTCCACGACCCAGTAGCCGCGGCGCAGGCGGCGCAGCACCTGGCGGGAGATGCCCTCTCTCGCATACACGAGCTCCTCGCCGGAGTCGATCGCGTCGTCGACGGAGAGCTCGCCCGCCACCGACTCGGCGAGCGCGGCACGCTCGTCGAGCCGGCTCTGCAGCGGCACGGGCGCGGGACGCGGCGCCGCGGGTGAAAGCCGGCGCGGCGGCCGGATCGGCTGCACGTCGCCGAGCGCGCGGCGGAACTCGCTTTCTTCAGGTGCCCTGTCCGTCAAGGTACTTCTCCGCGTCGAGCGCGGCCATGCAGCCGCTCGCGGCGCTCGTGACCGCCTGCCGGTAGACGTGATCCTGGACGTCGCCGGCGGCGAAGACGCCGGCGACGCTCGTCGCGGTGGCGAAGCCCTCGCGGCCGCCCCGGGTGACGATGTAGCCGTTCTCCATCTCGAGCTGTCCGGCGAAAAGCTCCGTATTCGGCGTGTGGCCGATGGCGACGAAGAAGCCTTTCGCCTCGAGCGTCGTCGCCGCGCCGGTGCCGACGTGCTTGACGCGAACGCCCGTTACGCCGCTCGCATCGCCCAGCACTTCGTCCACCACCGAGTCGAGGACGAGCCTGATCTTCCCCTCGTCGACGCGCTTCATGAGCTTGTCCACCATGATCTTCTCGGCACGGAACTTGTCGCGCCGGTGCACGAGCGTGACGCTGCCCGCGATGTTCGCGAGATAGAGCGCTTCTTCGACGGCCGTATTGCCGCCGCCCACGACCACGACGTCCTGTCCCTTGTAGAAGAAGCCGTCGCAGGTCGCGCACGCGGAGACGCCCTTGCCCATGAACTTCTGCTCGGAGGGGAGGCCGAGGTACTTCGCCGACGCGCCGGTCGCGATGACGAGCGCGTCGCAGGTGTAGGTGGCGGAGTCGCCGACCAGCTCGAACGGCCGCCGCCCGAGCCGCGCCTCGTTGATGTGGTCGAAGATGATCTCGGTCTCGAAGCGCTCGGCGTGCTTCTGGAAGCGCTGCATGAGGTCCGGGCCCTGGACGCCGTCGGCGTCGGCCGGCCAGTTGTCGACGTCGGTCGTCGTCATGAGCTGACCGCCCTGGGCGATGCCCGTGACCAGCACGGGGCGCAGATTGGCGCGGGCCGCATAGATCGCCGCGGTATACCCGGCGGGGCCGGAGCCGAGGATGAGCAGGCGCGCGTGACGGGTCGGCATCTCGGTGCGAAAGACAGGCGGGAAAGGCAGACGATTATAAACGAGGGCTCCGGCGGAGCGCGCCGCAGGACGGCGTCGCGTCGCGCGGTGGCGGCCCGCGTCTGCCTTTCTGCTACCATAGGCAGCGTAACTAGGAGGGGGGCAAAGAAAATGGCCGCGATGGTATCGACCACGATTCTGAAGGCGGTGCCGCTGTTCTCCACCTTCCCGGAAGAGCAACTGCGCACGCTGGCGACCATGGTGACGCGCAGGAGCGTGCCGCGCTCGAGCACCGTGATGGCGAGCGGCGATCCCACCGATTCGCTCTACATCGTCCTCTCCGGGCGGCTGAAGGTGATGATGAGCGACGCCGAGGGCAAGGAAGTCATCCTCAGCATCCTCGGGCCCGGCGAGTTCTTCGGCGAGATGGGGCTCATCGACGACAGCCCGCGCTCCGCGACCGTCATCGCCATCGAGCCGTGCGAGCTGCTCGCGATCGCCAAGCGCGACTTCAAGAAGTGCCTCGCCGAGAACTCGGAGATGGCCATGGCGGTCATGCGCGGCCTCGTGCGGCGCCTGCGCGAGGCCGACCGCAAGATCGGCAGCCTCGCCCTCCTCGACGTGTACGGGCGCGTCGCCCGGCTGCTCCTCGACATGTCCGAGAACGTCGAGGGCGAGAAGGTGGTCACCAAGCGCCTGCCCAAGCAGGACATCGCGAAGATGATCGGCGCCTCGCGCGAGATGGTAAGCCGGGTCATGAAGGACCTGCAGATGGGCGGCTACATCGAGGTTCGCGGCTCGAACATCGTGCTGCGAGACAACATCGCTCTTCCGCCCGAGTAACTCGCTCGCGCGCACAGCAGCGACAGCGGGCGCTGAAGAGAGGTCCGAGCGGGGCCTGAGGCGGGCGCCGAAGCGGGCCCGCTCAGGTTTCTGCGCTAGAATCGTCCACTCCTGAAGCGGCGAGATGGGCGCAGCAGAAAAATCCTCCGGCGCACCCCTTCCCGTGAAGCTTGCGGGCCTCCTGCGCGAAGCCAAATGGCTTGCCCTGGTGGCGGTCGCCGCCTATCTCCTCCTCGCCTTCCTCACCTATCGGCGCAGCGATCCCGCCTGGTCGCATAGCGAGACCGGCGCGGTCGTCTCCAACGCCGGCGGCGTGGTCGGCGCGTGGGTGGCCGACATCCTGCTTTTCCTTTTCGGGATCTCCGCCTACTGGTGGATCGCGCTGTGCCTGTACGTGGTCGTCTGGGGCTATCGGCGCCTCGACGGCACGGGGCTCATCGACCCGCGCCCGCTCTGGATCGCGCTCGCCGGGTTCGTGGCGCTCATTCTTTCGAGCGCGTCGCTCGAGGCGCTGCGCCTGTACAGCCTTCAGGTCACGCTTCCCGACCCGGACGCGCGGGGCGGGGTCCTCGGCACGGCGATCAGCCAGGCGCTCGAGGGGGCCGTCGGCTTCACCGGCGCGACGCTCGTCCTGCTGACCGGCATGGCCGTGGGCTTCAGCCTCTTTACGGGCCTCTCCTGGATGGACTGCTGCGAGCGGGTGGGAGGCTTCCTCGAGGCGCTCTACCTCGGCGCGCTGCGCGCCTGGGAGCGGCATCAGGACCGCAGGCTCGGCGAGCTCGCGCGCGAGGAGCGCGATTTCGTGCTGGAGATCGAGCGCAAGCGCGAGGAGGACCATCCGCCGCTCAGGATCGAGCCGCCCGTGGCGCAGATCAAGAAGTCCGAGCGCGTGCAGAAGGAGAAGCAGGCGCCGCTCTTCGAGAACCTGCCCGACACGCCGCTGCCTCCGCTCAAGCTCCTCGACGAGGCGGCGAGCGACGCCGAGCAGGTGAGCGCCGAGACGCTCGAGTTCACCTCGCGGCTCATCGAGAAGAAGCTCTCCGACTTCGGCGTCTCGGTGAAGGTGATCGCCGCCTACCCGGGGCCCGTCATCACGCGCTACGAGATCGAGCCCGCGGTCGGCGTGAAGGGAAGCCAGATCGTCAACCTGGTGAAGGACCTCGCGCGCGCCCTCTCGGTGGTGTCGATTCGCGTCGTCGAGACGATCCCCGGCAAGTCCTGCATGGGCCTCGAGATCCCGAATCCCCACCGCCAGACCGTGCGCCTGTCCGAGATCCTCGGCTCCGAGGCGTACCACGCGCTCAATTCGCCGCTCGCCCTCGTGCTCGGCAAGGACATCGCCGGGCATCCGGTCGTCGCCGACCTCGCGAAGATGCCGCACCTGCTCGTCGCCGGCACGACCGGCTCGGGAAAGTCCGTCGCGCTGAACGCGATGATCCTGTCGCTGCTCTACAAGTCCGAGCCGCGCAACGTCCGCCTGATCCTCATCGACCCGAAGATGCTGGAGCTCTCGGTCTACCAGGACATTCCGCACCTGCTCGCGCCGGTGGTCATCGACATGAAGAAGGCGGTGAACGCGCTCACCTGGTGCGTCGCCGAGATGGACCGGCGCTACAAGCTGATGAACTTCCTCGGCGTGCGCAACCTTTCCGGGTTCAACCAGAAGGTGGCCGAGGCCGAGAAGCACGGCCGCCGGCTCGACGACCCGATGACGCTCGACACGGGCGAGCCGCAGCCGCTGCAGGCGCTGCCGCACATCGTCCTCGTCATCGACGAGCTCGCCGACCTCATGATGGTCATCGGCAAGAAGGTGGAGGAGCTCATCGCGCGGCTCGCGCAGAAGGCGCGCGCCGCCGGCATCCACCTCGTGCTCGCGACCCAGCGGCCCTCGGTCGACGTCATCACCGGCCTCATCAAGGCCAACATCCCGACGCGGATCGCCTTCCAGGTCTCCTCCCGGGTCGACTCGCGCACGATCCTCGACCAGTCCGGCGCCGAGGCGCTCCTCGGCATGGGCGACATGCTGTACCTGCCGCCGGGCACCGGACTTCCGCTGCGCGTGCACGGGGCATTCGTCGCCGATCACGAGGTGCACAAGGTCGTGGAGCACCTGAAGAGCCTCGCCAAGCCGGAATACCTCGAGGACGTGCTCGAGCCGGCGCCGGCGGAGGAGGCGGGCGCCGCCGGCGGGGGCGAAGCGACGGGCGAGAAGGATCCGCTCTACGACCAGGCGGTGGAGATCGTCGTTCGCACGCGGCGTCCCTCGATCTCGCTCGTGCAGCGGCATCTCCGCATCGGCTACAACCGCGCCGCACGGCTGATCGAGGACATGGAGCGCGCCGGCCTCGTGTCGCCCATGCAGTCGAACGGCAACCGCGAGGTGCTCGTTCCGGCCAAGGCGGAGTGAGACGCGCCGTGCGGCTTCCCGCGTTGCCTCTTCCCGTGCTGGCGATGCTGCTGTGTTTCGCGATGCTGGCGTGCATGGCGCCGGCCCGTGCGGACAGCATCGACCGGTTCAAGGCGTTCGCCGCCAATACCAGCTCGGCGCGGGCCGATTTCGAGCAGAAGGTCTACGATCGCGCCGGGCGCCTGGTGCAGGAGTCGCGCGGGCAGTTCGTCTTCCAGCGCCCGGGCCGCTTCCGCTGGACCTACGAGGCACCGGTCGACCAGCTGATCGTCGGCGACGGCGAGCGCGTCTGGATCTACGACAAGGACCTCCAGCAGGTGACGGTGCGCCGGATCTCGAGCGCGCTCGGCTCGACGCCCGCGGCGCTCCTCGCCGGAAGCGCCGACGTCGAGAACGCTTTCGAGCTCTCCGATGCCGGCAGCCGCGAAGGGCTCGAGTGGCTGCAGGCGCGTCCGAAGGACCGCGAGGCCGGATTCGAGCGCATCCGCCTGGGCTTCGGCGGCCCGGGCATCGAGACGATGGAGCTCACCGACCACTTCGGCCAGACCACGATCCTGCGCTTCTCCAATTTCGTCCGCAATCCGCCGGTGGACCCGAAGGCCTTCCGCTTCGAGCCGCCCCCGGGGACGGACGTCCTCGGCGAGAAGTAGGCAACGCCCGAGGAAGGTCGCCCGCGCCATGAGCACCGACCTTTTCGGCAAGCCGCAGGCGCAGGCGCCGCTCGCCGAGCTGATGCGGCCGCAGACGCTCGACGACGTGGTCGGGCAGAAGCACCTGGTCGGCCCCGGCAAGCCGCTGCGGCTCGCGTTCGAGTCGCGCAGGCCGCATTCGATGATCCTGTGGGGGCCGCCGGGAACGGGCAAGACGACGATCGCGCGCCTCATGGCGAAGGCCTTCGACGCGGAGTTCGTCGCGCTCTCGGCGGTCTTCTCCGGCGTCAAGGACATCCGCGACGCCATGCAGGCGGCCGAGGCGCGGCTCGCCGGCGCCGGGCGCCACACGATCCTCTTCGTCGACGAGGTGCACCGCTTCAACAAGTCGCAGCAGGACGCGTTTCTCCCGTACGTCGAGCGAGGGCTCGTCACCTTCATCGGCGCGACCACGGAGAACCCCTCGTTCGAGGTGAACAGCGCGCTCTTGTCGCGGGCGACGGTGTACGTGCTCGAGCCGCTCGGGCCCGAGGATCTCCACGCGCTGCTCGAGCGCGCGCGCGCCCCGCTCGACGCCGAGGCGCGCGCGAGGCTCGTCGGCTTTGCCGACGGGGACGCGCGGCGGCTGCTGAACGCGCTCGAGATCCTGGTCACGGCGGCGAGCGCCGCGGGCGTCGCCACGGTCGATGCCGATTTCGCCGAGCGGACGCTCGCGAGAAGCCTGCGCCGCTTCGACAAGGGCGGCGAGCAGTTCTACGACCAGATCTCCGCACTCCACAAGTCCGTGCGCGGCTCGAGCCCCGATGCGGCGCTCTACTGGCTCGTGCGCATGCTCGACGGCGGCGCCGATCCGCTCTACCTCGGCCGGCGCATTGTCCGCATGGCGGTCGAGGACATCGGGCTTGCCGATCCGCGCGCGCTTCGCATCGCGCTCGACGCCTGCGAGACCTACGAGCGCCTCGGCAGCCCCGAGGGCGAGCTCGCGCTCGCCGAGGCCGTGATCTACCTGGCGGTGGCCGCCAAGTCGAATGCAACGTACGAGGCCTATAATGCGGCTCGCGCGTTCGTCGCCTCCGATCCCACGCGGCCCGTGCCCCTTCACCTGCGCAACGCACCCACGCGCCTCATGAAGGACCTGGGCTACGGCAAGGACTACCGCTACGCACACGACGAGGCGGACGCCTACGCCGCCGGCGAGGACTACTTCCCCGAAGGCATGCAGGCGCCCGGCTGGTACCAGCCGACCGACCGCGGCCTCGAGGCGAAGATCCGCGAGAAGCTCGAGGCGCTGCGCTCGCTCGACGAGAAAGCCAGGAAGAAGAAATGATCGACCTACAGCTGCTCAGAACCGACCTCGATCGAGTCGCCGAGCGACTCAAGGCGCGCAACGGCTACGTGCTCGACACGGCGCGCTTTCGCGAGCTCGAGGGCCGGCGCAAGGACATCCAGACGCAGGCGGAGAGAATCCAGGCCGAGCGGAACCAGCTCGCCCGGCAGATCGGCCAGGCGAAAAGCAAAGGCGAGGACGCGAGCGAGCTCCTGAAGAAGGCCGAGCAGCACAAGGCCGAGCAGGGCAGCCTCGAGCAGGAAGTGGCCCGGGTGCAGCAGGAGCTGCGCGACTTCGTCGCCGGCATTCCCAACATCCCGCACGAGAGCGTGCCGGCCGGCGCATCCGCAGACGACAACGTCGAGCAGCGCAGATGGGGCGAGCCGCGCGTGTTCCAGTTCAATCCCAGGGACCACGTCGACGTCGGCGCGCCGCTCGGACTCGACTTCGATGCGGCGACCAAGATCGCCGGCACGCGCTTCGTCGTCATGCGCGGACAGGTGGCGCGCCTGCACCGAGCCATCACCCAGCTCATGCTCGACACGCACACCGCCGAGCACGGCTACACGGAAATCTACGCGCCCTACATGGTCAACGCAGCGTCGATGTTCGGCACCGGCCAGCTGCCGAAGTTCGAGCAGGACCTCTTCGCCGTGCCGCGCGGCGACGAGAAGTGGTACCTGATTCCGACCGCCGAGGTGCCGGTCACCAACCTCGTGCGCGACGAGATCGTGCCGCTCGAGGCGCTGCCGCTCAAATTCGTCTGCCATACGCCCTGCTTCCGCTCGGAGGCCGGCTCCTACGGCAAGGACACGCGCGGCATGATCCGCCAGCACCAGTTCGACAAGGTCGAGCTCGTTCAAATTGCGCGGCCGCAGGAGTCCTACCAGCGGCTCGAGGAGCTCACGTCGCACGCCGAGGCGATCCTGAAGAAGCTCGAGCTGCCGTATCGCGTCGTCGCCCTGTGCACCGGCGACATGGGCGCGGCGTCGGCCAAGACCTACGACATCGAGGTCTGGCTGCCCGCGCAGCGCGCCTATCGCGAGATCAGCTCCTGCTCCAACTTCGAGGCCTACCAGGCGCGGCGCATGCAGGCGCGCTTCCGCAACGAGAAGGGCAAGCCCGAGCTCGCGCATACGCTGAACGGATCAGGCCTCGCGGTGGGCCGCACCCTCGTCGCCATCCTGGAGAACTACCAGAACGAGGACGGCTCGGTGACGGTCCCGACGGCACTGCGCCCCTACATGGCCGGGCAGGAGAAGCTCGCCCGCGCCTGATAGAATTCCCGACCCGGTGCGAGCGTCGGCTCCGCCGGGGCCGCGGAGAGATGGCAGAGTGGTCGAATGCGGCAGACTCGAAATCTGTTGTACGCGTAAGCGTACCGGGGGTTCGAATCCCTCTCTCTC
>CAYWSG010000038.1:16380-28058 GCA_964461055.1 uncultured Enterobacteriaceae bacterium | reverse complement strand
CCGAGACCCGCTAGCTCCACGACTTCGCAACGCGGAAGTGCGCCCGTGAGAAGCCGCGCGACGCCGCGCGCGGAGGCCGTGGTGCGCTCGCCGACCAGGTAGAGAACCGGCACGTCGAGCGCGCGGAAGGCGGCGAGCGGCGTGGGCTCCCGGAAGAGCGCGTGCGCCCAGCGCCGGATGTTGCGCACCGACTCGGCGATCGCGGGCTTGCGATGCCCGGGCGTCGATGCCCACGCGCCGGGCTCCATCCAGTAGTCGATGAAGCGCTCCGCGGCCGCCTCGACATTTCCCTCATCGAGCGCTGCTCCGGCGTCAAGGACGGCAAGGCGAATGCCGTCGGCTTCGTTCGGGGAAGGACGCTCGGCATCGATCAGCGCGAAGAGCGTCGGCTCGTAGAGCGCAAGGGCCCGCACGCGCGCCGGCGTCGCGAGCGCGGCGAGGAGCGCCACCGCGCCGCCGTACGAGTGGCCCACGAGCGCGAGCGGCGCGCCCGCGCGCGCGAGCACCGGCTCGATGAGAGCGGCCTCGTCGCCCAGGCCGATGACGCGATCGGAAGGCCACTCCGGACTCTTCCCACAGCCGTACAGGTCGGGGGCGAGCACCCGCATGCGCGGCGAGAGCCGCTCCATGAGCCCTCGCCATTGCGCCGAGTTGCTCGCGTTCGCGTGCAGGCACACCACCCCCGGGCCCGCGCCCGCCTCGCGGAAGAACGGCTCCGCCTTGCGCATGCCGCAATACTAGGCGCGCGTGACGACGACCTCCAGGTACTCGCTCGGCACCACCATGGTGCCGTCCCCGGAGCGATTGAAGGTCTCCACCAGGGCGAGCAGGTCGCGCTCGAGCGCCGCCTGGGCGGACGCCTCGAGCGCCGCGAAAGCCTTCAGCACCGGACCGTAGTACGTGCGGAAGAATTCGAGCCAGTGCTCCGGCGAGCGATAGCGGAAGACGAAGTGGCGCTGCGCGGTCTTGATCGAAGAAGCGCGCGCCTGGAAAAGCTCGGCGATGCGGCCGCGATCGCCCCAGCGCGCAGGCGAGGCTGCGCCGGCGGGCGGCGGCACGTGCCGGCCGATCGTGCGGAAGACGCCGCCGATGAATCCCTCCGGCGTCCAGTTGGCGAGGCCGATCTTTCCCCCGGGCCGGCACACGCGAAGAAGCTCGGCGGCGGCCCGTTCCTGGTCGGGGGTGAACATGACGCCGAAGGTCGAAACCACGACGTCGAAGCTCGCGTCGGGGAAGGGCAACGCCTCGGCGTCGGCCTCGCGCAGCGTGAGGCGCAGCCGCTCGGCGGCGGCGCGCTCGCCCGCCTGCTCGAGGAGCGTCGGCACGTAGTCGGCGGCCGTGACCTCGCACCAGCGGCGCGCGGCAGCGAGGGCCACGTTGCCGTTGCCGGCCGCCACGTCGAGCACCGACTGGCCGGCCCGCACGTCGAGCGCCTCGCACAGCTCCTCGCCGACGATCTGCAGCGTGGTGCCGATGAGCGCATAATCGCCCGCGGACCACGCCATCTTCTGGCGGGCCTTGAGCGCCTGCAGGTCCGCCGGCGCGGCGGACGCGGTGGATGGGGCGGTAGCGACGGATTCCATGGGGTTCTCCTCGGGTTGCGGATGTCGCCACCGTAGCGGGGGGCCGTGGTAGCCGGCGTGGTAGGACGCGTGGAATCGACCTCTCGACATGCACCCCCCTGAACTGGACGTCCGGCTCCTCGGCCCCTTGCGCGCAAGCCGCAGCGGTACGCCGGCCGCGTTGCCCGCCTCGCGCAAGGTGCGCGCGCTGCTCGCCTACCTCGCGCTCGCCCCGCGTCCCCTCGCGCGAGCGCATCTCTGCGAGCTCCTGTGGGACGCGCCCGACGACCCGCGCGGGGAGCTGCGCTGGTGCCTGAGCAAGCTGCGCAAGATCGTCGACGGAGAGACGCCGCGCCTCCAGAGCGGCAAGGACACGGTCTGGCTCGAGCGCGGCGGCGCCTTCATCGACGCGGTGCAAGTCGCCGCCGCGGTCGAGGCGGGCCTCGCGACGCTCGCAGCGGAGGAGCTTCGCGCGCTCTGCGCGCTTTTCGAAGGCGACTTCCTCGAGGGGCTCGAGATCGAGCGCAGCCCGGCCTTCGCGGGTTGGCTCACGGCGCAGCGCCGGCGCTTTCGCGGCTGCCGCGCGGCACTGCTCGAGCATCTTGCGGCGCGCGTCGAGGGCGAAGAGGCGCTCGCCTGTCTCGAGCAGTGGCTCGCGGTAGCGCCCTTCGACCGGCGCGCCCACGAAGCGCTGCTGGCAGCGCTCGCCGGACAAGGACGCGTGCGCGAAGCCGAGGAGCACCTCGCCGCTGCCGTGCGCCACTTCGAGGCGGAAGGGCTCGACCCCGGGCCCGTGGTGCAGGCCTGGCGCTCCGCCCGCGGCGTCGCGATGGCGCTGGAGGCACCGCCTCCCCTCGAGCCGGCCGCGGTTCCGCCCCGGCGGGCGTCGATCGCCGTGATGCCGTTCGCCGACCGCTCGGCCGTGCCCACGCGCGGCGGGCCGGCCGACGCGCTCGCCCATGACGTCATCACGCGCCTGGCGAAGCTTCGCAGCCTCTTCGTCATCGCGCAGGGAACCGTCTTTGCCCTCCACGAGCGAAAGCTCGGCGCCGAGGACGCCGGGCGATTGCTGGACGTCGACTATGTGGTCGGCGGATCGGTGGACGTGCGGGCGGGGCGCCTCGCCGCGTCGGTGGAGCTCACCGAGACGCGAAGCGCGCGCGTGGTCTGGGCGGAGCTCTTCAATCGCCCGCTCGACGACGCCTTCCTCGTGCTCGAGGAGATCGGCAACCGGATCGTCGCCTCCGTCGCTGCGGAGATCGAGCTGATCGAGCGCAACCGCGCTATCCTGCGCCCGCCCGAGTCGCTCGACGCCTGGGGCGCGCACCATCGCGGCCTGTGGCACATGTACCGCTTCAGCCGCGCCGACAACGAGGAAGCGCAGCAGCTCTTCACGCAGGCCGTGCGCCTCGATCCCACCTTTTCGCGCGCCTATGCCGGACTCTCGTTCACGCATTTCCAGGGCGCGTTCCAGGGATGGGCCGAGCGCGCCCCGCAGCTCGAGGCTGCCTACCGGAGCGCGGCGCAGGGCCTCATGGTGGACGACCGCGATCCGGCCGCGCACTGGGCGATGGGGCGGGCGCTGTGGCTGCGCGGCCGGCATGACGAGTCCGCGGCGGAGCTCGAGCAGGCGATCGCGCTCAGCCCGAACTTCGCCCTTGCGCACTACAACCTCGCGTTCGTCCACGCGACGCTCGGCGACCCGCAGGCTGCGCTCGCGCCCTCGGACTACTCCCGCGACTTGAGCCCGTTCGATCCGATGCTCTTCGCCATGCTCGCCGTGCGGGCGCTCGCACTCACGCGCCTGGGCCGCTATGAGGAGGCGCTCGAGTGGGCGCGCCGCGCCGCCGCGCGCCCCAACGCGTTTCCGCACATCCAGGTGATTGCCGCGCTCGCGCACGCCCTGGCCGGCGCGCTCGACGAAGCGCGCGCCTACGCTGCCGCGGTCCGCAGGACGGCGCCGGGCTACCGGCTCGAGGACTTCCTCGCCGCGTTCCAGTTCGGCGCCGCCGAGGCGGCTCGCTTTCGCGAAGGCGCCCGGCGCATCGGCCTCGCGTAGCGCTAGAGGTCGAAGAAGACCGTCTCCTGCGGCCCCTGCATGCGGATGTCGAACCGGTAGACGACGCCGCCGGGCAGCGCTTCGCGCCTGGCGATCAGCGTCTCGCGCCGCTCGGCCGGGACGCCGGCGAGCACCTCGTCGCCCGCATTGGCGGCCGCTTCGTCGTCGAAGTACACGCGCGTGAAGGCGTGGCTCAGCATGCCGCGCATCATCACGATGACGTCGATGTGCGGCGCCTGCGTGGGCGAGATGCGCCCGGGCTTGATGGTCTCGAAGCGATAGCACCGCTCGGGGTCCGTGCCGGTGCCGCAGCGGCCGAAGCCGGTGAAGCCGCTCGCCTGGGCTTCTTCGCGCGTGGCGACGAAGCGACCCCCGGCATCGGCGTGACGGATCTCGATCATCGCGTCGTCGACCGGCTCGCCGTCGCCGTCGAGCACGCGCCCGGTGAGGAGGATGTGCTCGCCCGGCGTGCGCGGCTCGGCGAGCACGGGCCGGAAGGCAGAGCGGAAGGGGTAGCCGTACTGCTCGGGGGTGAGGCCGTAGGCGAAGTACGGGCCGACGGTTTGCGAAGGGGTCTGTCCCAGCGTCTTCATCGGTGGCGTCACTTGCGCGTCTCCATGGGCGTTTCCTGCGCGCCGCGCAGGACGATGTCGAACGCGTAGCCAAGCGCGAAGCCCGGCTCGACATGCTCGAAGCTCAGGCGCGAGATGAGGCGCTCGCGCGCACCTTCCGGCGCGCTCTGGTAGATCGGGTCGGAGGCGAGGAGCGGGTCGCCGGGGAAATACATCTGCGTGACGAGCCGGCTCGCGAAGTACTCGCCGAAGAGCGAGAAGTGGATGTGATTCGGCCGCCAGCCGTGCGCATGGTTGCCCCAGGGATAGGCGCCGGGCTTGATGGTCAGGAACCGGTAGAAGCCGTCCTTGTCGGTCACGCATCGACCGGCGCCGAGGAAATTGGGGTCGAGCGGCGCCGGGTGCTGGTCGGCCTTGTGCACGTAGCGCCCGGCTGCGTTGGCCTGCCAGATCTCGATGAGCGCGCCGGGGACCGGCCGGCCGGCTTCGTCGAGCACGCGGCCGCTCACGACGATGCGCTCGCCGAGCGGCTCCCCGTTCACCGCGGCATTTCGCGTGAGGTCGTGGTCGAGCGGGCCGACGGCATCGTGGCCGTACACCGGCGCGCGCAACTCGTTCAGCGCGCGCTTGAGCGGAACGAGCGGCCGGGTCGGGCCGCGGCGCACCGTGGACTTGTAGTCCGGATACCGGTAGGGCGGATGGGCAGTCCAGTCGCGCGGGGAAAGGGTCTGGGTCGGAAGATCTCGTTTCATGCACCGAGATTAGCCAACCAAATTGGCATGTAAGTTGATAAATCGTCCCGGTTAGGATAACCAGTCGTTATATGAACGCCCTCCGCGACGACCGCATCAAGCTGCGCCACCTCCAATGTGCGCTCGCCGTCGCCGAGCACCGCCAGCTCCAGGCGGCGGCTGAAAGCCTTTCGGTGTCGCAGCCGGCGGTGTCGAAGACGATCCGCGAGCTGGAGGACATCCTGGGCGTCCGCCTGTTCGAGCGCGGACGCCGCGGCGCGGCGCCCACCGCGGAAGGCGAGCGCTTCCTGCGCCACGCCGCCGTGAGCGTGAGCGCGCTGCGAACGGGGCTCGACGCGGTGGCTACCCGAGCGCGCACGGCCGAGGCACTCGCCGTTGGCGTGCTGCCTACCGTGGCGCCGGCCATCATGCCGCGCGTCGCGCTCGCGCTTCGGCGCGCGCTGCCGTCCGTCGTCCTGCGCGTGGTGACGGCCCCGAACGCACAGCTCCTCGCGAGCCTCAAGCAGGGCCGGCTCGAAGCCGTGGTCGGCCGCCTGGCCGATCCGGAGCAGATGACCGGCGTCACGTTCGAGCGGCTCTACTCGGATCCGCTCGTGCTCGCCGTGCGACCCGGCCATCCGGCGCTCACGACGGACCATGGGCTGGGCTTCGCGGCGCTCGGCGCCTACCCCGCCGTCCTCGCGACCCAGGGCACGCTCATCCGCCACAGCGCGGAGAGCCTCCTCCGGTCCCATGGGCTCGCGCCGCCGGCCGACCGCATCGAGACCCTCTCCATCTCGTTCGCGCGGAACTTCGTGCTGCAGAGCGACGCGGTCTGGTTCGTGCCGCTCGGCGCGGTGGAGCCCGACCTCGCCGCCGGCCAGCTCGTCCGCCTGCCCCTCTCGAGCGCCGGCACCGAGGAGCCGATCGGGCTCCTGCTCCGCCCCGATTCCCCCCAGGGGCCGGCCCTCGCGCACTTCGTGGCCTGCGTGCGCGCGGAGGCGGCGAAACGCCGGCCGGCGTAGCATTCGGGCACACCAAGTTGGAAGGAGGAGCCGATGCGGGCACTTGTCACGGGGGCCAACGGGCATCTTGGCTACAACCTGGTCGCAGGGCTGCTGGCTGCCGGGCACACGGTGCGGGCGAGCGTGCGCTCGCTCGACGACGCGGCGAAGACCTCGCGCGTGCGCGCGCTGGGCGACGTGGAGCTCGTGCAGGCGGAGCTTCACATGCGCGACGAGCTGCGAGCGGCGATGGAGGGCATCGACGTCCTCTTCCACGCGGCCGCCGTGTACTCCTATGCGGAGCCCGAGCGAAAGCAGGAGATCCTGCGCGCCTCCATCCAGGGCGCGGAGCTCGCCCTGCGCGCGGCGGCCGACGCGGGCGTGCGCAAGGTCGTCTTCACCTCGTCGGTCGTCACGCTGCCCCTCACCCGCCGCGGCGCGCCGCCGGTCGACGAGACGCAGTGGGCCGAGGACCTCGAAGTCCCCTATGTGCGCGCGAAGACGGAGGGCGAGCGCGTCGCCTGGCGCGTGGCGCGCGAGCGCAAGCTCGACATGGTGAGCATCCTGCCGGGCTCGCTCACCGGGCCGGGCTTCGCGCGCAACACGCCCACCCTCGACATCCTCGAGACCATGATGAAGGGCGGCTTCCGCATGGGCGTGCCCGACATGACGCTGCCGATCGTGGACGTGCGCGACGTCGTTTCCGCGCACCTCCTGGCCGCCGAGCGCGACTGCGAGGGCCGCTTCGCGGTCGTCAACGACGAGCAGCCGAGCTTCGACGCCATCCTGCGCGTCATGCACGACATCGACCCCCGCGTGCCGCTGCCGCTCATGAAGCTGCCCGACCTCCTCGCGCCGGCGCTGCCGCTCTTCGACCGCCTGAACCACCTCACGTTGCGCACGCCGCGCACGGCCTCGCCGGAGCTGATCGGCATGATGAAGGGCAAGGTCTTCAACATCAGCAACCGCCGCGCCAAGGAAGCCCTCAGCTGGCAGCAGACGATCAGCCTGGAGCAGACCCTGCGCGACACGATGGCTGCGCTTCGATCCGCTTGAAGCGATTCTTGTAGCGCTGCGTTTCGGCGAGATCCCCTTGAGGCCATTGCCTCATTCGACATGCCCCCTGTGCGGAGCGCCCAACGAATGCGCGCCGGCGGCGGCGGGCTCGCTGGAAGCCGCGTGCTGGTGCGCGGGCGTCGACGTGAGCGCCGAGGCGCTGGCGCGCGTGCCCGAGCACCTCAAGGGCAAGGCGTGCCTTTGCCGCCGCTGCGCGACACTGGCGCCAACGGATAAGCGCTGACGCGAAGCGCCGCCCTCCTGACGCCGCTCTTCATCCTCAAGCTCCTGGTGGTCCCGATCCTTCTCGGGCTCATCTCGCTCGCCGGGCGGCGCTGGGGGCCGCGCGTCGCCGGGTGGCTCGCCGGCTTCCCGGTGATCACCGGACCGATCCTCGTCTTCCTTGCGCTCGAGCGCGGCGCGCCGTTCGCGGCGCAGGCGGCGAGCGCCTCGCTCGCCGCGGTGTTCGCTTCGACGAGCTTCAACGTTGCCTACGCGCACGTCTGCCGGCGGGCGCGGTGGCCGCTCGCGCTCGCCGCCGGCCTCGCCGCGTGGTTGCTGGCCGCGGTGCTGCTCGAGCAGCTCTCGGTGCTCGTCTGGAGCTCGCTTGCGCTCGCGCTCCTCGCGCTGGCGGCGGCGCCGCGCCTTTTTCCGGTGATGCCGCTGCCACCGGCGTTCAAGCCGCTGCCGCGATCGGAGCTCTTCCTGCGCATGATCGCGGCGGCGGTGCTTACGGTGCTCGTCACGGCGCTCGCCGAGCAGCTCGGGCCTTCGTGGAGCGGGCTCTTGGCCGTGTTCCCGCTCCTCGGCATCGTGCTCGCCGCCTTTTCGCACGCCTCGAACGGCGCGGCTTTCGTGATCCCGCTCTTTCGCGGGATGGTGGCGGGCCACTACAGCTTCAGCGCGTTCTGCCTCTGCGCCGCCCTGCTCGTGCCCGTCTGGGGTCTGCTCGCCGGCTTCGCGACGGCGCTTGCCGCCGCGCTCGTGGTGCAGGCCGCGGTGCAGCCTGTCACGCGCCTGGCGCGCCGCTATCTCCTCCGGCGCGCCGCTCCGTAGGCCTCAGCCGGCGCTCTTGCCGTTCTCGCGGCCCGCGGAGCCGATCGAGACATCGGCGAGCCCCGAGCGCATCATGAACCAGAAGAGAATCACCCCCGGCAGGGCGACGAGGGTGGTGAGGATGTAGAACTGGACGTAGCCGATGCCCTCGATCAGCGCGCCCACCGTCGTGCCGGTCAGCACGCGGCCCGCAATGCTCGCGAGCGCCGATAGGAGCGCGTACTGGCTCGCGGTGAAGCGCAGGTTGCAGAGCGCCGAGAGGTAGGCCACCACGGTGACCCCGCCGATGCCGCTGGCGAAGTTCTCGAAGCCGACCGCCGCCGCCATGCCGAGGTTCGTATGCCCGGCGGCGGCGAGCAGCGCAAAGCTGAAATTCGACACCGCCATCAGCACCAGGCTCACGAAGACGGAGCGCTTCATGCCGAGCTTCGCGTAGAGGATGCCGCCGACGAAGACGCCGAGGAGCAGCGCGGCGAAGCCGATGCCGACGTCGTAGAAGGCCACCTCGTCGTTCGTGAAGCCGAGGTCCTCGAAGAGCAGGCGCAGCGTCAGGTTGGCGAGCGTGTCGCCGATCTTGTGGATGAGCACGAAGACGAGCACCACCACCGCCCCCTGGCGCTGCAGGAACTCCAGGAGCGGGCTGAAGTAGGCGACGAGCGCCTCGCCGAGCGCGTGCGGCTTCGCCGGCTGGCGGTGCCGGCGCGGCTCGCCCATCACGAGGCCCACCAGCATGGCCGGCAACGCGAACGCCGCGCACGCGATGTAGGCCGCCGTCCAGCCGAACCGCGAGGCGAGGACGAGCGCCAGCGCGCCGGCGGCCGCCGCGCCGATGCGCCACCCGTACTGCGACATGCCGGACCCCGCGCCGAGCTGCCGCGGCTCGAGGAGCTCGATGCGGTAGGCATCGATGATGATGTCGAAGGTCGCCCCGGCGGCGCCGACCGCGATCGCGGCGACCGCGACGAGGTAAAGCGAGCTGTCCGGGTCGGCGACGCCGAGGAAGGCGACCGCCGCCATGACGAGCACGCCGACCAGCCACAGCCAGCTGCGGCGCTGGCCCCAGCGGCCGATGAAGGGCAGGCGCACGTGGTCCACGATCGGCGCCCACAGGAACTTGAAGTTGTAGGCGAGGAAGGTGAGCGCGAACGCGGTGACGGCGCTTTTCGTCACGCCGTGCTGGGCGAGGCGCGTGGTGAGCGTGGCGCCGATCATGGCGAACGCGAAGCCCGACGAGATGCCAAGGAAGAGCGCCGCGAGGGGCGCCGGCTCGAGATACGGGCGAAGGCCTTCGGCCAGCCGGCTCGGGCTTCGGCTACCCGAGCCGGTGGTCATACTCGATCGTCAGCGGCGCGTGGTCGGAGAACCGGGCGCGCTTGTAGATCGATTCCCGCACCGCCTTCCTGGCGAGGCCCGGCGTGGCGATCTGGTAGTCGATGCGCCAGCCCACGTTCTTCGCCCAGGCCTGGCCGCGGTTCGACCACCAGGTGTACTGGTCGGGCTTGTCGTTCAGGCGGCGGAAGACGTCGACGAAGCCGAGCTCGTCGAAGACCCGCGTGAGCCAGGCGCGCTCCTCGGGAAGAAAGCCCGAGTTCTTCTGGTTGGAGCGCCAGTTCCTGAGGTCGATCTCCTTGTGGGCGATGTTCCAGTCGCCGCAGAGGAGGATCTCGCAGTTGCGCTTCTTCAGGTCCTTCAAATGGGCAAGGAACTTCTTGAGGAAGCGGAACTTGGACGCCTGCCGGTGCGGTCCGGCCGAGCCCGAGGGGAGATACACCGAGATGATCCACAGGGATCCGAAGCGCGCCTCGATGTAGCGGCCTTCGGCGTCGAACTCCCTGGCGCCGAAGCCCACGCGCACCTCGTCGGGCTCCCGGCGGCTATAGATGGCGACCCCGCTGTAGCCCTTCTTCAGCGCGAAGGCGTGGCAGCTCTTGTAGGCCTTCAGGCCGTGGAGCTTCGGGTCGAGGTCCGTCTCGTGGCACTTGATCTCCTGCAGGCACACCACGTCGGCCTTCTGCGCGGCGAGCCAGCGGAACAATCCCTTCTTCGCCGCCGAGCGGATGCCGTTGACGTTGAGGGTAATGACCTTCAAGAAGACGACAGGGACGAAGCGCCGCCGTGCGCCGCCGACCACTTGGCCGGCTCGTGGAGGAACTTCTCGACTTCGCCGATCTGCCCGGGCTTGAGGTAGGCGTCCTTCTTCACGACGTTCAGCACGTCCCACCAGGTGGCGAGATAGTGAAGCTTCACGCCGATGTCGGCGAGGATCTGCTTCGAATCGGGGAAGATGTCGTAGTAGAAGTTGACGAAGACGTGCTCGACGATGGCGCCCGCGTCGCGCAGCGCCTTGCAGAAGTTGATCTTCGAGCGCCCGTCGGTGGTGAGGTCCTCGACGAGGAGCGTGCGGGCGCCCTCGCGGATGTCGCCCTCGATCTGCGCGTTGCGGCCGAAGCCCTTGGCCTTCTTGCGCACGTACTGCATGGGCAGGTGGAAGCGCTGCGCGATCCAGGCGGCGTAGGGGATCCCGGCCGTCTCGCCGCCTGCCACGACGTCGAACTGCTCGTAGCCGACGTTGCGCACGAGCGTGGATTCGGCGAAATCGACGAGCTGCTCGCGCACGCGCGGATAAAAAATCAGCTTCCGGCAGTCAATGTAGACGGGGCTCGCCCAGCCGGAGGTGAAGATGAAGGGCTTCTCTTCGTAGAAGAGCACCGCCTTCACCTCGAGGAGCATCCGGGCGGTGGTCTCGGCGATGAAGGCCTGGTCGGTGGCGTGCATGGGCTCGGCGTCGGAGCGGAAAGCGGGCCGTCGGCAAGCGTCAGCGGCCTCGGGCCGCGCGCATTCTAGCGTTAAAATGCCTCGCACAGCTTTTGCGCAGCGCAGCTTTCAAACTTCGAACGGGGGGAAGCGATGGGGAGAAGCTGGAGACTGGCCGGCGCCATGCTGGTCCTCGCGCCGCTCATCGTGCCGGGCGTCGCGGAGGCGCAGTCCTACCGCTGCGTCGACAAGAACGGCCGCAAGCACTACAGCTCCACGATTCCGCGCGAGTGCGTCGGCATGCCGATCGAGCAGCTGAGCCCGCAGGGCACGGTCATGCGCCGCATCGACCCGGCGGGCGAGGCCAAGGCCCGCGAGGCCCGGGAGGCGGAGCTCGCGCGTAAGCGCGAGGAGGACGCCGCGGCGAAGGAGCTCGCGCGCCGCAACCGGGCGCTCCTCGCCACGTACACGAGCGTCCAGGAAATCGAGGACGCGCGCCAGCGCGCGCTCGGCGACAACACCAAGCGCATCAAGGAAGTGGAGCAGCGCATCGCCGAGATCCGCAAGCGCCAGGCGCGCTACCAGAAGGAGATGGAGTTCTATCGCGACGGCGGCGGCAAGAAGAAGGCCACGCCGCCGGCGAAGCTCCTCGAGGACATCCGCGCCGCCGAGCTCGACCTCGAGCTGCAGGAGCAGGCGCTGCAGGCGCGCCAGAAGGAAGCCGAGACCATCAACGCGCGCTACGACGAGGAAAAGCGCCGCTTCCAGGAGCTCGTGGGCCCCGCGTCGCGGGGCACGCGCTGAAGCCCCCCTCGCGGGGCTCGAGCTCAAGCCCTCCTCGCAGCGCTCGCGCTGAAGCCCTCCTCGCAGTGCTCGCGCTGAAG
>CAYWSG010000038.1:0-16280 GCA_964461055.1 uncultured Enterobacteriaceae bacterium | reverse complement strand
AAGCCCTCCTCGCAGCGCTCGCGCTGAAGCCCTCCTCGCAGTGCTCGCGCTGAAGATTTGTCGCCCCCGCGAAGGCGGGGGCCCAGTTTCAATTTGCGGAAACGGGGTTCCCGCCTTCGCGGGAACGACGATTGACGCGCTCCTAGCGGGAGAGCTTGCGGCGCAGGATTTCGTTGACCTGCGCGGGATTGGCCTTGCCCTTGGTGGCCTTCATCGCCTGGCCGACGAGGGAGTTGAACGCCTTCTCCTTGCCGGCGCGGTAGTCCTCCACCTGCTTCGGGTTCGCGGCGAGCACCTCGTCGACCACCTTCTCCAGCGCCCCGACATCGCTGATCTGCTGCAGGCCTTCCCTGGCGATGATCTCGTCCACGACCGCCTTGGGCCCGAGTGTCCAGGCGACCTCGAACACCTTCTTCGCCGTCTTGCCGGAAAGCGTGCCGTCGGCGAGGCGCTTCAAGATGTTGCCGAGGACCTGCGCCGGGATGGGGCTCGCCGCGATCTCGAGGCCGTGCTCGTTCAAGGCTGCCGCAAGCTCGCCCGTCTGCCAGTTGGCGCAGATCTTCGGATCGACGCCGGAGGTCTTGACGAGGGCTTCGTAGTAGTCGGCGGCCTCGCGCGAGGCCGTGAGGAGCGAGGCCTGGTATGCCGGCACGCCGTACTCGCGCTCGAGGCGCTGCTGCCGCGCGCCCGGCAGCTCGGGCAGCGAGGCCTCGACCTCGCCGATCCACTTCTGGGAAATGACGAGCGGCAGCAGATCGGGGTCGGGGAAGTAGCGGTAGTCCTGCGCGTCTTCCTTCGTGCGCATGGACCGGGTCTCGTTGCGCACCGGGTCGTAGAGGCGCGTTTCCTGCTCGACGACGCCGCCGTCCTCGAGGAGCTCGATCTGCCGGCGCGCCTCGTACTCGATCGCCTGCTCCATGAAGCGGAACGAGTTGAGGTTCTTGATCTCGCAGCGCACGCCGAGCTCGGGCTGGCCGGCGCGCTTCACCGAGACGTTGGCGTCGCAACGGAAGGATCCTTCCTGCATGTTGCCATCGCAGATGCCGATCCACACGACGAGCGCGTGCAGGGCGCGCGCGTAGGCGACCGCCTCCTTCGCCCCGCGCAGCTCCGGCTCGCTCACGATCTCGAGGAGCGGCGTGCCGGCCCGGTTGAGGTCGATCCCCGTCACTTCCTGGCCGAGCCCCGCGTGCGAGTCGTCGAGCTCGTGCAGGGACTTGCCCGCGTCTTCCTCGAGGTGCGCGCGCGTGAGCCGGACCTTCTTCGGCGTCTCGCCCACGAAAAATTCGACCTCGCCGCCCTGCACGACGGGGATCTCGTACTGGCTGATCTGGTAGCCCTTCGGCAGGTCCGGGTAGAAGTAGTTCTTGCGCGCGAACACCGAGCGCGGGCTGATGCGGCCCTTCACCGCGAGGCCGAAGCGGATCGCGTGCTCGACCGCGGCCCGGTTCAGCACGGGCAGCGTGCCGGGAAGCGCAATGTCGACCGCCGAAGCCTGCGTGTTCGGCGCCGCGCCGAAGGCGGTGGACGCGCCCGAGAACTGCTTGCTCCGGGTGAGGAGCTGCACGTGGGTCTCGAGGCCGACGACGATTTCCCAGGCCATGCTCACCTCGGCGCCGGACGCAGCAGCCGGCAGCGGCCGCGCTCATCGACCAGCAGCGGCTCGAGGTAGGCGCCCGAGCCGCAGCGCGAAGTGCAGTTCTCGGCGGCCACGCGGATGCTCTCCTCGCCTACGCGGCGCAGCGTCACGGCGCATTCGCCGTCGACGAAGCGCAGGCCGCCCTCCATGGGCGCCTCCGTCGAGGCGACCACCTTGCAGATATGGCCGTCGTTCGCCGTCCTCGAAGCCCATTCGAGGTCGCCGGCGAGCTTCCCGGCCTCGATGGAATAGGCGAGCGACGAAGCGTAGTTTGATGCGCCGGCGGTGCAGCTCACGGTAGCGGTGTACTCCTTCATCGACGGGAACGCCTCCCGGAAAACGAAGTCCTCCCGCGACTGCCCGCCCGGCCCCAGGCGCGTGCCGCGGAAGACGCCTTCGCGCCAGGTGCCGCGCAGCTCGCCCACGGGTGCGCGGCCGAAGGGAATGGCGCTCAGGCTCTCGCGCAGCGCCGTCGCGCCGAGCTCCGGGCCCCGCTCGCCCTCCAGATAACGCCGCTCGAGCGTGCCGAGCACGAGGTACTCGCCGGTAAGGTGCCAGCCGCCGTCGGCGCGCTCGACCGCGTGCAATACGAGCAGCGCCTCGCGCGAGCCCATGTGGCCGACGAGCTCGCGCGACTCGGTCTTCTCTTGGGCAAGGGCGCCGGTGGCGAGGCAGGCCATGACGAGCAAGGCGAGCAGCGCCTTCACAGCGGCGTCCCGGTCGGCACGCGGCGGTGCCAGTCGGTCGCCTGCTGGTACTGATGCGCGACGTTGAGGAGCCGCGCCTCGGAGAAGTGCGGCCCCATGAGCTGCAGGCCGACCGGCAGCCCCTTCGGGTCGAAGCCGCAGGGCACCGACAGCGCCGGCAGCCCCGCAAGCGGCGCCGGGATGGTGAAGATGTCGTTCAGGTACATCTGCACCGGATCGTCCATCTTCGCGCCGATGGGGAACGCGGTGCCCGGCGAGGTGGGCCCGGCGATCACGTCGCAGCTCCGGAAGGCGGCCTCGAAATCCTGGGCGATGAGCCGCCGGATCTTCTGCGCCTGCAGGTAATAGGCGTCGTAGTAGCCGTGCGAAAGGACGTAGGTGCCGACGAGGATGCGCTGCTTCACCTCGGCGCCGAACCCTTCCTGGCGCGTGCGGCAGTACATGTCGAAGAGATCGTCGTACTTCTCGGCGCGGTGGCCGTAGCGCACGCCGTCGAAGCGCGAGAGGTTGGAGGAAGCCTCCGCCGGCGCGATCACGTAGTACACGGCCACGCCGAGCTTCGCCCGCGGCAGCGTCACCTCGACGACCTTCGCGCCGAGCCCGCGCAGCACCTCGACCGCCGCCTCGACGGCGGCGCGCACGCCGGGCTCGATGCCCTCGCCGAAGTACTCCGCCGGCAGGCCGATGCGCAGGCCCTCGATGCGCTCGTTCAGCGAGCGGGTGTAGTCCTCGGCCGGCCGGTCGATGCTCGTCGAGTCGCGCGCGTCGAATCCCGCCATGACGTTGAGGAGGAGCGCCAGGTCCTCGGCGCACTTCCCCATGGGACCGGCCTGGTCGAGCGAGGAAGCGAAGGCGACCATGCCGTAGCGCGACACCACGCCGTAGGTGGGCTTGAGGCCGCAGATGCCCGAGAGCGCGGCCGGCTGGCGGATGGAGCCGCCGGTGTCGGTGCCCGTGGCCGCCGGCACCAGGCGGGCAGCCACGGCGACGGCCGAGCCGCCCGAGGAGCCTCCCGGGACGAGCTCGCGGTCCCAGGGGTTGCGCACCGGACCGAACCACGAGGTCTCGTTCGACGAGCCCATGGCGAACTCGTCCATGTTGGTCTTGCCGACGAGCACCAGGCCGGCGGCGTCGCAGGCTTCCACGACGCGCGCATCGTAGGGGCTCACATAGTTTTCGAGCATGCGCGAGCCGCAGGTCGCGCGGATGCGCCGCGTGACGAAAAGATCCTTGTGGGCGATCGGGATGCCCGTGAGCGGGCCGCCCTCGCCGCGCGCGAGGCGCTCGTCGGCGCGGCGCGCGTCCTCGAGCGCCCCCGCCTCGTCCACGGTGATGAAGGCGTTCAGCGCGCCGTTCAGGCGCCCGATGCGCTCGAGCGCGCTCTTCGCGAGCTCGACCGCGGAGATTCTCTTGGTCCGGAGCGCCTGGGCGAGCTCCGCAAGCGTGGCGTTCAGCACTGCGGGGACGCCCTAGTCGATCACCTTGGGGACGAGGTAGAGCCCCCCGGCCACGGCCGGCGCGAGCGCCTGGTAGGCCTCTCGGCGGTCCTCCTCCGTGACCTCGTCTGCGCGCAGGCGCTGGCCCTCGTGGAGCTCCGCCTCGAGCGGGTGCGCCATGGGCTCGGTGCCCGTCGTGTCCACCGCGCGCAGCTCGTCGATGAGCTCGAGCACGCGGTTCAGCCGCGCCTTGAGCGCTTCGGACTCGCCCTCGGCAAGGGCAATCCGGGCAAGGCGCGCGATGCGCTGGACCTGGTCGTTGGAAAGCGACATCTGAGTGGAAACCCTACGGCTTCTTTCCGGAACCTGCGGCAGTTCTTCCTGAAGTCCTCGGCCGGGATCGCGGGAAAAAACCGGAGATTTCCGTCACGACGACGGACAATCCCTTCTCTCCCGGGGACTTCGTTAGCGTATCATATCGGCCGTCTGCGGACGCTCGGCCGGGAAGGCCTAAGGCCCCGCCACACTTAGAAAAAATCGGAAAAGGTCAGTACCTTTGCCCATGCTTGGATTCCTCCGCAGCTACTTCTCCAACGATCTGGCGATCGACCTGGGGACCGCCAATACCCTCATCTACGTGCGCGGCAAGGGCATCGTGCTGGACGAGCCCTCGGTCGTCGCGATCCGCCAGGAAGCCGGCCCGAACGGCAAGAAGACCATCCAGGCCGTCGGCAAGGACGCGAAGCTCATGCTCGGCAAGACCCCGGGCAACATCATCGCCATCCGGCCCATGAAGGACGGCGTCATCGCCGACTTCACCGTCACCGAGCAGATGCTCAAGCAGTTCATCAAGAAGGTCCACGACAACAAGCTCTTCTCCCCCAGCCCGCGCATCATCATCTGCGTGCCGTGCGGCTCGACGCAGGTCGAGCGCCGCGCCATCCGCGAGAGCGCCGTCGGCGCGGGCGCGGGGCAGGTGTACCTGATCGAGGAGCCCATGGCGGCGGCGATCGGCGCCGACCTGCCCGTGGCCGACGCCACGGGCTCCATGGTGGTCGACATCGGCGGCGGCACGACGGAAGTCGGCGTCATCTCCCTCGGCGGCATGGTGTACTCGGGGTCGGTGCGCGTGGGCGGCGACAAGTTCGACGAGGCGGTCATCAACTACATCCGCCGCAACTACGGCATGCTGATCGGCGAGACCACCGCCGAGCTGATCAAGAAGGAGATCGGCTCGGCGTTCCCCGGCAGCGAGGTGCGCGAGATGGAAGTGAAGGGCCGCAACCTCGCCGAAGGCATCCCCCGCAGCTTCACCATTTCCTCCAACGAGATCCTCGAAGCGCTGACCGAGCCCCTCAACCAGATCGTGAGCGCGGTGAAGTCCGCCCTGGAGCAGACCCCGCCCGAGCTCGGCGCCGACATCGCCGAGAAGGGCATGGTGCTCACCGGCGGCGGCGCGCTGCTGCGCGACCTCGACCGCCTGCTCATGGAAGAGACGGGCCTGCCGGTCATCGTCGCCGACGACCCGCTCACCTGCGTCGTGCGCGGCTCCGGCAAGGCGCTCGAGAAGATGGAGCACTTCGGCCCGGTCTTCACCAACGATTAGCCAGTCCTCGCCCACGACGCCAGGAATCCCTTCGCGGGAAGCGCTCAGGATCCACCCAGGCTCGTCGGGGCGTAAAGGGGGCCCCGAGACGATTTGAGGATGGAACACAGCCCCCCTCCCTTCTTCAAGCGCGGTCCCGCGCCGCTCGTCCGCCTTTTCTTCTTCGCCTCGCTCTCGGTTGCGCTGCTGGTAGTTGATGCGCGCTTTCGCTACGCCGAGGGCCTGCGCTCGGTGCTGGCGCTCGCCGCCTACCCGCTGCAGCGCGCGGCGCTGGCGCCGATCGAGCTCGCCGCCGGCGTCGCCGGCTACTTCACGACGCAGTCGCGCCTCATCGACGAGAACGAGCGGCTGCGCTCCCTCGCGCTCGCCTACTCGCGCGACGCCCAGCGCTACGAGGCTGCACAGGCCGAGGCGGCGCAGCTCCGGCGCCTGGTCGGCGCCGCCGAGCACCTGCAGGTCAACGCGACGCCCGCCGAGATCGTCTATTCGAGCCGCGATCCCTATGCGCAGAAGCTCTTCATCGACCGCGGCGCCCGCGACGGCGTGCTGCCGGGGAGCCCCGTGGCCGACGAGAACGGCATCGTCGGCCAGGTGACGCGCGTGCATCCGCTCCTTTCCGAAGTGACGCTCATCACCGACCAGGACCAGGCCATCCCCGTGCAGGTCGTGCGAAGCGGCCTGCGCGCGGTCGCCTTCGGCGGCGGGCCGGCCGGCACGCTCGAGCTTCGCTTCATGGGCACGAACGCCGAGATCCAGAACGGCGACCGGCTCGTCACCTCCGGCATCGACGGCACCTATCCGCCGGGCCTTCCCGTCGGCACCGTGGTGCGCATCGAGCGCGACGCCGAGCACAGCTTCGCGCGCGTGATCTGCCGCCCCGCGGGCGGCGTCGATCGCGGCACGTTCGTCCTCGTGCTCTCCAGCGAGCCGCGCGCCGTGCCGCCGCGGCCCGAAGAGCCCAAGGCGCGCGCCCGCCTGAAGAAAGAGAAACCGGATGGCGCCCGATAGCCCGCAGCACATCCTGCGGCCGGTGCGCCTGAGCACCATCGTCGCCTCGTTCGTGGGCGCGCTGGTGCTGAGCTTCCTTCCCTGGCCCGACCTTCGCGTCGTGCCCGACTTCGTCGCCCTGGTGGTCGCCTTCTGGTGCGTGCGCCAGCCGCGCCTCGTCGGCCTCGGCACGGCCTGGAGCGTCGGCCTCGTCGCCGACGCCGGCAACGGCGTGCTGCTCGGGCAGCATGCGCTCGCCTACTGCGTGCTCGCGTTCCTGTCCATCTGGCTCTCGCGCCGCATCCTCTGGTTCCGCCAGCCGCAGCAGGTCCTGCACGTGCTCGTGCTGCTTCTCGTCTGCGAGGCGGTGCTGCTCGTGGTGGGCATCGCGGCCGGCGCGCGCTTCCCGGGCTGGACGCTCCTCGTCGGCCCGGTCATCGGCGCGGCGCTCTGGCCGGCGCTCACCTGGCTGCTTCTCCTGCCGCAGCGGCGACTCGAGCGCGAGCAAGTCCTCTAGCGCATGCTGCGCAGCCCGGAGATCCGCAACAGGGAGCGCGAGCTCTACGAGTTTCGCGTCCGCGTGGCCATCGCGGCGGGCTGCGTGCTCGCCGCCTTCCTCGTGCTCGCCGCGCGCTTCGTCTTCCTGCAGGTCGTCCAGCACGAGACCTATCGCGCGAAGGCCGAGGACAACCGCATCTCCATCGAGCCGATCGCGCCCTACCGCGGGCTCATCCTCGACCGCAACGGCGAGATCCTGGCACGCAACTTCTCGGGCTACACGCTCGAGATCGCCCCGCGCAAGGCGCGCAACGTCGAGGCGGTGATCGACCGCATCGCGACGCTGGTCGAAGTCACGCCGCGCGACCGCGCCCGCTTCCGCAAGCTCCTCGCCGAGGACCGCCGGGCCGAGAGCGTGCCGCTGCGCTCGCGCCTGACCGACGAAGAGGTGGCGCGCTTCGCCGCGAGCCGCTACCAGTTCGAGGGTGCGGCCGACATCCGCGCGAGGCTCTTCCGCCACTACCCGCACGGCGAGACGGCGGCGCACGTGGTCGGCTACATGGGCCGCATCAGCGAAGCCGACCTCGCCCGCCTGGAGGAGCAAGGCGTCCTCGCCAACTATCGCGGGACCGAGTACATGGGCAAGGCCGGCATCGAGGCCTCCTACCAGGACGAGCTCCACGGCATCACCGGCTTCGAGCAGGTCGAGATCGACGCCGCGGGGCGCGCCATCCGCACCCTCTCGCGCACGCCCTCCCAGCCGGGCAACAACGTCGTGCTCACGCTCGACCTCGGGCTGCAGCAGGTCACCGAGCGCGCCCTGGGCGAGCGGCGCGGCGCCGCGGTGGCGATCGACCCGTCGAGCGGCGCGGTGCTCGCCTTCGTCTCGCGCCCGGCCTTCGACCCGAACCTCTTCGTCGACGGCATCGATCCCCAGAGCTGGAGCGAGCTCAACAACTCGCCGGACCGGCCGCTCCTCAACCGCGCCATCGCCGGCATCTACCCGCCCGGCTCGACCTTCAAGCCGTTCATGGCGGCCGCCGCGCTCGAGCTCGGCAAGCGCACCGAGAAGAGCACCATCGTCGACCACGGCACGTTCGAGTTCGGCGGAAGGCGCTATCGCACCGCCTCCAAGCGCGGCGGGCACGGCGTCGTGGACCTCTACCGCTCGATCGTCGTGTCGTCGGACGTGTACTACTACATGCTCGCGAACGACCTGGGCATCGACGCCATCTCCGCCTTCATGGGCCAGTTCGGCTTCGGCTCGCGCACCGGCATCGATCTCTATGGCGAGGCTTCGGGCGTGCTGCCCTCGCCGGAATGGAAGCAGAAGCGCTTCCGCACGCGCGAGCAGCAGCGCTGGTATCCGGGCGAGACGATCTCGATCGGCATCGGCCAGGGCTACAACTCCTACACCCCCGTCCAGCTCGCGCTCGCCACGGCGACGCTCGTGAACGGCGGCACGATGTACCGCCCCCGCCTCGTCTCGCACATCGACAATCCGCGCACCGGCGAGCGCCGCTACCTCGAGCCGGAGGTCATGCGCCGCGTGCCGCTCAAGCGCGAGACCGTGGAGTTCGTGAAGCGGGCCATGGCCGGGGTCAACAAGGAAGGCACGGCCGCCCGCGCGTTCGCCAACGCCGGCTACGAGAGCGGCGGCAAGACCGGCACGGCGCAGGTGATCGCCATCAAGCAGAACGAGAAGTACGACGAGGAGAAGGTCGCCGAGCGGCACCGCGACCACTCGTGGTTCATCGCCTTCGCCCCGGTCGAGCACCCGCGCATCGCACTCGCGGTGCTGGTGGAGAACGGCGGCTACGGCGCCCGCTCGGCAGCGCCCATCGCGCGCGCGATGCTCGACTACTACCTGCTCGGCAAGGTGCCGCCGGAGCTCAAGGAAGTCGTGCCCGACGACGGGGTCGAAGCCCAGGAGGGAGCGGACTGATGGAGCTCGCCCAGCTTCCGCTACGCCGCATCGCGGCCCGCCTGGTCGCGGGCATCGACGGCGGGCTCTTCGTGATCACGCTCATGCTGACCCTCCTCGGGCTCGCCGCGCTCTTCTCGGCGAGCTACGATGCACCGGAGCGCATGATGGCCCAGGGCGCCAATCTGGCCGTCGCCCTGGCGGCGATGTGGATCGTCGCCAACATCCCGCCGCAGCTTCTGCTGCGGCTCGCCGTGCCCGCCTACCTCGTCGGGCTCGCGCTCCTCGTCGCGGTGGCCCTGTTCGGCGAGGTGGTCAACGGCGCTCGCCGTTGGCTCGACGTGGGCATCACCCGCTTCCAGCCTTCCGAGATGATGAAGATCGCGATGCCGATGATGCTCGCCTGGTACTTCCATCGCCGGGAGACGACGCTTTCGCTGCAGGACTTCGTCGTCGCGGCGATCCTGCTCGGCGTGCCCGTGGGGCTCGTGCTGCGCCAGCCCGACCTCGGCACCGCCTTCCTCGTCGGCACCTCGGGCTTCTTCGTCATCTTCTTCGCCGGCATCCGCTGGAAAGTGCTCGGGTTCCTCGCGCTCGGCTTCGTCGCGAGCCTCTTCCCGCTGTGGAGCATGCTGCACGACTACCAGCGCCGCCGCGTGCTCACGCTGCTCGACCCGACGCAGGATCCGCTGGGCGCCGGCTACCACATCATCCAGTCGACCATCGCGGTCGGCTCCGGCGGGCTTTCGGGCAAGGGCTGGCTGAACGGCACCCAGGCCCACCTCGAGTTCATTCCCGAGCGCCACACGGACTTCATCTTCGCCGTGTACTCGGAGGAGTTCGGCCTCATCGGCAACATCGTGCTGCTGGTGCTGTACGCCTTCCTGATCGGCCGGGGCCTCGTCATCGCGGCGAACGCGGCCACCGTGTTCGCGCGGCTCCTCGCCGGCTCGGTGGCCCTCATGTACTTCGTCTACGCCTTCGTCAACATGGGCATGGTCTCCGGCATCCTGCCGGTGGTCGGGGTGCCGCTTCCGTTCCTCTCCTACGGCGGCACCGCGCTCCTCACGCTCTTCATGGGCCTCGGCATCCTGATGAGCGTGAACCGCCATCGCACGCTCGTCCAGACCTAGGAATCCCTTGAACGCCATCGCCGCAGAAGTCGCCCGCAGGCGCAGCTTTGCCATCGTCTCGCACCCGGACGCGGGGAAGACCACGCTCACCGAGAAACTCCTGCTCTACGCCGGCGCCATCCAGATCGCCGGCAGCGTGAAGGCGCGCAAGGCCTCGCGCCACGCCACCTCCGACTGGATGGAGATCGAGAAGCAGCGCGGCATCTCGGTCGCCTCCTCGGTGATGCAGATGGAGTACCGCGGCTGCGTCATCAACCTGCTCGACACGCCGGGGCACCAGGACTTCTCGGAGGACACCTACCGGGTGCTGACGGCGGTCGACGCCGCCCTCATGGTGATCGACGCGGCGAAGGGCGTGGAGCCGCAGACGCTGAAGCTCCTCGAGGTGTGCCGCAGCCGCAAGACCCCGGTGGTCACCTTCATCAACAAGCTCGACCGCGAGGTGCGGCCGCCGCTCGAGCTCCTCGACGAGATCGAGACGGCGCTCGGCATGGAGACGGCGCCCCTCACCTGGCCGATCGGCGCCGGCCGCGAGTTCGGCGGCGTCATCGACCTCCGCTCGGGCCGCGTGCGCCGCTTCGAGGCGGGCGAGGACCGGGTGAGCCGGGACGTGCAGGAGCTCTCGCTCGGGGACCCCGACGCCGCGCGCCTCCTCGGACCGCGCTTCGCCGAGGCTGCGGCGGAGGCCGAGATGGTCCGCACGGCAGGCAATCCTTTCGACCGGCAGGCGTTCCTCGCGGGCCGGCAGACCCCCGTCTTCTTCGGCTCGGCGATCAACAACTTCGGCGTGAAGGAGGTGCTCGATGCGCTGGTCGAGCTCGCGCCCGCGCCGGCGCCGCGCCCGGGCGGCGCGCGCGCCGTGGACCCGGCCGAGCCCGGGTTCTCGGGCGTCGTCTTCAAGATCCAGGCCAACATGGACCCGGCGCACCGCGACCGCGTCGCCTTCGTGCGGGTCTGCTCGGGCCGGTTCGTGCGCGGCATGCGCCTCGTCAACTGCCGCACGGGGCGGGAGCTTCGCACGAGCAACGCGGTGGCGTTCCTTTCGCAGCGGCGCGAGACGGTGGACGAGGCCTATGCCGGCGACATCATCGGCCTGCCCAACCACGGCACGATCGCGCTCAGCGACACGCTCACCGAAGGCGAGCCGCTGGAGTTCGGCGGCCTGCCGTTCTTCGCCCCGGAGCTTTTCCGCCGCGCCGAGCTCGCCTCGCCCATGAAGTCGAAGCAGCTCCGCGAGGGCCTTCGCCAGCTGAGCGAGGAAGGCGCGATCCAGATCTTCCACCCGGCCGCGGGCGGCGCGCCCATCCTCGCCGCCGCCGGCGCGCTGCAGTTCGACGTGGCCGCCTATCGGCTCGAGCACGAGTACGGCGCGGCGCTTCGGCTGAGCGCCGCGCCCTACATCGCCGCACGTTGGGTGTCGAGCGACGATGCCGCGGCGCTCAAGCGCTTCCTCGACGCCAACACCCATCGCGTGGCGCACGACGCCTCGGGCGCGCCGGCTTTCCTCGCCTCCATGCGCGCCGAGCTCGACGTCGCCGCCGACATGTGGCCCGCCATCCGCTTCCATGCCACGCGGGAACATAGGGGCCTGAAGGAAGGCGTTTCGGCTTGAAAGCTGTTCAAGAAGAAATTGATCCAAGCCAGTTGCGCCGCAACAGAAAGCTGAAAGCGAATTCCGTATCATGAGATGCGGCGGATTTAACAAGCTGTAAATGCTTGTTTTTGATCCATGCTAACTCCCTTGTTGTGAATGTTGCGATGCGGAATTTAGGCTGGCACAGTGGGCTCGTTCATTCACCCACTGGAGGAGCGAGGCATGGATCAGCAACAAGCGGTCGAGGCGCTGTCGCGGGACTGGGCGACGAATCCGCGCTGGAAGGGCATCAGGCGGGGGTACGGCGCGGCTGACGTGGTGCGGCTGCGCGGCAGCGTGGCGATCGAGCACACGCTCGCGCGCCGGGGCGCCGAGAAGCTGTGGAAGCTCTGCAACGAGCGGCCGTTCGTGAATTCGCTCGGCGCGCTGACGGGCAACCAGGCGATGCAGCAGGTGAAGGCCGGCGTGCCGGCGATCTACCTCTCGGGCTGGCAGGTGGCGGCCGACGCCAACGACTCGCTCTCGATGTACCCCGACCAGTCGCTCTACGCGGTGTCCTCGGTGCCGACGGTGGTGAGGCGCATCAACAACGCGCTCCTGCGCGCCGACCAGATCCAGGCCATGGAGGCGGCCGACGGCAAGCCCACGGCGGGCATCGACTGGCTGGCGCCGATCGTCGCCGACGCCGAGTCGGGCTTCGGCGGGGTGCTCAACGTCTTCGAGCTCATGAAGGCGATGATCGAGGCGGGCGCGGCCGGCGTGCACTTCGAGGACCAGCTCGCCTCGGTGAAGAAGTGCGGCCACATGGGCGGCAAGGTGCTCGTGCCGACGCAGGAAGCGGTGCAGAAGCTCGTCGCCGCGCGCCTCGCGGCCGACATCCTGGGCGTGCCGACGGTGCTCCTCGCCCGCACCGACGCCGAGGCGGCGGACCTCGTCACCTCGGACGTCGACGAGAACGACAAGCCGTTCATCACCGGCGAGCGCACCGCCGAGGGCTTCTACCGCACGCGCAAGGGCTTCGACCAGGCGCTCTCGCGCGGGCTCGCCTACGCCGAGTACGCCGACATGGTGTGGTGCGAGACCGGCACCCCGGACCTCGACTTCGCGAAGCGCTTCGCCGAGGGCATCCGCAAGCGCTATCCGGAGAAGATGCTCGCCTACAACTGCTCGCCCTCCTTCAACTGGAAGCGCAACCTCGACGACGCGACGATCGCCCGGTTCCAGCGCGAGCTCGGCGCCATGGGCTACAAGTTCCAGTTCATCACGCTCGCCGGCTTCCACGCGCTCAACTACTCGATGTTCGAGCTCGCCTACGGCTACGCGCGCGAGAACATGAGCGCCTTCGTCGAGCTGCAGCAGAGGGAGTTCGCCGCGGCCGACAAGGGCTTCACCGCGGTCAAGCACCAGCGCGAGGTCGGCACCGGCTACTTCGACGCCATCACGCAGGTGGTCACGGCCGGCAAGGCCTCGACCACCGCGCTGCACGGCTCGACCGAGGACGAGCAGTTCTTCGACGAGAAGAAGCGCGCGCGGCTCGCCGCCGCCTGAGGCCGGCCTACCCTGCGCTGCCTTCCAGCGCAGGGTACATCGGCCGCCCGTCGTTCAGGTTGAGCCAGCCCTTCACGATGCGATAGATGAGCCAGATGCTCACGGCAATGCCGAGAAACCATCCGATGATGATGATCAGGAGGATGCCGCTGATGACGTACCCGAGCAGGGCAAACCAGAAGGTCCGGATTTGCCAGCGGAAGTGCGACTCCAGCAAGGTGCCTGCGACCTCCTCCCGCTTGATGTAGTTGATGATGACTCCCACCACGCCTGTTACTCCACCCGTGACAAACGACAGGCCCTGAAGCGCGTACACCACCATCGTGAGGGTCTTGAGGGACTTCAGCTGTTCTTGCCGGACGACGTCGTTTTCCATGGCAGCTCCCCTGTGTAGCCTTCGACGACCACGCGCTTCCTGCGCGAGGCGGCCCCGGACGCGATCCTGACGCTGCGCCGGGGGACGTTCAGTTCCTGGGACAGAAATTCGATGAGCGCCTCGTTCGCCTTGCCCTCCACCGGCGGCGCGGCGAGGCGCACCTTGAGGCGCCCGTCGTGCAGGCCGGCGACTTCGGTGCGCTTCGCGCCGGGCTGCACGTGCAGGTCGAGCACGAGCGCCATGCTCAGCCCAGGCCCGCCGCCGCCGGGCGCAACCCGTTCACCACGATGAGCGCGACCTGGATCAGCACGAGGAGCACGAGCGGGGAGAGATCGAAGCTCCCCACCAGCGGCACGAAGCGGCGCACCGGCGCGAGGAACGGCCGCGTGACCGCGTGCAGGAGGGGCGCCACCGGCGTGTACGGATTCACCCAGGAGAGCACCGCCTGCACCACGACCGCGAAGCCGAGCATGTAGAGGCTGTAGCGCAGCAGGTCCACTGCGGCGACGAGGAGAAGCGGCACGACGGCCGGCTGGCCGCCGACCAGCGCGAACTGCAGCCAGGTGCCGAGCGCCTGCACGAGCCAGGCGAGCAGGAGCGTCGGCAGGTCGAGGCCGGCAAGGCCCGGGATGAAGCGGCGCGCCGGGCGCACGATCCAGTTGGTGCAGAGGAGGACGAACTCGCCCACCGGGTTGTGGAACGGCACGCGCAGCCACTGGAAGTGAAAGCGCGCGAGGAGCACGAAGACGAAGAAGGTGGCGGCCGTGTCGACGAGGAAGACGGCGATCTGGGCGAGCACGTCAGTCCTTTCCGAGCTCCGCGCCGAGCTCGGCGCCGCGCCGGCTCGCCGCCTCGACCGCGCGCGCCAGGCGCTCGGCGAGCCGCTCCTCGGCAAAGACCTTGAGCGCCGCCTCGGTGGTGCCGCCCCTGGAGGTCACGTTCTTTCTCAGCGTCTCCGGGGTCTCGGGGCTTTCGAGCGCCAGCTTCGCCGCGCCGTAGACCATGTGCTTGGCGAGCTTCAGGGCGTCGTCCCTCGCGATGCCCAGGCCCTCGGCGCAGGCGGCGAGCTGCTCGATGAACCAGAAGACGTAGGCCGGTCCGCTCGCCGAGACGGCGGTGACCGGATCGAGCAGGCGCTCTTCCGGCACCCACACCACCTCGCCGACGGCGCGGAGGATCTTCTCTGCGGCTTCCCTTTCGTGCTCTTCAACTTCGGGAAGCGCGTAAAGGCCGGCAATGCCCGCCCCGATGAGCGAAGGCGTATTGGGCATGACGCGCACGATCTTGCGGTGGCCGCCGAGCCAGCGCGACAGGCTCTCGAGGCCGATGCCGGCGGCGATGCTGACGACGAGCTTGCCGCGCGCGGCGCCGGCGACGGAGGCAAGCGCGGCCTTCATGTCCTGGGGCTTGACGGCGAGCACGACCACCTCGGCGCCCGCGAGCCCCGCGTCGGGCGCGGTGGAGACGCGCACGGCGAAGCGCTGCGCCAGCTTCTCGCGCGCCTGCGGGCTCACCTCGACCACCGCGATGTCGGCCGAGGGGAAGCCCTTCTCCAGCAGGCCGCCGATCAGCGCCTGCGCCATGTTGCCGCCGCCGAGGAAGCAGATCTTCATGCGGGCAGCGCCTTCGCGCGCTGGCGCGCGCCGAAGATGGCGGTGCCCACGCGCACGAGCGTTGCGCCTTCGGCGATCGCCGCCTCGAGGTCGTCGGACATCCCCATGGAGAGCGTATCGAGGCCGAAGCCCCTGGCGTTCAGCTCGTCGAAGAGGCGCCTGACCTCGGCGAAGCGCGCGCGCTGGAGCGACACGTCGTCGGTCGGCTCCGGGATGGCCATCAACCCGCGCAGCTCGAGGTTTTTCAGTCCCTTCACGGCTTCACACAGAACGGGAACAGAGGCTGGCGAAACCCCGGACTTCGTTGCCTCGCCTGAAACGTTGACCTGCACGAGCACGTTGAGCGGCGGGTACCCCGCGGGCCGCTGCTCGGAGAGCCGGCGGGCGATCTTCTCGCTCGCCACCGTCTGCACCCAGTCGAAGCGCTCGGCGGCCGCGCGCGTCTTGTTGCTCTGGAGGGCGCCGATCAGGTGCCATTCGATGCTCCGCCGCCCGTCGCTCGAAGCGCGCCGTTCGTCGAGCCGCGACCACTGCGCCATCTTGTCGAGCGCTTCCCGCACGTAGTTTTCGCCGAAGGCGCGCTGGCCGGCGGCGAACGCCTGCTCGACGAGCGCGAGCGGATGCGTCTTCGAAACGGCGAGGAGGCGCACCGACGAAGGCTCGCGCCGCGCGGCGGTTGCGGCGCGTGCGATGCGCTCTTTCACGGCTTGCAGGTTCTCGGCGATTGTTGCCATAATGGCTTGAACCAGCGAAGGAAAAACACTTCGCAGCCCCACCGGGAGGGATTGTAATGGATCTGACCGAGTTGCTCGCCTTCGTCGTCAAGAACAAGGCGTCCGACCTGCACCTGTCCGCGGGCCTGCCGCCCATGATCCGGGTGCACGGCGACGTGCGCCGCATCAACGTGCCGCCGATGGAGCACAAGGAAGTGCACGGGATGATCTACGACATCATGAACGACGGGCAGCGCAAGTACTACGAGGAGAACCTGGAGTGCGACTTCTCCTTCGCCGTGCCCAACCTCGCCCGCTTCCGCGTCAACGCGTTCGTGCAGCAGCGCGGGGCGGCGGCGGTGATGCGGACGATCCCGTCGAAGATCCTCTCGCTCGAGGACCTCAAGGCGCCCAAGATCTTCCAGGACATCGCCGACCAGCCGCGCGGCATCGTGCTCGTCACCGGCCCGACCGGCTCGGGCAAGTCGACCACGCTCGCGGCGATG
>CAYWSG010000037.1:13649-28544 GCA_964461055.1 uncultured Enterobacteriaceae bacterium | reverse complement strand
GGGTGAGCAGGCAGACGATGACGATCTTTGCCTGGATCTTCGGATTGAGGAAGTACTCCCAGCCGGCGAGCGCCGCGTCCCGCGAGACGATCGCGATCCCCGTCAGCCAGAGAAGGGCGAGCGCGATGGAGACGGTCTTCTGCAGGAAGGCGAGATGCGCCGCCTGTGGCTTCGGCTCCGCGTGCAGAGCACTTTCAGGCTCCCGGCTTCCCTTCAGCAGCCGGGAAACGAACGAGATATCGCTCGTCAGCACGAGGCCGATCGCCACGCAGCACGCGATGAGATGCACGTAAACGATCGCCATGCGGAAGCCGTCGCTCGCAGCGACGGTGACCGCTGCATCGAGTACGGCCGGCATTTGCGTTGCGAAACCCAGGACGTTAAATGCGGAGGCGATTTCCAAGGCAGGTCCTTTCTTTCTGTGTTGTGGAACTCTTCTTGGCCGTAGCGGAAAGCAACACGCGTGCCGGGCCGTCAGCGACTGGGGCAGCGCGGAGTTCGCGACCGAGAAATGCGGCGAAGACGTCGGCCTGCCGGGACGACGCTAATGGGACGAACGTTCAAGCCCCTGTTTCGGCTCGGCTAGCGCTTGTTACCTGCGAGCGACGCCCGGAGAAGCGGGAGTGGGTTTGGAGCGGGCGAAGGGAATCGAACCCTCGTATGCAGCTTGGGAAGCTGCCGTTCTGCCATTGAACTACGCCCGCGCCGAAGACCCGGATTTTAAGGGATATCATTACGGCATGATCGAGGTCGTGGTAAACGGCGCGGCCCACAGGCTCGAGCAGCCGCTCGACCTGGGGTCGCTCCTGGAGCACCTGCAGATGGCAGGCAAGAAGGTCGCCGTGGAGCGTAACGGCGAGATCGTGCCCCGGAGCGCGCACGCCAGCACGCTGCTCGACGACGGCGACCGCCTGGAGATCGTCGTCGCGGTCGGCGGAGGCTAAGAGAGGGATCCCAATGAAAGACCGCGAGAAGGACCCGTTGGTCATCGCGGGCCGGCCGTACGCCTCCCGCCTGCTCATCGGCACCGGGAAGTACCGCGACTTCGAAGAGACTCGAGCCGCGGTGGAGGCTTCCGGCGCGCAGATCGTCACGGTGGCCATCCGCCGCACGAACATCGGCCAGAACGCGAACGAGCCGAGCCTCCTCGACGCCCTGCCACCGTCGAAGTTCACCTACCTTCCCAACACGGCGGGCTGCTATACCGCCTTGGACGCCGTGCGCACCCTGCGGCTCGCGCGCGAGCTGCTCGATGGCCACGACCTCGTGAAGCTGGAGGTGCTCGGCGACCCGCACACGCTGTACCCGAACATGCCCGAGACCTTGAAGGCGGCCGAGCAGCTGGTGAAGGAAGGCTTCAAGGTCATGGTGTACTGCTCCGACGACCCCATCCAGGCGCAGATGCTGGAGGCCATGGGATGCGTCGCCATCATGCCGCTCGCCTCGCTCATCGGCTCCGGCATGGGGATCCTCAACCCGTGGAACCTGCAGCTCGTCATCGACAAGGTGAAGGTGCCCGTGATCGTCGACGCGGGCGTGGGCACCGCCTCCGACGCCGCCATCGCCATGGAGCTCGGCTGCGACGGCGTGCTGATGAACACCGCCGTCGCCGCGGCGCGCGACCCGGTGCGCATGGCCGGCGCGATGAAGAAGGCCGTCGAGGCGGGACGCGAGGCGTTCCTCGCGGGCCGCATGCCGAAGAAGCTCTACAGCGCCACGCCGAGCTCGCCCACGGAAGGAAAGATCGCTCCGTCCGCGAAGGCCGGAACCTCCGAGCCGAAAGCGGCTTGAGCCGCGGCATCCGCAGCTACGTGCTGCGCCAGGGTCGCACGACCCCTGCGCAGCAGCGCGCGCTCGAGGAGCTGTGGCCCGCCTACGGCATTTCCTTTGCCGCAGCCCCCCTCAACGCCCAGGAGGTCTTTGGAAGGGCGGCGCCGCTCGTGCTCGAAGTGGGCTCGGGCATGGGCGAGACCACCTTTGCCATCGCGGCCGCCCATCCGGAGACCGACTTCATTGCGGTGGAGGTGCACCCGCCCGGCGTGGGCAGCCTCCTCAACCGGATCGCCGCCGGGGGGTTGCGCAACCTGCGCGTGATCCGCCACGACGCGGTGGAGGTCCTCGAGCACATGATTCCCGAGGGGTCGCTCGCCGGGCTGCACGTGTTTTTTCCCGATCCGTGGCCGAAGAAGCGCCACCACAAGCGCCGCCTGCTGCAGCCGCCCTTCGTGGCGCTCGCGGCGCGCCGGCTGAAACCCGGCGGCGTGCTGCATGCCGCAACGGATTGGCCGGACTACGCCGATCAGATCGCGGCAGTGCTTGCGGCCGAGCCGCTCCTCGAGCCGGCGCCGCGCGGGCTCGTCGAGCGCCCGGCGACCAAGTTCGAGGCGCGCGGCGTGCGCCTCGGCCACCCTATTCGGGACTTCTACTTCCGTCGTCGAGAAACAGGCCCAGCAGGTCGTTGAGGAAGCGCCTCCCGCGCGCCGTGGGACGAATGCGCTGCCAGTCGCGCTCGATGAGCCCCTTCTCCTCGGCCGCCCGCAGGCGCCGCTCGATCGTCGTCAGCGCGAGCCCCGTGCGCTCTGCGAAGAGCGGCGTCTCGAAGCCCTCCACGAGCCGCAGCGCGTTCAGCATGAACTCGAACGGGAGCTCGCGCGCCGGCACCTCGCGGTGCTCGACCAGCGTGTCCGCGAGCGAAAGATACTGGGCCGGCTGGCGCGCGCGGGAATGGCGCATGATGCGGTCGGGATAGCTCACCTTGCCGTGCGCGCCGGCGCCGAGCCCCAGATAGTCGCCGAAGCGCCAGTAGTTGAGATTGTGCCGGCTTTCGCGCCCCGGCCGAGCAAAGGCCGACGTCTCGTATTGCCGGTAGCCGGCGGCGCCGAGCGCTTCCTCGGCCGCGAGCTGCATCTCCGCACAGGCGTCGTGCTCGGGAAGCGCCGGAGGCCGGCGCCAGAAGACCGTGTTGGGCTCGATGGTGAGCTGGTAGGCCGAAATGTGAGGCACGCCGAGCCTGATGGCGCGCTCGAGGTCGCGGCGCGCAAGCTCGACGCCCTGCCCCGGAAGCCCGTACATCAGGTCGACGTTGACGTTGTCGAAGCTGGCAAGCGCCGCCTCGACGGCGCGCACGGCCTCGTCGCCGCTGTGGATCCGCCCGAGCGCGGAAAGCATCGGCGCCTCGAAGCTCTGCACGCCGAGGGAGATCCGATTGACGCCGGCGTCGCGAAAGCCGCGGAAGCGCGCCGCCTCGACGGTTCCCGGGTTGGCCTCGAGCGTGACCTCGGCCTGCGGATCGAGCGGCACCCGGGCCCGCAGGCCGGAGAGCAGCGCGTCGATCGCCGCGGGCGAGAAGAGGCTGGGCGTGCCCCCGCCGATGAACACGCTGGACGCGCGCCGGCCCCAGATCCACGGCAGGCATTCTTCCAGGTCACGGAGGAGGCGCTCGACGTAGGCGGCCTCGGGCAGCGGACCGGCGCGCTCGTGCGAGTTGAAGTCGCAGTACGGGCACTTGCGCACGCACCAGGGGATGTGGACGTAGACGCCGAGCGGCGGCAGCGCCGCGAGGCGCACCGCGCCGGGCCGTTCGAGGGCTATTTCCATTCGTCGAGGAGGCTTGCCAGCCGGCGCAGCGCCGCCGCGCGGTGGCTGAGGCGGTTCTTCTCTTCCGCATCGAGCTCGGCGGCCGTCTTGCCGAGCGCCGGCAGGTAGAACAATGGATCGTAGCCGAAGCCGTTGGTTCCCCGCGGGGCACGCGCGATCTCGCCCCGCCAGAGACCCTCGGCCACGATCGGGCGCGGATCGGCGGCATGCCGCAGCAGCACCATCACGCAGCAGTAGTAGGCGCCGCGCTCATCCCCGAGCGAAGCGAGCAGCTTCTCGTTGTTGCGGGCGTCGCGCTCCTCGCGTGTGCCGTCGCGGCCGGCATAGTAGGCCGAATGCACGCCCGGCGCGCCCCCCAGCGCCTCGACGCAAAGCCCCGAGTCGTCCGCGAGGGCCGGCATGCCGCTCGCGGCCGCCGCGTGCCTCGCCTTGGCGAGCGCGTTCTCGAGGAACGTCGCGTGCGGCTCTTCGGCCTCCGCAATGCCGAGGTCGGCCTGCGGGACGAGCTCGATTCCGGAAGGCGCAAGGAGCGCCGCGATTTCGCGCAGCTTCCCGGGATTGCCCGAGGCGACCACGAGCCGCCGAATCGCTGCCGGCATCGGTCGCGACGCGCGAGGCGCCGTCAGCCGACCCCCAGCGCGCGGCGCTGGTGCGCGACGAGCTCGGCGATGCCGCGCTCGGCGAGCGCGAGCATGGCGTCGGCCTCGGCGCGCGAGAAGGGCTCGCCCTCGGCCGTACCCTGCATCTCGACGAAGCGGCCGCCTCCGGTCATGACGACGTTCATGTCGGTGCCGCAGGCGGAGTCCTCGGCGTAGTCGAGATCGAGCACCGGCGAGCCCTCGTAGATTCCCACGGAGACCGCGGCGACGAAGTCGCGCACCGGCAACGCAGCAAGGTCGCCCCTGGCTTTAAGCCAGCCGAGCGCGTCGTGCAGCGCGACGAATCCGCCCGTAATCGCCGCCGTGCGCGTGCCGCCATCCGCCTGCAGCACGTCGCAGTCGACGGTGATGGTGCGCGCGCCGAGCGCCTCCAGGTCGATCACCGCCCGGAGCGAGCGGCCGATGAGGCGCTGGATCTCCTGGGTACGCCCCGACTGCTTGCCGCGCGCTGCCTCGCGATCGGTGCGCGTGTTCGTCGCCCGGGGAAGCATGCCGTACTCCGCGGTCACCCAGCCGCGTCCCGTATCGCGCAGGAACGGCGGCACGCGGTCCTCCACCGAAGCCGTGCAAAGCACGCGGGTATCGCCGAACTCGACGAGCACGGAGCCCTCCGCATGGCGGGTAAAGCCGCGCTGCAGCCGCACCTGGCGAAGCTCCGCCGGCCCTCGCTTGCTGGGTCTCATGCGCTAGCTCCCCGGCGCGTTCTTGCGCAGCGCCGCCTTGATGTCGGCGATCGCCCGCTCGACGTCCTCGTCGGTCATGCGAAGGAACTCGAGGTCGGTGGCGGTGAAGTCCTGCACGTCGGTGCGCAGCTCCTCGTACGGCACGGTACGCGGCCCGTCTTCCTCGAGGCGGACCATCTCCTCGCCCCAGGTCATGGCGACGACGGAGGTATTGTCGCAGTCGCGGCCCGCGCGCGCCTCCGCGAGCGCGACGAGGCTGGCCACCGCCTCGTCGAGGGGCTGCGTGAGCACCGCGTTCAGCATCTGCCGCTGGGTGAGCGGACCCCACAGGCCGTCGGAGCAGAGAAGCAGCACATCGTCTTTCGCCAGGCGCTCGGTGCCTACGTCGATGCGCGGCGCGTGCAGGCCGCCCAGGCACTGCAGCAGGCGGTTGCGCTGGGGGTGGGAGGACACCGCCTCCTCCCGGATGCGGCCCTCGTCGACGAGTTGCTGGACCACCGAGTGATCCTTCGTGCGCACATGGATGCGGCCCTTGCGGAAGAGGTAGAGCCGGCAGTCGCCCGTATGCGCCCAGTAGGCGTGGCCGTCCTGCACGAGGCAGGCGACGACTACGGTGCGCGGCGCCTCGGGCAATCCGCGGACCTGGGCCTCGCGCACGATCGCGACGTGCGAGGCGGCGATGTTGCGCGAGAGAAACGCCGACGGATGCGCAAGCCGCGGGCGCGCCTCGTTCTGGAACGAACGCCCGAGGATGTCGACCGTCGTCTGCGCCGCCACTTCGCCGTCGATGTGCCCGCCCATCCCGTCGGCAACCACCATGAGGAGCGATTCGGGCGTGGACCACTGGCCGATCCGGTCCTGGTTCATCCGCCGCCCGCCGATGCGGCTGTCCTGGACGAGCGCGTATTTCATCCGCGCCGCCCCCAGGCGAGCTTCAGCGCCGTGCGCACCTGGTCGAGGAACGGCGCCTCGCCCCGGTGCTCGGGCGGCTTCTCGCCCAGCAGTGCCTTCTGGAGCGCGAAGACGCTCTGCGGACGCTCGAGGTGGTCGAGCCGCAGGCACCAGTCCACGGTGTCGAGAAGCTCCGCCGAATACTTTCCCGCCCAGGCACGCCGTGCCGGCGTGAGCGTGTCCTTTTCGAGGCGCTGGGGCGCCGCCGCGGGCGGCGATCCCGCGAGGCAGGCGTACATGGTGGCGCCGACGGAATAGATGTCGCTCCACGGGCCCAGGTCGTCCCGCCGCTCGTGCTGCTCGGGCGAGGCGAATCCGGGCGTATACGTGGGCGGGAGCTTGCGGACCTCGGCCGTGAGCGTCTGGCGGGCGGCGCCGAAATCGATGAGGACCGGCGAGCCGTCGTTGCGCACGTAGACGTTGCCGGGCTTGATGTCGAGATGCAGGAGCTTGTTGCTGTGGACTTCGCGCAGGCCGTTGAGGAGCTCGGCGAAGGTCTTGCGCAGCCACTCCTCCGAGATCGGCCCGCTGCGCCGGTAGATGTGCTGCTGCAGCGTGCGGCCGCGCTCGTAGCGCATGACGAGGTACACCGTTTCGTTCGCGCGGAAGAAGTTGAGCACCCGCACGACATTGGGATGCGACAGGCCCGCGAGGGCGCGGCCCTCCTCGAAAAAGCACTTCATGCCGTAGCGGAAGGTGGCTGCGTTCTCTTCCGGCACGTTGGGATACGGCGAGCCGTTGGTGCGCAGGGCGAGCGAGGATGGCAGATACTCCTTGATGGCCACCGGCACGTCGTTCTCGTCATGCGCGAGATAGACGAAGGAAAAGCCACCGGAGGCGAGCAGCCGGAGAATGCGGTAGTTCTCGAGCCGCGTGCCTTCGGGCAGCGGCGTGTTGGCTTGCGCGGCCATCTACCCTATGATACCGCCTCGCCCTCGCAGCCCGTCCCGCATGCGCGTGCAATTGGTCACGGCGGATCCGGCGGCTGACGGCGCGCCACGCCGCAAATTGTCAAACATGATCCAGAGCATGACCGGCTTTGCCAGCGCGTCGGCCGACACGCCGCAAGGCCGCCTCGTCCTCGAGCTGCGCTCCGTCAACTCGCGCTTCCTCGACCTGCAGCTGCGCGTTTCCGAGGAGCTGCGCGCAGTGGAGCCCGACCTGCGCGAGCTCCTCTCCGCCCGGCTTTCGCGCGGCAAGGTCGAATGCCGGCTCTCGCTCCACGAGGGCGGCGCTCTGCAAGCGCCACGCCGGCTCGACGCCGAGGCGCTGGCGCGGCTCGCCGAGCTCGCCGGGCAGGCGCGCCAGGCCATTCCCGAGGCCGCTCCCCTGCGCGTCGCCGACATCCTGCGCTGGCCCGGGATCGTGGCCGAGGCCGAGGCGACGGGCGAGGCGCTGCGCGACGCGGTCCGGGAGCTCTGCGCGAGAGCGATCGCCGAGCTGACCGCGGTGCGCTCGCGCGAGGGCGAGAAGCTCGGAGCGCTGATCCTGGAGCGCATTGCCGCCATGCGGGCGCATGCCGAGGCCGTCGCGCCGCTCGTGCCGCAATCGGTGGCCGCCTACCAGGCGAAGCTCGCCGAGCGGCTGCGCGAGGCGATGGGCGCCCTGAACGTGCCCGGCGCCGACGAGCGCATCCGCGCCGAAGTGGCGCTCTTCGCCACGAGGGTCGACGTGGCGGAGGAGCTCGAGCGGCTGCGGGCGCACTGCACCGAGGTGGAGCGCGTGATCCGGGCGGGCGGCGCCGCCGGCAAGCGGCTCGATTTCCTTGCGCAGGAGCTGAACCGCGAGGCGAACACGCTCGCCTCCAAGGCGGCCACCGGGCAGATCGCCGACCGCGCCATGGAGCTCAAGCTCCTCGTCGAGCAGATCCGCGAGCAGGCCCAGAACATCGAATGACGGCCCCCCGACGCGGCGGACGGCTCTTCGTCGTCACGGCCCCTTCGGGCGCCGGCAAAAGCTCCCTCATCCGGGCGATCCTCCGGGACGATCCGACCCTCAAGCTGTCCGTGTCGTACACCACGCGCCCGCCGCGCCCGGGGGAAGCGCAGGGGCGCGAGTACCACTTTGTCGACGAGCCGACCTTCCTTGCCATGCGCGAGCGGGGCGAGTTCCTCGAATGCGCGGAGGTACACGGCTACCGCTACGGAACTTCGCGGCGTGTCATCGAGGAAACGCTCGCCCGCGGCGAGGACCTCGTGCTCGAGATCGACTGGCAGGGGGCGCGGCAGGTGCGCGCGCTCTATCCGGGTTGCGTCGGCATCTTCATCCTGCCGCCCTCGATGGAGGAGCTCGAGCGCCGGCTCCGCGCCCGGGCGCAGGACACCGAGGCCGTGATCCGGCGTCGCCTGGCGAACGCCCGCGAGGAGCTCGAGCATCGGCACGAGTTCCAATACGCTATAATTAACAACGACTTCGATGAGGCCCGGCGAGCGCTGGCCGACATCATCCGCAAGGAACGCAACGCTTAAGGATTCCGCATGGCCCGGATCACGGTTGACGACTGCCTGAAGAAGATCCCGAACCGCTTCCAGCTCACCCTGGCGGCGACCTATCGCGCGCGTCAGCTCAGTGCCGGCGCCTCGCCGCTTGTCGAGCCGAACCGCGACAAGAACACCGTGATTGCGCTGCGCGAGATCGCGAGCGGGAAGGTGGGCACGGAAGTGCTCAAGAAGAACCCCACCCCGCCGCCCGCGCCTCCGCTCTAGCGGGGCCTCGGGCCCCGAGGTGTTCTGAGGGGGTTTGGAGTTAACCTCTCAGCATGGCCGTCCTCACGCCGCTCCTCGCCCAGGAACGCTTCAGCTACCTGAAGCCGACCGACGTCGAGCGCCTCGCGCAGGCCTACCGCTTCTCCGAGGCCGCCCACGCCGGGCAAAAGCGGCAATCGGGCGACCCCTACATCTCCCACCCGATGGCGGTGGCGGAGATCCTCGCCGACTGGCATCTCGACGGCCAGACGCTCATGGCGGCGCTGCTGCACGACGTGACCGAGGACACCTCGGTGACGAAGGACGAGATCAGCGAGACCTTCGGCCGGCCGGTGGCGGAGCTCGTCGACGGCGTCTCCAAGCTCGACAAGATCGAGTTCCAGTCGGCCGCCGACGCCCAGGCGGAGAACTTCCGCAAGATGCTGCTCGCGATGGCGCGCGACGTGCGCGTCATCCTCATCAAGCTCGCCGACCGCCTGCACAACATGCGCACCCTCGGCGCCGTGGGGCCGGCGAAGCGCCGGCGCGTCGCCCGCGAGACGATGGAGATCTATGCGCCCATCGCCAACCGGCTCGGGCTGAATGCGCTCTACCACGAGCTGCAGGAGCTCGCCTTCTCGCACATGCATCCGCTGCGCTACCAGGTGCTCGCCAAGGCGACCAAGGCGGCGCGGGGCAACCGCCGGGAGATGATCGGCCGCACGCTGGAGACCATCAAGCGCAAGCTCGCCGAAAGCGGCATCCCGGCCGCGGTGCAGGGACGCGAAAAGCACGTGTTCTCCACCTACCGCAAGATGGTCGAGAAGCGCCTGTCGTTCTCCGAGGTGCACGACATCTTCGGCTGTCGCGTGATCGTCGCCGACGTCGCTTCCTGCTACCTCGCCCTCGGCGCGCTCCACGCCCTCTACAAGCCGATTCCGGGCAAGTTCAAGGACTACATCGCCATCCCAAAGGCGAACGGCTACCAGTCGATCCATACCGACCTCATCGGGCCCTACGGCGTGCCGGTCGAGGTTCAGATCCGCACCGAGCAGATGCACCACCTCGCCGAGGCCGGCGTCGCCTCGCACTGGCTCTACAAGGACGACGGCGACAAGCTCTCGGAGCTGCAGAAGCAGACGCACCGGTGGCTCCAGTCGCTGCTGGAGATCCAGCACCAGTCGGGCGATCCGCAGGAGTTCCTCGAGCACGTGAAGGTCGACCTCTTTCCGGACGAGGTCTACGTCTTCACGCCCAAGGGCAAGATCCTGTCGCTGCCGCGCGGCGCGACGGCGGTGGACTTCGCCTACGCGGTGCACACCGACATCGGCAACCGCTGCGTCGCGGCGAAAGTGAACGGCGAGCTCGTGCCACTGCGCAGCGAGCTTCGCAACGGCGACCGCGTCGAGATCATCACCGCGAGCCACGCCAAGCCGAACCCGGGATGGCTGCAGTACGTGCGCACCGGCAAGGCGCGCTCGAACATCCGGCACTTCCTGAAGACCATGCAGTACGAGGAGTCCGCGGCGCTCGGCGAGCGCCTCCTCGACCAGGCGCTCAAGTCCCTCGGCGCCGCGCTCGCCGAGATCGACGACGCGGGCTGGGAGCGCGTGGTGCGCGACTCCGGCGCTCGCACGAAGAGCGAGATCCTCGCCGACCTCGGCCTCGGCAAGCGCCTGCCGGCCGTGGTCGCGCGGCAGCTGGTAAAGCACGCCGAAGGCGTGGGCGAGAGCAGGCCGGCGGCCAGCGTGACCATCCGCGGCACCGAGGGCATGGCGGTGCAGCTCGCCACGTGCTGCCGCCCCATCCCGGGCGACGCCATCGCCGGCTCCATCAAGAAGGGTCAGGGGCTCGTCGTGCACGCCTCGGAGTGCCGCAGCATCGCCCGCTCGCGGGCGAACGAGCCCGACCAGTGGATCGACGTCGAGTGGGATCCGCGCACCACGCGGCTCTTCCAGGCGAGCATCGACGTCTTCGTCGAGAACCAGCGCGGCGTGCTCGCCAAGGTCGCCTTCGAGATCGCGGAGGCCGGCTCCAACATCGACTCCATCTCGATGGAGGAGGACCGCTCGCTCTTCACGACCATGCGCTTCGTCATCGAAGTCGCCAACCGGCAGCACCTGGCGCGCGTGATGCGCGCGCTGCGGCGCCTTCCTGCCGTCAAGAAGATCTCGCGCGTCCGCGAATCGGCGCTCGGCCCGGAAGGCTAGCGCACAGCGCCTGCGCCTTAGCGCAGGGGAATGGCGAGGAGCACGTCGCCGCGCACGACGTTGAGCGTCGCGCCCGGCTCTTTGGCGAGGAGCCTCGACAGCGCCTGCAGCGTCTCGACCCGGCGCTGATTGACTCCGACGATGAGGTCGCCCGCGCGCAGGCCGTGCGAGAACGCGGCCGAGCCCGCCTTGACGCCCCAGACGAGGATCGCGCGGCCGCTCCCGCCAAGGATGGGGCGCTCGACCTCGGCAAGCGCGGCGCCCGGCAGCTCGTCGATCGCGCGCGTGCCGGACACCTGCCCGCGCTCCACCTCCGCGATGCGCGCTTTCAGCGTGCGCTCGCTGCCGCCGCGCCGGATGCGAAGCTCGACCGTCTCGCCGGCCGGCACGACGCCGAGCCGGGCGCGGAGCTCGGCCGAGCCGCGCACCGGCCGGCCGTCCAGGGCGAGCACCACGTCGCCCTTCCGGATCCCGGCCCGCGCGGCGGGCGAGTCCGGCTGCACTTCGGCGATGAGGGCGCCCGTGCCGCCCGGCACGTCCTCCATCGCGATGCCGAGCCGGCCGCGCTTCACCTCGCCGAAGCGGATGAGCTGCTCCATCACCGCGGCGGCCATGACCGACGGCACGGCGAACCCGATCCCCACGTTGCCGCCGGCAGGCCCGATGATGGCGGAGTTGATGCCGATGAGCTCGCCCTTCAGGTTGATGAGCGCGCCGCCCGAGTTTCCCGGATTGATGGAGGCGTCGGTCTGGATGAAATGCTCGTAGCCTTCCATCGAAAGGCCGCTTCGCCCCAGCGCCGAGACGATCCCCGAGGTCACGGTCTGTCCGATGCCGAAGGGGTTGCCGATGGCGACCACGAAATCGCCGACGCGCAACGCGTCCGAGTCGCCCCATTTCAGCTCGGCGAGCCCGGACGCGTCGATCTTGAGCAGCGCGATGTCCGTGCCGGCGTCCTCGCCGACCACGACCGCCGGGAAGCGCCGCTTGTCCTTCAGCGTCACCGCCACCTCGCGCGCATCCTTGATCACATGCGCGTTGGTGATGACATAGCCGTTCGCGGCGTCGACGATTACGCCCGAACCGGCGGCGATCTGCGGCTTCATTTCCCCCGGCAGGCCGAAGAAGCGGCGGAAGAACGGATCGCGCAGCATCGGGTTCTGCTCCTCGGGACTGCGCTGGAGCACGGCGATGTTGACCACTGCGGGCGTCACGCGCTCGAGCAGGGGCGCGAGCGTGGGCACGCCATCGCGCGTGGCGACGCCAGGGATCTGCCCCCGGGCCGCCAGCGGCAGCAAGAGCGCCAGCAGGGCGACTGCAAGAAGGAGGCCGGCAACGCGGGGCGCGACAGGCGGCTCGTGCATGGCGCGAATGTAATGCAAATCGCGCTAGTCTTCTTCCGACGCACTCATACGGAGCCCGACATGGCACAGAGCAGGCAGGGCGTTTCGCGCTCGGAAGTCCACGAGCTCATCGACTCACGCATCCGCACGGCGATCCGCGAAGTGACGTGGATCGTCGCCGTCGTCGTGCCCGAGCTGATGAAGGCGCCGCAATGGACGCCGGAGGACCGCCGCAAGCTCGCCGCCGCCCTCCACGGCGTCGCCGAGAGTCAGATGGGCGACGGCCGCGTCGCCGCGGCGACCGCAGCGCAGGCGCTCGCAGAGGCGCTCGAGGCCCAGCTCGCGGGCAAGCCCTGACGAGCTGCACGGAGATTGCCGCCCCGCATTTGCTAGACTGGCGGCTGGCAACTACGAAAGGAGGTGATCCCGTGAGAGACGACCAAGGCATGACCGGCCGGCAGGACTCCAGCGACGGATCCACCCGCAGCTTCAGGAGCACGAGCCGTTGACTGGACGTTCGGCCAGCATTACGGCCGGCTGCCTTAAGTAACCGTAGTACGCAGTAGGAAACGCCCCGCTCGCTTTGCGTCCGGGGCGTTTCTCTTTGTGGGCGTCGCCTGCCGGCGACGCCGCGCGCCCGGAGTGCGAAACCGTCGGCCCTTCCATGACGTTCGTCACGAACGCAGGGGTCGCCACGCGCGGCGGCGCGAATTCCGTCATTGCGGCGATCGCCTGCGCAGGCGAAGTTCGCGATCGTGTCCGCGCTCCTCCCCCTTGCCGCCCGAGTCGCTGCCGCAGGCCAGGTCCTGGTGCGCTCGGGCATCGAGATCGACCGCCTCCTCGTCGCCATGGCCGACGATGGCGATCCGGTCAGCGCCAACCTTCCATCCAGCGGCCTCTTCGTGTCGCGGCTGGTTTGCGTGGACCCGGTAAGGCAGCACATCCGCGTCTCGTGCGCAGAGCAGAAGAGGGCGAACTCGGCGCTGCTCGCCGCAAGATCGGTGGTCTTGCGCTGCAATCACCGCGGCGCGCGGTACGCCTTCTCCACCACCGGTGCGCGCGAGGTCGTTCACGACTCGGAGCCGGCCATCCAGCTCGCGCTTCCGACCCGGGTCCTCGCGGTTCAGCACGGGCGCACCCCGAAACAGATGCAGGTCCCGGACTTCGTGGAGCTCGACTGCCAGGTGCGCATGGGCCTGCTCGCCTTCGATGCCAAGCTCATCGACGTGGGCCTCGACGGCAGGGCGTTTCTCCGGCACGAGGGCGTCATTCCGCTTTGCGCCGGCACGCGGCTGAGCGGCGCGCGCATCCCCCATCCGCACCGTCCGCCCATCGCCGTCGACATCGACGTCCGCCAGGTCATTCCCTCGATCCATGAGGGCCGGCGAATCACGCGGATCGGCTGCCAGCTTCGAGCCGAGCCTGCCGACCTCGAAGAGCTGATCCGACTCTTTATCCTCGATCTGCAGTAGCGCGCGGCGCTCTTCGCCCGCGCACGCCGTGCTTCGTGCCGTGGTCGGGCATCACCTCGAAGGCAATCCGCCGGCGAATTAGAGGCCTTAGCCTCCAATTCGGATTCACTCCTATTTGGAGCGAATCAACGAATCCGTATCCGGCTCTTCATCTACCTCCGACCGTCGGCCCTGGACGCGGAGGTGACCGCTCGACCTGTCCCGAACGCCCTGATGCCGGAACCTGCGCGCCACCACCTCCATGACGTCGAAGCGGTTGTAGCTTCCTCCAATGTCGTGACGCAGCTTCGGAAGCAACGCCTCGTCCAGATCGATGTCGGCGTAAAGAATGCCTTCAACCTTCGGATCCAGTGGTCCGGCGACGGGCAGGCCCCACGGCCCATAGACGGCCGTGTGCCCGACGCTGCCACTGGACAACAGGGCCTGAACCTCGGGATACGCGGCAAAGTAATCGATGACACTCTGGTTGATGACCGAGGAGGCCACGACAGTGAAGATCTTGCCTTCGAAAGAATGCGCGGCGCTACGGATCTCGATGTCCTTTGCAAGGTCATAGCCACCCTTGTCTTCGCGGGGTAGCGCAAGGTAGTTGGCCACGTGGATCTGCTCGCCTTCGGCGATCAGTACGAACCGGGCCAGCGGATTCGCGTTCTCCCCGCAGATCAAGGTCCCCAGGCGGCCGAACTCCGTCGGGTGCGCTCGCAGATCCCCGCCATCCCCATAGGCCCAGACCAGCTTTTCCGACAGGGTCGGAACAAGCTTCCTGTGCGCCGCCAGGAGGTCGCCAGCCGGCGTGAAGACCAGGTTCGTATTGAAGAGCGTCCCATGAGCGCTTGCCACTTTTTCGTTGATCCCTACGACTACGTAGGCACCCGCTTTGCGCGCGGCGTTGGCCAACCGCTCCGTGGCCTTGCCTGGAACCTGGACAGCCTGCTTGAGTAACTCCTTGGTGTGGCGCGTGGACTGAATGGGAGCGAGATATCGCGCCCAGTACGGATACGCCGGAATAAACACTTCGGGGAATGCAATAAGGCGGGCACCGTGATCTCCCGCCTCCTCTATCAGACGGCATGCCTTCTCGACGGTAGCGTCCCGGTCCATGAAGACCGGCCCGGCCTGCACGGCAGCCACCTTGATCTTCGGATAGACGTTTTCAGACAGGTAGCTTGCTTCGTTCTTCATTGCTCGAGACCTCCAAAAGCAACGCACTTCCACTTCCAGGAATCAATCGGAGGGAAGCGCTTAGGCGCGTCTCGATGATACTGCGCCATTACCTTGATGGCCTCGCAGGTTCCC
>CAYWSG010000037.1:0-13549 GCA_964461055.1 uncultured Enterobacteriaceae bacterium | reverse complement strand
CTTAGGCGCGTCTCGATGATACTGCGCCATTACCTTGATGGCCTCGCAGGTTCCCGCCACCAGGACGGCGGCCGCCTTTCAGGCAATCGACATTACCCGGGAGGCGAAACGGATTGGAGCTCTCGAAGGCCAAGCTCCTGTAGCAGGCGCTTGTCGCTCTCTTGTTCAGGATTGTCCGTCGTGAGCAGCCGCTCCCCGTAAAAAATGGAGTTGGCGCCCGCGAAAAAGCACAGCGCCTGTACCGCTTCACCCAGCTCGCGCCGTCCCGCGGAGAGGCGGATCATGCTGGTCGGAAGTGCGATGCGAGCGGCGGCAACGGTCCTGACGAACTCGAGCGGCTCGAGCGCAGGCCGCCCGTCAAACGGCGTACCGGGCACTTGCACAAGCTGATTGATCGGCACGGACTCCGGGTGCGGCGTGAGGGAAGTGAGCTCGGCAAGCATGGCGGCACGATCCCTTCGCGTCTCTCCCATGCCCACGATCCCACCGCAGCATACCCGTATCCCCGCCTTCCGCACTCTACGAAGCGTATCGAGCCGGTCGTCGAATTTTCGGGTGGAGATAATTTCGCCGTAATACGCCGGAGACGTATCGATGTTGTGGTTGTAGTAATCCAGGCCGGCCGCCTTCAGCTCCTCTGCCTGCCCGTCCTTCAGCATGCCGAGCGTCACGCAGGTTTCCAGGCCAAGCGCTTTGACGGCCGCAATCATTTCCGCGACCTTAGCCAGATCCTTGGCCTTCGGCCCCCTCCACGCCGCCCCCATGCAAAAGCGGGTTGCGCCTTGCGCCTTCGCCAGCGTAGCGGCTTCAATCACGTTTCCCAACTCCAGCAGGGGCTCATTCTGAACGCCCGTCGAGTAGCGGGCAGACTGGGGGCAATACTTGCAGTCTTCCGGACAGCCGCCGGTCTTAATAGACAGGAGCGTGGACAGCTGTACTTCATTGGCATCGAAGTGCTTCCGATGAACGCCGTGCGCCCGGTAAAGCAAGTCGTTGAAAGGAAGCTCGAGCAGAGCCACCACTTCGTCCACCGACCACTGCCTCACGTCGCCCATCGATCCGCTCCCTGTCCATGTTGGTCCGCTTGCCGGTTCTATAGCATTGACCGATGAAGAGTAATAAAAAAGCCCGCGGTCGGCGCGGGCTTAACTTGGTGAGACTTTGAAGTTGTTGGTAGGTCGTGGCGGATTCGAACCGCCGACCAACGGATTAAAAGTCCGCTGCTCTACCAGCTGAGCTAACGACCCGTCGAAGCAGGAAGCTGCTACTGCAGGAAGGGGCGGATTTTATCAGCCTCCGCGACCCGTTCGCCAGCCTGTCGTGCGCCACGGGCGGCTTGGCCGCCGGGTGGCGCGCGGGCGGCCCCTACCGCTTCTGCAGGATTGCGAGACGCTGCTTGGCGCTCGCGGCGGAGCTGCTGTCGGGATACTTCTGGATCAGCTCTTCCAGCGTCTGCTGCGCCGCGCGGCGGTCGCCCATGGTCTCCTGGGCGCTCGCGATGCTGAGGAGCGCATCGGGCGCCTTGGGGCTGTCAGGCCACTGCGAGAGGAGCTTGCGCTGCGCCGCGATGGCGCTCTTGTAGTCGCGCTGGCCGGAGTGGGCCATGCCGATCCAGTACTGGGCGTTCGGCGCGAGGGCGCTGTTCGGGTAGGTGAGGAGGAAGCCCTGCATGGCCGAAACAGCAAGCGCGTAGTTGCCGAGCTTGAACTGGTCGAGCGCCGCCGTGTAGGCCTTGTTCTCCGCCTCGGTCGGCTCCGCCGGCTGTGCCACGGCTCCCGGCGTCTGGGCACCGGCCGCCTCGCGCGCTTCTTCGAGTCTGCGCAGGCGCGTGTCGATGTCCAGGTAGAGGTCCTTCTGGCGCTTCTCCGCCATGTCGGCCTGGTGCTGGAGCACCTCGACCTGTCCCCGCAGGCGCGCGATATCGTCGCGCACCGCGGTGATCTGCGAAGAGAGCTCCAGGATCGCGTTGCGGTCGGTGGCCGCGCTCTCGATCCTGGCGAATCGCTCGTCGAGGGCGCGCTGGTTCGCCTCGACCTGCTGGCGCAGCCGCTCGATGCGCCGCCGCGCCTCGGCGTCGTCGAAGAGGCCCTGGGCGAACGCCGGGGCGGCCAGCACGACGCCGGCGAACATGACCAGGAAGGAGCGCAGGCGCATCAGTATTCGCCGCTATAGAGGATGTCGCTGCGGCGGTTCTGCGCCCACGCCTCCTCGTTGCTGCCCTCGGCCTTCGGCTTCTCCTCGCCGAGGCTCACCGCCTCGATCTGGGAGTCGCGCGCGCCCAGCAGGACGAGCAGCCGGCGCACGCCGTCGGCACGGCGCTGGCCGAGCGCCACGTTGTATTCGCGGCTGCCGCGCTCGTCGGTGTTGCCCTGGATGAGCACCTTGGCCTGCGGATGCTCGCGCAGGTACTTGGCGTGGGCCTCGACGAGGGGCCGGTACTCTTCCTTGACGTCGAACTTGTCGAAGTCGTAGTAGATCGAGCGCTTCGAAAGCGGGCTCGCCGGGTCCTTCAGCTCGTCGATGTCGCTCGGGGCGGGCTTCGAGGTGAGGTCGACGGTCGAGACGCCCGGCCGCTCGCCTGCGGCCCCCGGCGTCCCGGGCGAGCGTTCCTCGACGCCCGCCGGCTTCTGTTCCTCGTCGGTCGGCGTGGTGCTGCAGGCGCCGACGGCGAGGGTGCCCGCGACGGCGATGGCTGCGATGAGGATTGCGCGCATGTTTGCTCCTTTCACTCGATGAAGGGTCCCCAGGCCGGCTCGCGGACGTCGCCCCCGCTGGTGGTGAGGCGCTGCCGGATGCGGCCATCGGAGGAGACAGCCGACAGCACGCCCCGCTCGCCGATGACGGTGGCGAAGAGGATCATGCGCCCGTTGGGCGCAAAGCTGGGCGATTCGTCGCGATCGCTGTCAGTGACGATTTGCACTTGGTTGTTGGCGAGGTCGAGCAGCGCTACCTGGAACTTGCCCTCGTTGCGCGTGATGTAGGCAAGCGACTTGCCGTCCGGGCTTGGCCGCGGCGAAACATTATAGCTACCCTCGAAGGTCACTCGCTGCGCGGGTCCGCCGTTCGCCGGCATGCGGTAGATCTGCGGGCTGCCGCCGCGGTCGGAAGTGAAGTAGAGCCAGCGCCCGTCCGGAGAGAAGCGCGGCTCGGTGTCGATCGCCGTCGAAGTGGTGAGGCGCCGCAGGTTGCTGCCGTCCGGGTTGACGAGGAAGATCTGCGAGCCGCCCTCGCGCGAGAGCGTGACCGCGATCCGCTTGCCGTCGGGCGACCAGGCCGGCGCCGAGTTGGAGCCGCGGAAGTTGGCCACCACGCTGCGCTTGCCGTCCTGCAGCGAGTGGACGTACACCACTGGCCGCTTGCTCTCGAAGGAGACGTAGGCGACGCGGCGCCCGTCGGGCGACCAGGCGGGCGAGATGATCGGCTCGAACGAGGCGAGCGCGGTCTCCTCGCCCGCGCCATCGGCGTCGGCGATTTGAAGCTCGTAGCGGTTGCCGCGCTTGACCACGTAGGCGATGCGCGTCGAGAACACGCCGCGCTCGCCGGTCAGCTTCTCGTAGACGTAGTCGGCGATGCGGTGCGCGGTGGCGCGGATCTGCTCCTTCGAGAGCGTGTACGCGATGCCGCTGAGGTCGCGCTGCTGCACCACGTCGTGCAGCTTGAAGCGCACTTCGTAGCGGCCGTCGGGGCGCGCCGCCACCGAGCCGACGAGCAGCGCGTCGGCCAGCCGCGCGCGCCACTCCGGATAGTTGGGCGTGGAGTTCTCGGTGGGCAGCGTCGGCAGCGGCGGAATCTCGAGCGCGCGGAACTGCCCGCTGCGCTCCAGATCGGCGCGGATGATCTGCGTCACGCCGCCAATGGCGGCCTCGCCGGCGAAGGGCACGATGGCGACCGGGATGCGCTGCAGGCCGGCCCCGGTGATCTCGATGGAAAGCTGCGCCCCGGCCGGCGCGCTGACCGCCATGGCCAGCAGAAGGCACACGCCCGCCAGGCGGCGGACCCACGCGGGGCTACGGGCGGCGAACAAGGAAGCGATCCTCCTGATGTTGTTGGAAATTTTCCATTAGTCCTGCGGGCGGAAGCGAAGTTCCAGCTCACGGCGGAAGTCGGCGGGGTTCTCCGGCTTCGGCAGCGGGGACGACCTAAGGATAGCGCGGTACACCGCATCGTCGTAACCCTTGTTCCCGCTGGACTTGACCATGCGCGGATTGCCGAGCACTTCGCCCGTCGGTAGCAGTGTCACGACAAATATGGCTTCGGGATTGCCTTTCACTGCCTGCACCGCCTGGGAAGGGATGTTCCCGCGGATCTTCGCCCGGATGCGACTGCTCCATTCGGCCAATGCCCGGTCGCGTGCTGCCTGCGCGAGCGCCAGCCGCTCGCGCTCGGCCTGCTCGCGGATCATCTGGTCGCGAATCCGCTGCTGTTCTTGCGCGAGCTGCTGCTGCACCAGCTTCTCGAGCTCGGTGTCGCGTGCGGGCGGCTCGGGCTTCGGCTTGGGCTTGGGCTTCGGCTCAGGGGGCTTGGGCTTCGGCTTCGGCTCGGGCGGCTTGGGTTTCGGCTTCGGTTCCGGCTTCGGCTCAGGCTTGGGCTCAGGCTTAGGCTCGGGCTTGGGCTCCGGCTTGGGCGTGGGCTTCTCGACGATCTCGGGCTTGGGCGGCTCCGGATCGGGCTTCGGCGGCTCCGGCTTCGGCTCGGGCTTGGGCGGCTCGGGCTTGGGCTCCGGCTTCGGCGGCTCGGGCTTGGGTTCGGGCTTGGGTGGCTCGGGCTCGGGCTTCGGTTGCGGCTTGGGCGGCTCGGCCTTGGGCTCCGGCTTGGGCTCGGGCTTGGGCGCCTGCGCGACGCGCGGCGGATCCCAGAGCTCCACGGTCACCGCTTCGGGCTCGCGGCTTTGAAAGCGCACGCCGAGCACGAGCATGCCGACCAGCACGGCGTGGACGGCGAACGCCAGGAGAAATGCCCTGAGGTAGCCCGGCTCCTTGCGCTCGCGCCACCGCGCGCTCATGCGAACGCCTCCGCGTTCACCGCTGCGCCGGCTTCACCTGCAGGCCGACACGGGCCACCGACTGCGTGCGCAGATCGTCCATGACCTGCAGAACCGCTTCGTAGCGTACGTTGCGGTCGCCGGCGATCAGCACAGCGAGCTCGGGGCTCTCCGCCTGCCGGCGCTTGATGAGGCCGATCAGCTCCGAGCGCGTCACGGGCTGCTCATGGAGGATGCCGCCGCCCGGCGAGCGCTCGCGCACGAGAAGCCCGCCATCTTCGCGCACCACGATCTCGACGGGCACCACCTTGGGCTGCCCGGCCTTGCCGACGCTCGGCAGGTCGATGACGCCGGGCGTGACGAGCGGCGCCGTGACCATGAAGATGACGAGCAGCACGAGCATCACGTCGATGTACGGCACGACGTTGATCTCGTGCATCGGCCCTTTGCGTTTGTGGAGCGCCATGCCGCTCTCCCGCGCCTACTTCACTGCTTGCCGGTGAAGGATGTTGGAGAACTCCTCCATGAAGCTCTCGAAGCGGTTCGCCAGGCGATCGATGTCGTGCGAGTACCGGTTGTAGGCGACCACCGCGGGGATGGCGGCGAAAAGGCCGATGGCCGTGGCGACGAGCGCCTCGGCGATGCCCGGGGCCACCTGCGCAAGCGTCGCCTGCTGCACGTTCGCGAGGCTGCGGAAGGCGTGCATGATGCCCCACACCGTGCCGAAGAGCCCGACGTAGGGGCTCACCGAGCCGGTCGAGGCGAGGAACGCGAGATGCCGCTCGAGGAAGTCCATCTCGCGCTGGAACGTCGCGCGCATGGCGCGGCGCGCGCCGTCGACCATGTCGCTCGTCTCGGTGCTCTTCTGGTTGCGCAGCTTGGCGAACTCGCGGAAGCCCGCCTCGAAGATGCGCTCCAGGCTGCCGATGCTGTGGCGGTGGTTCACCGCGCCCTGGTAGAGCGCGACCAGGTCGTTGCCGCCCCAGAACTCGCGCTCGAACTTCTCAGTCTGGCGGCTCGCGCGCCGGATCGAGAACCACTTCTGGAAGATGAACATCCAGGACATGAACGATACGGCGACGAGGATCAGCATGACGGCCTTGACCACCAGGCTCGCGTTGAGAATCAGCGTCCAGATGTCGAGGTCCTGCGTGAGGGTCATTGGAGTGCCCGTTCGAGTTCTTGCGCGAGCTGCTGCGCGACTTCTTGCGGAATGCGAACCGGCCGCATCGTGTCGCGGTGCACGGTAGCCACCGTGACGTCGGCTTCGACAAGGCATTGCGCGTCGCGTTCGACGCGCTGGCGAAACACGACGCTCGCGCCGCCGATTTTAATCACATCGGCCGTGACGGAAAGAAGATCGTTGAGCCGCGCCGGCCGGTGGTACCGGATGGAAAGCTCGAACACGAGGAAGAGCACCCGGCGATCGTCGGCGAGGCGGGCGAGGTCCACGCCCGCCGCGTTCAGGAGCTCGGTGCGCGCCCGCTCGAAAAAGGACAGGTACTGTCCGTGAAAAACGACACCACCGGCGTCCGTGTCCTGGTAGTAGACGCGGACCGGGATCCTGAAGCGGGAGCGCGCGTGGCCGGCGGAAGCGCTCAAGTGCCGGAAAGGAGATCCGGCCCTGCCGCGGCGCCCGCCGGCGCGGCGAGGCCGAAGTGCCGGTAGGCGGCCAGGGTGGCGACGCGCCCGCGCAGCGTCCGCTGCAGGTAGCCCTGCTGGATGAGATACGGCTCGAGCACGTCCTCGATCGTGTCGGCCTCCTCGCCGATGGCGTGGGCGAGGTTCTCCAGGCCGACCGGCCCGCCCGAGAACTTCTCGATCACGGCGAGCAGGAGCTTGCGGTCCATGAGGTCGAGGCCGAGCGCGTCGACGTCGAGCATCTGCAGCGCCGCCTGCGCGACGGCGCGGTCGACGGTCCCGTCCGCCTTGACCTGCGCATAGTCGCGCACGCGGCGCAGCAGCCGGTTCGCCACGCGTGGCGTGCCGCGAGCCCGGCAGGCAATCTCGGCGGCGCCCTCGTCGCGGATCGCCACGTCGAGGAGCTGCGCCGAGCGGCGCACGATGGCCGCGAGGTCGTCCTGGGCGTAGAACTCCAGGCGCGCGACGATGCCGAAGCGGTCGCGCAGCGGATTGGTGAGCATGCCCGCCCGCGTGGTCGCGCCCACGAGCGTGAACGGCGGCAGGTCGAGCTTGATGGAGCGCGCCGCCGGGCCCTCGCCGATCATGATGTCGATCTGGTAGTCCTCGAGCGCGGGGTAGAGGATCTCCTCCACCACCGGCGAGAGGCGGTGGATCTCGTCGATGAAGAGCACGTCGCGCGGCTCGAGGTTGGTGAGGAGCGCGGCGAGGTCGCCGGGCCGCTCGAGCACCGGGCCCGAGGTCTGGCGCAGGTTCACGCCCATCTCGCGCGCGATGATGTGCGCGAGCGTCGTCTTGCCGAGGCCCGGCGGCCCGAAGAGCAGCACGTGGTCGAGTGCCTCTTTCCGGGCGCGCGCCGCCTCGATGAAAATCTCCAGCTGCCCGCGCGCTTTCGCCTGCCCGACGTACTCGCGCAGCGTGTGCGGCCGCAGCGAGCGCTCGAACTGCTCTTCCTGGGAGGATGCAGGGCGCGCGGAGATCAGCCGGTCGGTCTCGATTGCCATGATCAGGATTTTGCCAGCGACTTCAGCGCCGCGCGGATCCCTTCGGCCACGGGAATGTCGGGCGGCAGGCTGCGCGTGGCGGCTGCGGCTTCCTTCTCGCTGTAGCCCAGCGCGAGGAGCGCGTGCAGGACGTCGGCAGCCTTCTCGGCCGCCGGCGAGCTCACCGGCTCGGCAAGCTTGCCTTTCAGCTCGAGAAGCAGCCGCTCGGCGGTCTTCTTGCCGATGCCGGGAATCCTGGTGAGCCGGCCGACTTCCTGCAGCGCGACGGCCTGCGAAAGCTCGGCGACCGAAAGGCCGGAGAGGACGGCGAGCGCGGTGCGCGCGCCGACTCCGGAGATGCGGATGAGCTGGCGGAAGACGCTGCGCTCCTCCTGCGTGGCGAAGCCATAGAGCGTATGCGCGTCTTCGCGCACCGCGAGATGCGTGAATAGCGTGACCGGCTCGCCGGTGGCAGGCAGGCCGTAGAAGGTGCTCATCGGCACGTCGAGCTCGTAGGCGACGCCGCCCACGTCGACGAGCACCTGCGGCGGATGCTTGCCGACGAGCCGGCCGGAGACGCGCCCGATCACACCAGGCGCCCTCTTTTCATGCGCCGACCCGCAGCGGAAATGGCACCAAGCTGCGCCCCATGGGCATGGCAGATCGCGCAGGCGAGCGCATCGGCGGCATCCGAGGCCGGATCGCCGGGCAGGGCCAGGAGGCGCCGCACCATGTGCTGCACCTGCTCCTTTTTCGCGTGGCCGTGGCCGACGACCGACTGCTTGACCTGAAGCGCTGTGTACTCCGCCACCGGCAGGCCGGCGAGCACGGCGGCGCAGATGGCCGTGCCGCGTGCCTGGCCGAGAAGAAGCGTCGACTGCGGGTTCACGTTGACGAAGACCTTCTCGATCGCCACCTCGGCGGGGGCGTGCGCGCCGATGATCTCGTTCAGCCCGAGGAGGATCGTGCGCAGCCGCGTCGCGAGGTCGCCGTCGCCCGACTTCACGCAGCCGCTGGTCACGTACGAGAGGCCGCGGCTGCCCTTCTCGATGACGCCGAATCCGGTCACCTTGAGGCCCGGATCGATGCCGAGGATTCTCAGTCGAGCACCGCGGTGGTGTAGACCTCCTGGACGTCGTCGAGGCTCTCCAGCGCGTCCAGGAGCCGGCGCATGCGCGCGGCATCGTCGCCCGCGAGCACGGTCTCGTTGATGGGCTTCATGGTGACTTCGGCGAGATCGGGCTTCAGGCCGGCCTTCTCGAGCGCTTCCTTCACGGCCTGGAAGTCGGCTGGCGCGCAGACGAGCTCGACCGACCCGTCGTCGTTCTTCACCACGTCCTCGGCGCCCGCATCGAGGCCCGCCTCCATGACCTGGTCCTCGCTCGTCCCGGGGGCGAACACGAACTGGCCGCAATGCTTGAAGAGGAACGCGACGGCCCCGTCCGAGGCCAGGTTGCCGCCGTTCTTGGAAAAGGCATGGCGGACCTCCGCCACCGTGCGGGTGCGGTTGTCGGTCAGGCAGTCCACCATGACGGCCGCGCCGCCAACGCCGTAGCCCTCGTAGCGGATTTCCTCGTAGGTCACGCCTTCGAGCTGGCCGGTGCCGCGCTTGATGGCGTTCTGCACGCTGTCCTTGGCCATGTTGGCCTCGCGCGCCTTGTCCATGGCGAGCCGCAGGCGCGGGTTGGCGTTGGGATCGCCGCCCCCGAGCTTGGCCGCGACCGTGATTTCCTTGATGAGCCGCGTGAAGACCTTCCCCTTTTTGGCATCCGCCGCGGCCTTGCGGTGCTTGATGTTCGCCCATTTGCTGTGACCTGCCATGGCTATAATTTTATACGTCATGGCCAAACCCCTCCTCGTCGCGAAGAGCGGCTCGACGGAGCTCGTGCTGCTGCCGGGATTGGCCAACCGCCACGGCCTGATCACCGGCGCGACGGGCACCGGCAAGACGGTCACGCTGCAGGCGCTCGCGCACGGCTTCTCGTCGATCGGCGTGCCGGTGTTCCTCGCCGACGTCAAGGGCGACCTCGCGGGCCTCGCCAGGCCCGGCGGCGGCAACGCGAAAGTCGAGGAGCGGCTGAAGGCGCTCGGGCTCGAAGCGGCGTATGCGGCCTGCCCGACCGTCTTCTGGGATGTCTATGGCGAGCGGGGCATCCCGGTGCGCGCCACCGTCTCGGACATGGGCCCGCTGCTCCTGGGCCGCATGCTCGGCCTGAACGAGGTGCAGGAGGGCGTGCTCTCGATCGTCTTTCGCGTCGCCGACGAGAGCGGGCTGCTGCTGCTCGACCTGAAGGATTTGCGTGCGATGCTTCAGTTCGTCGCCGACAACGCCGCGACGATCCGCACCCGCTACGGAAATGTCTCGGCCGCCTCCATCGGCGCCATCCAGCGCGGCCTGCTGCGGCTCGAGCAGGAGGGCGCCGAGAAGTTCTTCGGCGAGCCGATGCTCGACCTCGCCGACCTCATGCAGACCGAGGACGGCAAGGGCGTCGTGAACGTCCTCGCCGCCGACCGGCTGCTCCACACGCCGCGGCTCTATTCGACGCTCCTCCTCTGGCTGCTCGCGGAGCTCTTCGAGCAGCTTCCCGAGGTCGGCGACCCGGAAAAGCCGCGCCTCGTCTTCTTTTTCGACGAGGCGCACCTCCTCTTCGACGAGGCGCCGAGGGCGCTGCTCGACAAGATCGAGCAGGTGGTACGGCTCATCCGCTCCAAGGGCGTCGGCGTCTACTTCGTGACCCAGAACCCGCTCGACATTCCGGAAGCGGTGCTCGGCCAGCTCGGCAACCGCGTGCAGCACGCGCTGAGGGCCTTCACGCCCAAGGACCAGAAGGCCGTGAAGAGCGCCGCGCAGACGCTGCGCCAGAATCCGAGGCTCAAGGCGGAGAAAGTCATTGCCGAGCTCGGCGTGGGCGAGGCGCTCGTGTCGTTCCTCGACGCCAAGGGCCGCCCGAACGTCGTGGAGCGCGCTTTCATCGTGCCGCCGGGGAGCCAGCTCGGGCCCATCAGCGACGCCGAGCGCAGCGCGCTCCTCGCCGCCTCCCCGCTGTCCGCGCACTACGGCAAGGCGATCGACCGGGAGTCGGCGCACGAGGTGCTGAAGAAGCGCGCCGAACAGTCCGTGGCGCAGGCGCCCGCGAATGCGCCGCAGGCTGAGGAAGCAAGTCCGCTTTCGGACATCCTCTTCGGCAAGACCGGCCCCCGCGGCGGACGTCAATCGCAAGGCATGGTGGAGGCGGCCTCCAAGAGCGTCGCCCGCGCCATCGGCTCGGAGCTCGGGCGGCGCCTGGTGCGCGGCGTCCTCGGCTCCCTGCTCGGTGAGAGTCGCGGCACCAGGCGCAGCAGCAGCCGTTGAGGGCACCGAGCTACCGCGCCTGGGGCGTCGCGTTCGCCATCGTCGGCGTCGTCGCCTTCTCGTTCCGGCCCATCTGGATCAAGCTCGCGTACGGCGTGCCGACCGACACGGGCCACCCGGTGAGCCCGGTGACGCTCCTCTTCCTGCGCATGGTGCTCTCGCTGCCGTTCTTCGTCGCGATCGGCTGGTGGCTGCGCGGCCAGCAGCCGCGCCTAACCGGGCGCGACTGGCTCGCGCTTGCGGCGCTCGGCTTCGTCGGCTACTACCTTGCGAGCTTCCTCGACTTCCTCGGGCTGCAGTACGTCGGCGCGGGGCTCGGGCGGCTGATCCTCTTCCTCTACCCGACGCTCGTCCTGCTCCTTTCGTTCGTCTTCCTGCGCAAGAAGCCCACGGCGCGCGAGATCGCCGCGCTCGTGGTCGGCTACACCGGCATCGCGCTCGTGGTGTCGAACCGGCTGGGCGGCGGCATCGAGGGCCGGCTTTTCATCCTCGGGGTGCTCTTCATCTTCGGCTCCGCGCTTTCCTACGCCGTCTACCTTGTCGCCGGCAGCGAGATGGTGAAACGCATCGGCTCGATGCGCTTTACGGCCTATACCATGGTGATCTCCACCCTGCCCGCGGTCGTGCAGTTCTTCGTGCTGGAGCCGGTCTCCGCCCTGCAGCTTCCGGCGGCCGTGTGGGGCTACGCGATCATCATGGCCACGTTCAGCACGGTGCTGCCGGTGTTCCTGCAGGCCGAGGCGCTCAAGCGCATCGGGCCGAACCAGTTCGCGCTCATCGGCGCGCTCGGCCCGGCGAGCACCGCGGTCACGAGCGCCCTTGGCCTCGAGGAGCCTTTCGGCGGCCTGCAGTGGCTGGGGGCGGCGCTGGTCATCGCCGGCGTGCTGCTCGTATCCTTGAAACCGAAAAGATAGGGAAGGAGAGCGGGAAATGGATCTCGGCTTGCGCGGCAAGACCGCGCTCGTGTGCGCGGCCTCCAAGGGCCTCGGCAAGGGCTGCGCGATGTCGCTCGCCCGCGAAGGGGTCGACCTCGTCATCACGGCGCGCGGCCGCGAGGCGCTGGAAGCCACGGCTCGCGAGCTGCGCGAGAAGTTCTCGGTGAAGGTCACCGCCGTCGCGGGCGACATCACGACGGAGGAAGGGCGCGCGGCGGCACTGCAGGCGTGCCCGTCGCCGGACATTCTCGTCAACAACGCGGGCGGCCCCCCGCCCGGGGACTTCCGCAACTGGGACCGGGAGGACTGGATCAAGGCGCTGGACGCCAACATGATTACCCCGATCCTCCTCATGCGCGCGGTGGTGGATGGCATGATTGCGCGCCAGTTCGGGCGCATCGTGAACATCACCTCCGGGGCCGTGAAGCTGCCCATCCCGGAGCTGGGACTTTCCAATGGCGCGCGAACCGGCCTCACCGGCTTCGTGGCCGGCCTCTCGCGAAGGACGGTGCGGCACAACGTGACGATCAACAACCTGCTTCCCGGGCCGTTCGACACCGACCGGCTGCGCAGCAACTTCGCGTTCAACGCGCAGAAGGCCGGAAAGACGCCCGAGGAGCTTGCCCGGGCGCGCGCGGAGGCGAACCCGGCCGGGCGCTTCGGCACCATCGAGGAGTTCGGCGACGCCTGCGCCTACCTTTGCAGCGCGCAGGCCGGCTACATCACGGGACAGAACCTGCTGCTGGACGGCGGCGCCTATCCAGGGACTTTTGGCTGATGGAAATCCGACGCATTGCCGGCGCGCTGGGCGCCGAGCTTCTCGGGGTCGACCTGAGAAACCTGACCGACTCGCTCGTCGCGGACATCCGCAAGGCGTTCCTCGAGCACCTGGTGGTCTTCTTCCGCGACCAGGACCTCACGCCCGCGCAGTACATGGCCTTCGCGCAGCGCATGGGAACGCCGGTCGAATACCCGTTCGTGAAGGGCATCGAGGGCTTTCCCCACATCATCGAAGTGAAGAAGCTCGAGCACGAGAAGCAGAACTTCGGCGGCATCTGGCACTCCGATACCGCCTACCTCGAGATCCCGCCGATGGGCTCGATGCTGCTCGCCCGCCACCTTCCGCCCTACGGCGGCGACACGCTGTGGGCCAACCAGTACCTCGCCTACGAAACGCTCTCGGACGGAATGAAGAAGCTGCTCGACGGCCTCGTGGCCGTCAATTCCTCCGCCAAGGCGGATGTGACGCGCACGCGCGAGGACCGCATCGCCGAGCAGGGCGGAGACAAGCGTGAATACGTGGCCGAGCACCCCGTGGTGCGCACGCATCCGGAGACCGGCCGCAAGGCGCTGTACGTCAACGTCGCGCACACCGTGCGCTTCGTGGGCATGACGGAAGAGGAAAGCGCGCCGATCCTTGCGTACCTCTATGCGCACCAGATCAGGCCCGAGTTCACCTGCCGCTTCTCATGGCGGGTCGGCTCGATCGCCTTCTGGGACAACCGCTGCACCCAGCACAATCCCGTGAACGACTATCACGGACACCGGCGCCTCATGCACCGCATTACGCTGGAAGGCGATCGTCCGCGCTAGCGGAGAATGGGGACAGACCCCATTTCCGCATGGCCGCCTGAGAACTGTTCCGATGCGTCGCGCG
>CAYWSG010000036.1:0-28631 GCA_964461055.1 uncultured Enterobacteriaceae bacterium | reverse complement strand
CTGCGGATTGGCGGGCGAATTCATCCGACGTGGATGATAACCGGCCGGCCGGGCAAGCACGGTCAATTGCCGTCAGGTCGCCGGCGCGCCTGTCAGATTCTGTCAGCCGCCCGTCGGCTTGCCGGGAAACCTCCCAACCATCGTTCCTGTCTCCCCTGCGTCGTTCCCGCGAAGGCGGGAACCTAGTTGGATTTTTCCTGCCCGGAGAGCTGCTCGACCCGCCGCCTCGCAGCCGCGGCGTCGAAGCTCGCCTCGCGCCCGGCAGAGAGCTCGAGCGCGCGCCGGTAATACTGCAGGGCGAGCTTCGGCTGGCGCAGGTGATCGAGGCTCACCGCGAGGTTGTACGCGTAGTCGGCGTTCTGCGCGTCGGCCGAGAACGCCTTGAAGTACTGCTGCTGGGCCTCGGGCCAGCGCGCCTGGCGGGCGAGCTCGTTGCCGAGGGCGAAATTGAGCACGTGCGCCTGCGGCTCCACCGCGAGCAGGTTCTTCAGGCGGCTCTCGACGGCGGAGCCGTCGACGCGGCCGGCATGCAGGGCGACGAGGGCGGCCTGCGCGTGCGCGTCGCGCGGATCGGTGCGCAGGAGCTCCCGGTAAGCCGCTTCTGCCGCGGCCAGGCGGCCCATTCGCACGTCGACCGCGGCGAGGCCGAGGAGCGCGTCGCGGTTCGAAGGCTCGTCGCGCAGGGCCTCCTCGTAGGCGGCTCTTGCCGCATTCAGGTCGCCGGCCTGGTAGGCAGCGTAGCCTTTCGCCACGGCGGGGTGTACGCGCGCCACAGGCTGCGATACGCGCACCTGCGTGGCCCGTTCGGCCGGCGCCTCGGCCACGGCCGGGCGTTCGGCCGGCGCGCTGCGGCGTACCGGCGAGCGCGCAGCGGGGCGCGGGTTCTGGCGCACCTCGCGGCGCACGTTTTGCCGCACTTCGGGAGCCGCCGGCGCCTGCGCGCGCGCCTGGTCTTTCGGCGTCGCGGCGGAGGGCGGTGGACCGGAGGGCGGCTCGCCTGCGGGCGAAGAGGAAGAAGCGTCCGCCCTGGCGTCCGGCAGCCCCGGAATGGCCGGCGTCACTGCAGCAGGGGCGCTCGCAGAGGCGACGGCGCCCGTAGCAACCGCCGCGGGACGCGAGGCCGGAGCCGCAGGGACCGCCGGGGCCGCGGCCGCGGGCGGCGGATTCGGGTTGACGAGCGGCGCCGGCGGGCGGAGCTGGTACCAGAAATACACGACGGTGCCGACCGCGAAGGCGCCGAGCACGCCGAGCGTGATGTAGAACGGCAGCCGGGGGTTCGGCTCGCGGTATTTCGCCTCGAACACGGCGCGGGCCGTGGCGCGTGCCGGCGCTTCGCCGGAAGCGGGGATCGCCGCCGCGCTCGGCCCTGCCGCAGCGGACGGTGCTCCGGGCGCCGGCGCGGGTTGCGGCTCGCGACGGGATGCCGGCGGAGCGATGTCGTCGGTCAGGATCTCGAGCGGCTGCGAGATGTCGGGCAGCTCCGGGCGGGTCAGCACGGTGCGCGCTTCGGTCTTCGCTTCGCCGGCTTCGGCGCCGGCGCTCCCGGGCTGCGGCGCAGGGTCGGGCTCGAGCTCGAGCGTCAGGCCGGGCCCACGTGCCGGCGCCGCGGCCGGGCGCTCCCCGGCCTGGGCTTCCGCGCGGCGCTGGGCCTCTTCCTTCGCCTTCTCCGCCTTCTTCAGCGCTTCGAGCAGCAGGCTCATGCGGTCACCGCGCGTGTGCCTAGCGAACGCCCGGCCCGACCGGGGGCGCCACCTTCTGGGGGTTGGGCTTCGAGAAGAAGTCCGCCGTCGGCAGGTGCTGGCGGAAATCGCGGAAGTCGCCCTCGAGGCTCGGATCGCGGATCACGGTCGCCCGCAGGAAGATCACGAGCTCGGTCTTGCGCGTGAGGTCGGTGCGAGAGGAGAGCACGTCGCCGATCACCGGAATCGTGCGAACGCCCGGAATGCCGGCGTCCACGTTGTCGACCTGGTCCTGCATGAGCCCTGCCAGCACCGCCACGTCGCCGCTCTGCAGCCGCAGCACCGAGTCGAACTCGCGCGTCTCGAAGAGCGGGATGTCGTTCTGCGTCGCCTGGCCGGCGAGCGCCGGGTTCGGGTCGCGGGCGAAGTCGACCTGCCGCCGGATGGTGGGCTTCACGTTGAGCACGATCGAGTCGGCCTCGTTGATCTGCGGCAGCACCGTCATCATGAAGCCTTCCGCGGCGACGTTGGGCGTCGTGGTGAAGGAGGCCTGGACGGTCGTGCCGCCGAGGCCGCCGGCGATGGTGATGGGCTGCGTCGAGGGCGTGATGGTGAAGTAGATGATGTCGCGCGTGACGCGCAGGATGGCCGTCTGGTTGTTCAGCACCGAGAGCTTCGGGCTCGAGAGCACGCGCACGTCGCCGAACTGCTCGAGGAGCCGCAGCGTCGCGGAGAAGTTGTTGCGCGTGTTGGCGAGGCCGATGACGAACGGGCTCGTGTTGAAGCCGCTCGGCGGCGTGATGACCGGCTGCTGGAACTCCAGGCCGTTCAGGCTCGAGCCCAGGCGCTGCCACTCGATGCCGCGCTGGTATTCGTTGCGCAGCTGGACCTCGGCGACGGTCGCCTCGATGAGGACCTGGCGCTTCGCCCCCGCCATGACCTGGTCGAGGAATTCCTGCACGCGCTCGTGCTGCTTGGACGTGGCGCGCACGAAGAGGACGCCGCTCTCGCGGTTGCCGATCACGGAGGCAGCCTCCTGGAAGGTCGGGCCGCTCGCCACGGAAGGCGCCGCGGTAGGCGCCGGCGCCGCGGGTGCGCCGCCCTGCGGCGCGGCCGCTGGCGGCTGCGGCACCGGGATGGCCGGCACCGCGGCGCCCGCCGGCAGCACCCGGTCGGTCTCCCGCAGGAGGTCGCGGACGTTCTGCACGATGGAGTCCCACAGGTGGTTCTCGGCCGTCACCTCGATGGTGGAGGTGGCGCCCGTGGCGCCCGTGGTGTTCGCGCTTCCCGCGACGTTAGTGGTGCCGCCGAACTGCGTCGAGGCGGTCGAGCGCATGCTCACGCTGCGGTTGGCGCTCAGGTAGTCGATCTTGTAGGAGCGCAGGAACGGCGTGTCGCGCCGGATGACGAGCACTTCGCCGTCGATCTCGTAGCGCATGTCGACCTGGCGGCCGATGCGCTCGAGGAGTTGCGGCAGCGTCTGGTCGATCGCGTTCAGCGTGACGAGGCCCGTGAGCGAAGGATCGATGTCGATCTGCAGCTTGGCGTCGCGCGCGAGCGCGAACAGCAGCTCCTGCGCCGGCACGCGGCTCACGACGACGCTGTAGGTCTCGGGCTTGACCGTCGGCTGCGGCGGCGGCAGCACGGGCGCGATCTGCACCGGCGGCGGGATCTCGCCCGCCGGCGGCGGCGCCTCGGCGGCGATGTGCGTGGGCGCGGGCTCGAGCGGCGGCTGCGCGCACGCCGTGGCGAGCGCGACGAACGCCGACGCGATTACGCTACGCATTCCCCTTGTTCTTGTCACCCGCCCCGCCTTTCCCTTCCCCGCGCGGAGAATAGCATGGCGAAGCCGCCCGCAAGGCGCGTAAGCGCCTGTCATACGAAGGTTTTCAGACTTTGACTAAATCTCCGCGCGCAGCTCGCCGAAGGTCCGCGGCGAGGTGCGGAAGGCGCGCTGGTAGCGTGGCGGCAGGCGCCGCTCGGCTTCGACGGCCGACTCGCGGTCCGGGAAGCTGCCGAAGACGACCCACAGCCGGTAGGCATCGGCCGAAGCCATCGGGATGACGAAGAGCTCCTCCAGCGGCACGAGGTCGCGGGCGCGCGTGAGGAAGCGCTCCATGCGCGCCGGGTCGGCGTTGTCGGTGATGTAGAGCTCGATGGTGTAGGCGTCGTCCGGAGTTCGCTGCAAAGCGGCCCGGGACGCTTCCAGGCGGGCGGCCAGGAGCGGCTGCCCTTCGGGCGAATAGCCCGTCAGGCGAAGGAGCTGATCCCCGGTGAGCTTCGATGCCGGGGGCTGGCTTTCCGAAAGGCTTGAAAGGCTTGCCGGTGCCGGGGCGGCGGGGACGACGGCCGCGGCCGTCGTCGCCGGCTCGGCGGCGGGCGAAGGCGCTTCGGCCGCCGGGGACACGGGGCTTGGCGCGGGCCCCGGGTCGGCAAGGAGCCAGGGCACGAGGACGCCGAGAGCGACGCCGGCGGCGAGGGCGGCACCGGCGAAGAGCGCCGGCCGGCGTGCGGGCCGCGTGCGGGCAAACTCGGCGTCGTGGATCGCCGCGCGCACTTCACGCGGCGTCACCGCGTGCGCGTTGCGCGTGAAGGCGGCGAGCAGCGCCTTGTCGGCGAGGATGTTGATGCGGCGCGTGAGCCCGCCTGTGGCTCGCGTCATGAGCGCGATGGACCGGGCGCTGAAGAGCTCAGGCCCCCGGTAGCCGGCGGCGCGCATGCGGAACGAGACGTACCGGCCGACCTCCGGCTCGGAGAGCGGCCGCATGCGGAAGCTGTGCGTAATGCGGTCGCGAAGCTGGCGCATCGAGGGCTTGGCGAGCACCGCGTCGAGCTCGGGCTGGCCGAAGAGCACCATCTGGAGCAGCTTGTGGCGGCTCGACTCGAGGTTGGAGAGCAGGCGCACCTGCTCCAGCGTCTCGTCGGGCATCACGTGCGCCTCGTCCACCAGCACGACGACGCGCCGGCCGGCCGCATACAGCCCGATGAGGTGCTCCTGCAGCGCGCGCAGGGCGAGCGCGGTCCTTCCCTCCGGCAGGTCGAGGCCGAGCTCGTCGCCGATGGCGTGCAGGATCTCGTCGCGCCCGAGCGAGGGCGTGGCGAGGTAGAGCGTCTCGACATGGGGCGGCAGGCGTTCCATGAGCACCCGGCAGAGCATCGTCTTGCCGCTGCCGACCTCGCCGGAGACCTTGACCACGCCCTCGTCGTGCAGCACCGCGTAGACCAGCGCTTCGAGCGTCGCGCCGCGGTCGGCGCCGTCGAAGAAGAAGTCGGTGTGCGGGGTAATGCGGAAGGGCGCTTCGGACAGGCCGAAATGCTCGAGATAGAGCGCCACGCTACTTGGCCTCGCCGCTGCCCATGCGGCTGTAGAGCGTCGTGCGGTTGACGCCGAGGAGCCGCGCCGCCTGGCTGACGTTGCCGCGGGTGAGGCGCAGCGCCGCCTCGATGTAGCCGCGCTCCCAGGCCTTCAGCGTCTCGTCGAGGTCGAAGGCGCCGCCCTGCTCGAGCTGGCGCAGCGCCTGGTCGAGGATCGCCGCCGGCGCGACGCCGGCGGCCGGCAGCGGCGCCTCGAGGTCGAGCTCGGGCTCGAGCTCGGCGGTGGAGATGCGCTGGCCCCCGTACTTGGTCGTGAGGCGGATGACGATGTTGCGCAGCTCCCGCACGTTGCCCGGGAAGGCGTACTGGAGCCAGCGGCGCTCCGCGCCCGCGTCGAGCGTAAAGGGCTGCGTGCCGGCCTGCGCGGCGCAGAGCCGGCGGAAATGCTCGAGGAGCGCGAGCTTGTCGCCGTCGAGCTCGCGCAAGGGCGGCACCGTCAGCGACAGCACCGAGAGCCGGTGGTAGAGGTCGGCGCGGAAGCGCGAGGCGCGCACGGCCTCGCGCAGGTCGCGGTTCGTGGCGGCCACGATGCGCGCGCGCGACTGGCGCCGCTGGGTCTCGCCCAGGCGCTGGAACTCGCCGTTCTCGAGCACGCGCAGGAGCTTCGCCTGCATCTCGAGCGGCAGCTCGCCGATCTCGTCGAGGAAAAGCGTGCCGTCCTGCGCGTCCTCGAAGTAGCCCGACTTGCCGGTGCTCGCCCCGGTGAACGCGCCCTTGGCGTAGCCGAAGAGCGTCGCCTCGACGAGCGTCGGGGCGATCGCCGCGCAGTTGAGCGCAAGGAACGGGCGCGCCGCGCGGCGCGACATGCGGTGCAGGCTCGTCGCGACGAGCTCCTTGCCGCTGCCCGACTCGCCCTCGATCAGCACCGGGTGCGGCGAGTCGGCGAACTGGGCGATCTGCCGGCGCAGGCGCTCGAGCGCCGGGCTCTGCCCGACGAGCCCGGCGCCCTCGCCGGCCGCTCCGGTCGGCGCCGCCGGCGGGGCCTCGAGCGCGCGCTCGAGGGCGCGGTGCAGCGCCGCCGGCTCGCAGGGCTTGGCGATGAACTCCCAGGCGCCGAGCGCCCTCGCGTGGCGGGCGTTGGCCGCGTCGTTCTGCCCGGAGAGCACGAAGATCTTCATCGCCGGGGAGTGGGCGAGGAGATCGGCGATCAGCTGGAATCCCTCGTCGGGCCGGTGCGGCGTGGGCGGCAGGCCGAGGTCGACGAGCGCGAGGCCGGGCGGCTCGGGGAGCTGGCGCAGCAGCTCCACCGCGTGCGCCCGCGAGTCGCACGCCTGCACGTCGAAGTGCGGGCCGAGCGCGAAGGCGAGCGTATCCGTGATGAGCGGATCGTCGTCGACGATGAGAAGGCGCGGCCGGCCCTCAGTTCCCGGCGGCGTTCCCTGCTGCGTTCCCGACTTCGCGATCGTCACGGATGCATCTCATGAAAGCATTCTCCAGGCGCTGCTCCCCCGTTCGCCGGCACAGCTCCTGCGGCGGCCCCTCGAAGCGCGTGCGCCCTTCGTGCAGGACCGCCATGGCGGTGCACAGCTCCTCGACGTCCGCGAGCACGTGGGAAGTGAAGAACAGCGTCCGCCCCCCGGCGCGAAGCCGCTGCAGCACGGATTTCACCGCCACGCGCGCCGCCGGGTCAAGGCCGCTCATCGGCTCGTCGAGCACGTAGAGGTCGCGCTCGAGGAGGAAGCTCGCGGCGAGCCCCAGCTTCTGCGTCATGCCTTTCGAGAGTCGGCGCACGGGGCGCTCGAGCACGGCGCGCTCGAGCTCGAGCGCATCGAGCATCGCCGCCACGCGATCGGGATCGGCGCGCGCGGTGCGGCCGCGCCCGGCCGGGCCCCCGGAAGGACGCGCGCCGCCCAACTGCAAGATCATGTCAATGAACTCCCCGCCGCGGAGGTAGTGCGGCGGGACGAACCGTTCGGGCACGTAGGCAAGGCGCGCGCGCGCCGAAGGGCGCGCGGCGGGGACGCCGAAGATCTCGATGGCTCCGGCATCGAACGCGCAGAGGTCGAGCAGGCACTTGAGGAGCGTCGTCTTGCCGGCGCCGTTCGCGCCCACGAGGCCGAACGCCTCTCCGGGGCGCACTTCGAGGCTCGCGCCGTCGAGCGCGGCCATGGCGCCGTAGCGCTTCACGAGCCCGCGCACCCGCACGGCCGGCGCCGCGCGGCTCGCGCGCGCCCCGGGCGTTTCAGGTGAAACTTCTTCTGCGGCGGGCGCCTCCCCCATGCGCGATAATATAGCGCCCGTGCAGCAATTTCCCTGACGCGCCTTAGAACACCTTCGCCCGCTCCAACGCCTTCGCCGCCCGCCGCCATCGCTCACGTGCCCGCGCCTATCGTTGAGATCGAAGACGTCTGGTTCGGGTACGATGCCGCGCGCCCGGTGCTGCGCGAAATCTCGCTCCAGATCCCGCGCGGCGCGGTGGTCGGCATCATGGGACAGTCGGGCTGCGGCAAGACGACGCTCCTCCGGCTGATCGCCGGGCAGCACCTGCCCACGCAAGGGCGCGCGCGCGTGCTCGGGCGCGCCACGGCGGAGCTCGACCGCGAAGGCCTTTACGCCATGCGGCGCAAGATGGGCATGCTCTACCAGTTCGGCGCGCTCTTCACCGACCTCTCGGTGTTCGAGAACGTCGCCTTTCCCCTGCGCGAGCACGCCGACCTCGGCGAGGAGCTGCTGCACGACCTCGTCATGATGAAGCTCGAGGCGGTCGGCCTGCGCGGCGCCGCGCACCTCATGCCGGCCGAGCTCTCCGGCGGCATGGCGCGGCGGGTCGCGCTCGCGCGCTCCATCGCGCTCGACCCCGAGCTCATCCTTTACGACGAGCCCTTCACCGGCCTCGACCCGATCTCCTTCGGCGTGATCGCGCGGCTCATCCGCCAGCTGAACGACGTGCTCGGCGCCACCTCCATCATCGTCACGCACGACGTGCAGGAGGCGCTCGGCGTCGTGGACTACGTGTACTTCATGTCCGAGGGCCGCATCATCGCGCAGGGCACGCCCGCGGAGATCCGCGCGAGCGCGGAGCCCTTCGTCAACCAGTTCGTGAACGGCGCGGCGAGCGGCCCGGTGCCCTTCCACTATCCCGCGCCGGCCTACGGCGCGGACCTCGCGCTCGCCGGCTGACCGATGGCCCTCCTGCAAAAGCTCCTCGACGAGGCGCGCGGGCGCCTCGAGAGCATCGGCGGCCACGTCACCGCGGTGGTCTGGCGGCTCGGCTTCGCCGCGCGCTTCCTCGGCTACACGCTCACGCACTCCGGCACGGCGCTTCGCCGCTTCCACCTCACGGTGGCGGAGATCTATTTCGCCGGCGTGCTCTCGCTCGTCATCATCCTCGTCTCGGGCCTCTTCGTCGGCATGGTGCTCGCGCTGCAGGGCTACGAGACGCTGCAGCGCTTCGGCGCCTCCGAGTCGCTCGGCGTGCTGGTGGCGCTCTCGCTCGTGCGCGAGCTCGGCCCCGTGGTCGCGGGCCTTCTCTTCGCGAGCCGGGCGGGCTCGGCGATCACCGCCGAGATCGGCCTCATGAAGGCGACCGAGCAGCTCTCCGCGATGGAGATGATGGCCGTGGACCCGGTGGCCCGCGTGGTCGCGCCGCGCTTCTGGGGCGGGGTGCTGTCGATGCCGCTCCTCGCCGCGCTCTTCAGCGCGATGGGCATCTTCGGCGGCTACCTCGTCGGCGTGCAGCTGATCGGCGTCGACGCCGGGGCGTTCTGGTCGCAGATGCAGTCGGCGGTGGACCTGCGCGGCGACATCCTGAACGGCGTCATCAAGAGCGTGGTGTTCGGCATCGCCGTCACCTGGATCGCGGTGTTCGAGGGCTATGACGCGGTGCCGACCGCCGAGGGCGTGTCGCGGGCGACCACGCGCACGGTCGTCACCTCTTCGCTCGCGATCCTCGCGCTCGACTTCGTCCTGACAGCATTGATGTTTACCGGAGGCAATGGCGGATGAACCGATCGACCATAGACATCTGGGTGGGAATCTTCGTCGTCGCGGGCATCGGGGCGCTCCTCTTCCTCGCGCTCAAGGTGGGCAACCTCGCCGCCTTCTCCGGCGCCGACACCTACCAGGTGCATGCGAAGTTCGCCAACATCGGCGGCCTCAAGGTCCGCGCGCCGGTCAAGAGCGCCGGCGTGGTGGTCGGGCGGGTGGCCGAGATCCGCTTCGACAACGAGAGCTACGAGGCGATCGTCACGCTCAACATCGAGTCGGGCTACCAGTTCCCGCGCGACACCACGGCGAAGATCCTCACCTCCGGCATCCTCGGCGAGCAGTACGTGGGCCTCGAGGCGGGCGGCGACGGCGTCATGCTGAAGAGCGGCGACCGCGTGCGCCTCACGCAGTCGGCCGTGGTGCTCGAGAACCTGATCAGCCAGTTCCTGTTCAACAAGGCCGCGGAAGGCGGTTCGGAGGAGAAGAAGGGGGATTGAGTGGGGACGGGGAAGTGAGAACGACATGGCCACGCTGACAAGGCGCCTCGCGACGGCCGCGGCCGCCGTGGTGCTCGCCGGGTGCGCCACCACGGGGGAGTACGCCGACCCGCGCGATCCGCTTGAGCCGATGAACCGGGCGGTCTACCGCTTCAACGAGGCGGTCGACGAGGCGGTCCTCAAGCCCGTCGCCACCGCCTACCGCGACGTCGTGCCCGCCCCGGCGCGCGGCTACGTGCGCAATTTCTTCAGCAACATCGAGGACCTCCTGATCGGCGTCAACAACCTGCTCCAGGGCAAGGTGGGCGAAGGCCTGCAGGACTGGTTCCGGGTCGCGGTGAACACGGTGATGGGCCCGTTCGGCATCAACGACTGGGCTTCCGAGATGGGGATCGAGAAGCACAACGAGGACTTCGGCCAGACCTTCGGCCGCTGGGGCATCGGACAGGGCCCCTACCTGGTGCTGCCCTTCCTCGGCTCGAGCACGGTGCGCGACGGCGCGGGCACGGCGCTCGACCTGGCGCTGCACCCGATCGGCGAGGTCGACCCGCGCAGCGCGCGCTACGGCATGACGGCCCTGCGCGTGACGAGCCTGCGCGCGGACCTCCTCGACGCGAGCCGGATCCTGGAGGAGGCGGCGCTCGACAAGTACGTCTTCCAGCGCGACGCCTACCTGCAGCGGCGCCGCAGCCTCGTGTACGACGGCAGGCCGCCGCGCGAGGCGTATGATCTGCCGCCCGAAGACGAGGAGAAGCCCGCCCGATGAGACCGACGACTTCGCTGACCCTTCCGAGCTTCCTGCTCGCGCTGCTCGCCTTGCTCGCCACGGCCGCCAGCTGGGCGCAGGGCGAGGCCGAGAAGCGCGCGCCCGACGTCCTGGTGAAGGACGTGACGCTCGAGGTGGTCGAGATCATCTCGCGCGACAAGGCCATCCAGTCGGGCGACCGCGGGAAGCTGATCGGCGTGATCGAGGAGAAGGTGCTGCCGCACTTCAACTTCAACTACATGACGGCGGCGGCGGTGGGCCAGCCCTGGCGCAGCGCCACGAAGGAGCAGAGGGCGCGCCTCGTCGACGAGTTCCGCACGCTCCTCGTGCGCACCTACGCGAGCGCGCTCGCCGCCTACCGCGACCAGCGCTTCGAGTTCCGCCCTCTCCGCGCGAAGCCCACCGACACGGACGTCACGGTCCAGGTGCGCGTGCACCAGTCGGGCGGCCAGCCCGTGCCGATCGACTACGCCATGGAGAAGACGCCCTCGGGCTGGAAGGTGTACAACGTCCAGGTCGGCGGCGTGAGCTTCGTCGCCAACTACCGCTCCGATTTCGCCGGGGTGCTCCGCCGCGAAGGGGTCGACGGCCTGATCCGCGTGCTGGCCGAGAAGAACCGCGGGCTCGACGCGCCGCAGGCCGGCGCGCAGGCGCAGGCGCGATGATCCGCCGCGAGGGCCGCCGCATGATCGTCGGCGGCGCGGTCACGCTGGACAACGTCCGCGAGGTCGTCGAGGAGGGCCGGCGCCACCTCGACGAGGGCGTGCGCACCGTGGACCTGAGCGAGGTGAGCGACATGGATTCGTCGCTGCTCGCCGCGCTCCTCGCGTGGCTGCGCCACGCGCGCGGCCGCGGCGACGAGATCGCCTTCGCGGAGCTTCCCGAGTCACTGCAGACCATCGCGCGCCTCTACGGCGTCGAGGAGCTGCTTCCCGCCGCGCCGCGACACTGAACGCCATCGAGGTCCAGAACGTCGAGAAGCGCTTCGGCGCGCTGCGGGCGCTCGCCGGCGTGTCGCTCGCGGTGAAGGAGGGGGAGTTCTTCGGCCTCCTCGGGCCGAACGGCGCCGGCAAGACGACGCTCATCAGCGTGATCGCCGGCCTCGCGCGCGCCGACGCCGGCCGGGCGATGGTGATGGGCGCCGACGTCGTCACCGAGTTCCGCCGCGCCCGGCGCCTGCTCGGCGTGGTGCCGCAGGAGCTCGTCTTCGACCCGTTCTTCACGGTGCGCGAGACGCTTCGCATCCAGTCGGGCTACTTCGGGCTGCGCTCGAACGACGCCTGGATCGAGGAGGTGATGCACCACCTCGACCTCACGGGCAAGGCCGAGGAGAACATGCGCGCGCTCTCGGGCGGCATGAAGCGCCGCGTGCTGGTGGCCCAGGCGCTCGTGCACAAGCCGCCGGTCATCATCCTCGACGAGCCCACCGCCGGCGTCGACGTGGAGCTGCGCAAGGGCCTGTGGCAGTTCGTGCGGCGCCTGAACCGCGAGGGCCATACCATCGTCCTCACCACCCACTACCTGGAGGAGGCCGAGCAGCACTGCACCCGCATCGCCATGCTGAAGGCCGGCCGCATCGTGGCGCTCGACTCGACGCGCAACCTCCTGCAGAACTTTTCCGGCCTCGAGGTGCGGCTGCGGCTGGAAGGCGCCCTCGGCCCGGGCGACGCGCTGCCGCCGGGCGTTCCGGGCATCGTGCTGCGCCGGGACGGGCCGGAGCTCGTCCTGCGCCTCGCCGCCGCGCGCGAGCTCGAGCCGGTGCTCGCCGGGCTTCGCCAGGCGGGGCTTCCGGTGCGCGAGCTCGAGCTGCAGCCGCCGGAGCTCGAGGACGCCTTCGTGCACCTGACCGGGAGGAGCGAGCCGTGACGGGCTTCTACACGCTCTTCCACAAGGAGCTGCTCCGCTTCATCAAGGTGAGCATCCAGACCATCGCGGCGCCGGTGCTCACGGCGCTCCTCTACCTGCTCGTCTTTGCCCAGGCGCTGGAGGGCCGCGTGCGGGTCTACGAGGGCGTGCCGTATACCGAGTTCCTCGTGCCCGGGCTCGTCATGATGAGCGTGCTGCAGAACGCTTTCGCCAACAGCTCCTCGAGCCTGATCCAGTCGAAGATCACGGGAAACATCGTGTTCATCCTCCTCGCGCCGATCACGCATCTCCAGTTCTTCGCCGCCTACGTCGCGGCGGCCACGGTGCGCGGGGTCGTGGTGGGCGCCGGCGTCGCGGCGACCGCCATGGCGTTCGTCCCGCTGAGGCTCGAGGCGCCCGGCTGGGCGATCGGCTTCGCGGTGCTCGGCGCGGCGCTCCTCGGGTCGCTCGGCCTCCTCGCCGGCATCCTCTCGGAGAAGATCGACCAGCTCGCGGCGTTCCAGAACTTCGTCATCATGCCGCTCACGTTCCTCTCGGGCGTGTTCTACTCGGTGCATGCGCTGCCGCCCTTCTGGCAGAGCGCCTCGCACGCGAACCCCTTCTTCTATCTCATCGACGGCTTTCGCTACGGCTTCTTCGGCGCCTCCGACGTCGCGCCGGCGCTCAGCCTCGGCGTGCTCGGGGTAAGCTTGGCGCTCGTCTGCGGCGTCACGCTCGCGCTCCTGCGCGCGGGCTACAAGCTGCGCTACTGAACCGTCTCGTGAACATCGGATCGTGAAACCCCCATGGTGAATCCCGAAAGCATCCAGCAAGGCATCGCCGCCGGCCTCGAGTGCCGGCATGTCGAAGTCGTCGGCGATGGCCAGCACTTCCAGGCGCTCATCGTCTCGCCCGCCTTCGAGGGCAAGAGCCGCGTGCAGCGCCACCAGATGGTCTACGCCGCCCTGGGCGACCGCATGCGCGAGGAGATCCACGCGCTCTCCATGCGCACGCTCACGCCGCAGGAGTGGCAGGCCGGTGGATAGGCTTCGCATCTCGGGCGGCCGCGCGCTCGAAGGCACCGTCCAGGTCTCGGGCGCGAAGAACGCGGCGCTGCCGATCATGTGCGCCGCGCTCCTCACATCCGGGCGACTCGAGCTCGAGAACGTGCCGCGCCTCATGGACGTCGCCACCATGGCGCGGCTCCTTTCGCGCATGGGCGTGGAGGCAAGCCGCGCCGACGACGGACGGCTCACGCTGCAGGCGAGCCGCATCGCGGACCCGACCGCGCCCTACGAGCTCGTGAAGACCATGCGCGCCTCGGTCCTCGTGCTCGGGCCGCTGCTCGCGCGCTGCGGCCGCGCCAGGGTGTCGCTGCCCGGCGGCTGCGCCATCGGCGCGCGGCCGGTGGACCAGCACCTGAAGGGCCTGCAGGCCATGGGGGCGAGCATCACCATGGAGCACGGCTACATGCACGCCTCGGCCGAGCGGCTGAAGGGCGCGCGCATCGTCATGGACCTCGTGACGGTGACCGGCACCGAGAACCTGATGATGGCCGCCGTCCTCGCCGAAGGCACGACGATCCTCGAGAACGCCGCGCGCGAGCCGGAGGTGGTGGACCTCGCGCGCTGCCTCGAGGCCATGGGCGCCCGCATCGAAGGCGCCGGCACCGACGTCATCCGCATCGACGGCGTGCCGTCGCTTCGCGGCGCCACCTACCGCGTCATGCCCGATCGCATCGAGACCGGGACCTACCTCGCCGCCGCCGCCGCGACGGGCGGGCGCGTGCGCGTGGCCGGCGCGAGCGCCGACTCGCTCGAGGCGACCATCGACAAGCTGCGCGAGGCGGGCGCGGTCGTTCGCGTGCAGCCGGACGCCATCGAGCTCGAGATGGCCGGGCGCCCGAAGGCCGTGAGCGTGCGCACGGCGCCCTATCCCGGCTTCGCCACCGACATGCAGGCGCAGTTCATGGCGCTCGCGACCATCGCCGAGGGCGCCGCGCTCATCACCGAGACGATCTTCGAGAACCGCTTCATGCACGCGCTCGAGCTGCAGCGGCTGGGCGCCGACATCGCCATCGAAGGCAACACCGCGCTCGTGAAAGGGGTCGAGCGCCTGCAGGGCGCCGCGGTCATGGCGACCGACCTGCGCGCCTCGGCGAGCCTCGTCATCGCCGCGCTCGTCGCCGAGGGCGAGACCGAGATCCAGCGCATCTACCACCTCGACCGCGGCTACGAGGCGCTCGAGCAGAAGCTCGGCGCCCTTGGCGCGCGGGTGCAACGGGTATCCGCCTAAGGACCTGTCAACGTCGCCCCCGCGCAGGCGGGGGCCCCGTTTAAGCTTTTCAGGAAACGCGTTCCTGGAGAAACTGGAGGACGGCGACCTCGTCGCGGCGCAACGCCGCCTCGGGCCGCTCGCCCTTGCGGCGCCGGCGTCGGGCGGAAGGCGTGGCGGGGACGGTGAGGCCGAGGTGATAGGCCTCGAGAAGCCCGGGATGGACGTAGTACTTGCGGCAGACCGCACGCGTGTTGCCGAGCCGCTCGGCCACCGCGTCGAGCGCGCGCAGGATGTTGCGGTCGGCCTCGCGGCGGCTCGAGGCGGGCCCCATGGCGCGAAGCTCGAGGGCGGCCAGCATGGTGCCGCCCCAGGTGCGGAAGTCCTTCGCCGTGATGTCGCGCCCCGAGATGCCGCGGAGGTACGCGTTGACGTCGTCGGAGTCGATGCTCTGGCGGCGGCCGAACGCGTCCACGTACTGGAAGAGCGTGCGGCCCGGCAGCTCGCGGCAGCGCTGCACGATGCGCGCCACCCGCGCATCGGTGAGCGAGATGGCGTGGTCGATGCCGCTCTTGCCGCGGAAGGAGAAGCGCAGCGTCGCGCCGTTCACGTCGACGTGGCGCCGGCGCAGCGTCGTCAGCCCGTAGGAATGGTTCTCGCGCGCGTACTCGTCGTTACCCACGCGGATGAGCGTGCGGTCGAGCAGGCGCACGAGCGTCGCGAGGAGCTGGTTTCGCGTGAGCACCGGCCGGCGCAGGTCGCGCTCGATGCGCGCGCGCAGGAGCGGCAGCGCCTCGCTGAACTGCAGCATGCGCCGGAACTTCGAGCGGTCGCGCGCCGCGCGGTACGAGGGGTGATAGCGATACTGCTTGCGGCCGCGCGCGTCGCGCGCGGTGGCCTGGATGTGCCCGTCGGGATCGGGGCAGATCCACACGTCGGTCCACGCCGGCGGAATGGCGAGGGAGCCGATCCGCTTTCGCTCCGCGGGGCTGCGGATGAGCGCCCCGTTCGGCGCGTAGTAGCTCCAGCCGCCGCCCGAGCGGCGGCGGCGGATGCCGGCCACGCCGTCGGTGACGTACACGAGCCCGGCGCGCGTGGCGGCCTTTCGGTGCTCGCGGCTGCGTGATGAGCCCATTCCCCCTCCCGCTTCTCTTCCGGCTTCTCGCGCTTCCCGGCCGGCGGCTGCGGCCGCATTACAGCACGCCAGGCGCCTGAAGCCCCAATTCGAAGGTAAAATCACGAGCCGAATCAAGCTTCAACGAGCCACCCGGGGCCCCCGGGCGGCTCGTTTCGTTTTCACTTCCTGAAAGCCCATGGCGGAACTGAGCATCGCGCTTTCCAAGGGACGGATCTTCGAAGAGACGATGCCGCTGCTCGCGCGCGCCGGCATCCGGCCGAAGGAGAGCCCGGAGGCTTCGCGCAAGCTCATCATCGCCACCAACCGGCGCAATGTCCGCCTGATCGTCGTTCGCGCCTCCGACGTGCCCACCTACGTGCAGCATGGCGGCGCCGACCTCGGCATCGCCGGGCGCGACGTGCTCGCCGAGCACGGCGGCGAAGGGCTCTACCAGCCGCTCGACCTCGGCATCGCGCGCTGCCGCATGATGGTCGCGGTGCGCAAGGGCTTCGACTATGCGGGCGCCGTGCGCAAGGGCGCGCGCCTGCGCGTGGCCACGAAATACGTGAAGACCACCCGCGAGCACTTCGCCGCCAAGGGCGTGCACGTCGACCTCATCCGCCTCTACGGCTCGATGGAGCTCGCCCCTCTGACGGGGCTCGCCGACGCCATCGTCGACCTCGTCTCCACCGGCCGGACGCTGAAGGCGAACGACCTCGTCGAGGTCGAGGAGATCATGCCGGTGTCCTCGCGGCTCATCGTCAACCAGGCGGCGCTCAAGACGCGCCGGGCCGAGCTGCAGGCCCTGATCGAGGCGTTCGCGAAAGCGAGCCAGGCATGAAGCTGCGCCGCCTTTCGACCCGCGAGGCCGGCTTCGACGCCGCGCTCGAGGCGCTCACGCGCTACGACGCCGCGCAGGATGCGGCCGTGCAGCAGACCGTGCGCGACATCATCGCCGACGTGCGCCGCCGCGGCGACGCCGCGGTGCTCGACTACGCGCGCAAGTTCGACCGCGTGCAGGCGACGACGCTTGCCGGGCTCGAGATCCCGAAGGCCGCTCTCGAGGCTTCACTGAATTCCATTCCCGGCGAGCAAGCCCGGGCGCTCCGGACCGCCGCCGAGCGCATCCGCGCCTTCCACGAGAAGCAGCTGCAGCAATCGTGGGACTACACCGAGGCCGACGGCACGCGCCTGGGGCAACGCATCACGCCGCTCGAGCGCGTGGCGCTCTACGTGCCCGGCGGCAAGGCGGCCTATCCGTCCTCGGTGCTGATGAACGCGCTGCCGGCCAAGGTCGCCGGCGTCGCGGAGCTCATCATGGTGAGCCCGAACTCCGATCCGGTGGTGCGGGCGGCCGCCGCGATCGCCGGCATCGACCGGATGATCGGCCTCGGCGGCGCCCAGGCCATTGCCGCCCTCGCGTACGGGACCGAATCGCTGCCGCGCGTCGACAAGATCGTCGGTCCCGGCAACGCCTACGTCGCCGAAGCGAAGCGCCAGGTGTTCGGCGAGGTCGGCATCGACATGGTCGCCGGGCCTTCCGAGATCCTCGTCATCACCGACGGGCACGCGCCGGCCGACTGGCTGGCGATGGACCTCTTCTCGCAGGCCGAGCACGACGAGGTGGCGCAGGCGATCCTCCTCTGCCCGCAGGCCGCGGTGCTCGACGAGATCGAGCAGGCCATCGCGCGCCTGCTGCCCACGATGCCGCGCCGGCAGGTCATCGCCGCCTCCCTCGAGGCCCGCGGCGCGCTCGTGCTCACCCGGGATCTGGACGAAGCCTGCGCGGTCGCGAGCCGCATCGCTCCCGAGCACCTCGAGCTCGTCGTGCACGAGCCGCACGCCTGGGTGCCGAAGATCCGCAACGCCGGCGCCATCTTCCTCGGCCGCTGGAGCTCCGAGGCGATCGGCGACTACTGCGCCGGGCCGAACCACGTCCTGCCCACCGCGGGGACGGCGCGCTTCTCGTCGCCGCTCGGCGTATACGACTTCCAGAAGCGCACGAGCCTCATCGAGATCTCGCAGTCGGCGGCGGCCGAGCTCGGCCGCGTGGCGGCCACCCTCGCCGACGGCGAAGGCTTCGCCGCGCACGCCGAGGCGGCGCGCCTTCGGTTCCGGCGCTGAGCGAGATGTCCATGGACCCCGCAAGGCTCATCCGGCCGGAGATCCTGGCCCTCAGCGCCTACCACGTCCCCGAGTCCGAGGGCCTGGTGAAGCTCGACGCCATGGAGAACCCGTATCCGCTGCCCAGGGAGCTCGCGGCGAAGCTCGCCGAGCGGCTCGCGAGCATCGAGCTCAACCGCTACCCGAGCCCGAATCCGAGGCGGCTGCGCGAGCTCCTCGCCCGGCGCATCGCGTTGCCCGCGGGCATGGAGCTGCTGCTCGGCAACGGCTCCGACGAGCTGCTGCAGATCGTGAGCCTTGCGCTCGCGCGCCCGGGCGCGGTGGTCATGCACCCGGCGCCCACGTTCGTCATGTACTCGGTGTACGCCACCTACTTCGGCATGAAGGCCGTCGCCGTGCCGCTGCGGCCCGACTTCTCCTTCGATGCCGGCGCGTTCATCGAGCGCATGCGTGCGGAGCCGCCGGCGGTCGTCTTCATCGCCTACCCGAACAATCCCACGGGGGTGCTCTACCCGGAGGAAGACGTGGTGCGGGTGATCCGCGAGGCGCCCGGGCTCGTGGTCGTCGACGAGGCGTACCACGCCTTCGCCGGCGGGCGCAGCTTCCTGCCGCGGCTGCCCGAGTTCCCGAATCTCCTCGTGGTGCGCACGCTCTCCAAGCTCGGCTTCGCCGGCGGCCGGCTCGGCTATCTGGCAGGCCGGCCCGAGTGGGTGCGCGAGCTGAACAAGGTGCGCTCGCCCTACAACCTGAGCGTCCTCAACGAGGCCGCGGCCATCTTCTTCCTCGAGCACTACGAGGTCCTGGAAGGCCAGGCCGCGCAGATCCTCGCCGAGCGCGAGCCGCTCGGGAAAGCGCTTGCGGAACTGCCCGGCGTGACGGTATACCCGTCGCAGGCGAACTTCTTCCTCATCCGCGTGCCCGACGCGCCAGGCACCTTCGAGGCGTTGCGCCGGCAGGGGGTCCTGGTGAAGAACCTGCACCCCGGACTTCCCAACTGCCTGCGGGTGACGGTCGGCACCCCGGCGGAAAACCGTATACTGCTTTCGGCGCTGCGCGAAAGCGTAAAGTCATCTCAATGCAAGGACGGTCGTGAGACAGGCTGAAGTCAAGCGGGACACGAAGGAGACGCAGATCCGGGTCAAGCTCGCGCTGGACGGCCGCGGCGCGGCCAGGCTCGACACGGGGCTGCCCTTCCTCGAGCACATGCTCGAGCAGGTGGCCCGGCACGGCATGGTCGACCTGGAGGTCCAGGCGAAAGGCGACCTGCACATCGACGCGCACCACACCGTCGAGGACATCGGCATCACCCTCGGCCAGGCGTTCGCGCGCGCGATCGGCGACAAGGCGGGCGTGCGCCGCTTCGGCCACGCCTACGTGCCGCTCGACGAGGCGCTCTCGCGCGTGGTGATCGACTTCTCCGGCCGCCCGGGGCTCGAGTACCACGTGAAGTTCGCGCGCGCGCTCGTCGGCGAGTTCGATGTCGACCTCGTGCACGAGTTCTTCCAGGGCTTCGTCAACCACGCGCAGGTCACGCTGCACATCGACAACCTGCGCGGCGACAACGCGCACCACCAGTGCGAGACGATCTTCAAGGCCTTCGGGCGGGCGCTGCGCATGGCGGCCGAGCCCGATCCGCGGGCCGGCGGCGTGGTGCCTTCCACCAAGGGGACGCTCTAGTCTTCATACTGGCAGGGAAAGCAAGGCCAGCTTGAGAATTGCAGTCGTCGACTACGGCATGGGAAACCTGCGCTCGGTCGCCAAGGCGATCGAGCACGTCGCGCCGCGCGCGGAGGTCCTGACCACCGCCGATCCCGACGCGATCGCCGCCTGCGAGCGGGTCGTCGTGCCCGGCCAGGGCGCGATGCCCGACTGCATGCGCCAGCTCGCCGCGAGCGGCGCGCGCGAAGCGGTGCTCGAGGCGCTGCGCGAGAAGCCCTTCCTCGGCGTGTGCGTCGGCCTGCAGATGCTCTTCGAGCGCGGCGAGGAGGGCGATACGCCGGGGCTCGGCGTGCTCGCGGGATCGGTGCCGCGCTTTCGCGTGAGCGGGCTCAAGGTGCCGCACATGGGCTGGAACGAGGTCTCGCAGACGCGCGCGCACCCGCTGTGGGACGGCATCGCGGACGGCAGCCGCTTCTACTTCGTTCACAGCTACTATCCCGCGCCGTCGGACCCGTCGATTACCGCCGGCACCACCGTCTATGGCGCGCCCTTTACCTGTGCCGTGGCCCGGGATAACATTTTCGCCGTCCAGTTCCATCCGGAAAAGAGCGCGTCCGCGGGCCTGCAACTGCTCTCCAACTTCGTGCGCTGGCGCCCCTGACCAACGTTCTCGTGCACCGGCTCATCCCTCAGCTCATTTCTTCACACCGCTCCGGCTCGAAGTGCTGATCATCCCCGCCATCGACCTGAAGGACGGCCGCTGCGTGCGCCTGAAGCAGGGCGACATGAGCACGGCCACCATCTTCTCCGAGGACCCCGTCGCCATGGCGCGCCACTGGCGCGACCAGGGCGCGAAGCGCCTGCACATAGTGGACTTGAACGGCGCGGTCGCCGGACGGCCGAAGAACGAGAAGGTCATCCGCGAGATGATCAAGGCGGTGGGCGACGAGCTGCCCATCCAGCTGGGCGGCGGCATCCGCGACCTCGACACCATCGAAAGCTACATGGACGCCGGCGTCACCTGGGTGGTCATCGGCACGGCGGCGGTCAAGAATCCCGGATTCCTTTCCGACGCCTGCTATGCCTTTCCCGGCCACATCATCGCCGGGCTCGACGCGAAGGACGGCAAGGTGGCGGTCGAGGGCTGGTCCAAGATGACCGGCCACGACGTGATCGACCTGGCAAGGAAATACGAGGACTACGGCGTCGAGGCGCTCGTCTACACCGACATCGGCCGCGACGGCATGATGGGCGGCGTCAACATCGAGGCCACGCTCAAGCTCACGCAGGCGATCAAGACGCCGGTCATCGCCTCGGGCGGGCTGAACAGCCTCGAGGACGTGAAGACGATCTGCGAGAAGCTCGTCCCCGAAGGGGTCATCGGCACCATCGCCGGCCGCGCGCTGTACGAAGGCAAGCTCGACCTGAAGAAGGCGCAGGCCGCGGCCGACCAGGCGCTGAAAAAGGGCGCCTGAGCGCGCCCGGCGCCAGAGACTTCCCCGTGCCGCTCGCCAAGCGCGTCATTCCCTGCCTCGACGTCACCGCCGGGCGGGTGGTGAAGGGCGTGAATTTCGTGGGCCTGCGCGACGCGGGCGACCCGGTCGAGATCGCCGCGCGCTACGACGAGCAGGGGGCCGACGAGATCGCCTTCCTCGACATCACGGCGAGCTCCGACGAGCGCGACATCCTGCTCGGCGTCATCGAGGCCGTCGCCGCGCGCGTCTTCATCCCGCTCACGGTGGGCGGCGGCGTGCGCAAGGTGGCCGACGTGCGGCGCCTCCTGAATGCCGGCGCCGACAAGGTGTCCATCAACACCGCCGCGGTGCAGAACCCGGCGCTCGTGGAGGAGGCCTCGGGCGTGGTCGGCTGCCAGTGCATCGTCGTCGCCATCGACGCCAAGAAGCGAGCGGCCGGCGAAGGCTGGGAGGTGTTCACCCACGGCGGGCGCAGGGCCACCGGCCTCGATGCGGTCGAATGGGCGAAGCGCATGGAAGCGGCGGGCGCGGGCGAGCTTCTCCTCACCAGCATGGACCGCGACGGCACGCGCGACGGCTTCGACCTCGGCCTCACCCGCGCGGTGAGCGACGCGGTCGGCATCCCGGTCATCGCCTCCGGCGGCGTCGGCTCGGCCGAGCACTTCGCCGAGGGCGTGCTCGAGGGCCACGCCGACGCGGTGCTCGCCGCGAGCGTCTTTCACTTCGGCGAGCTCACGGTGCGCCAGGTCAAGGAGCACATGCGCAGCCAGGGGATCGAGGTGAGGCTATGAGCTTTTCCGATGCCGACTTTCTGGATCGAGTGAACTGGAGCGAACACCCTCTTGTGGCGGCCGTGGCGCAGGATCACGAGACCGGCAAGGTGCTCATGCTCGCCTGGATGAACCGCGAGGCGCTGGCCGAAACGGTGCGCACGGGCGAGGCGGTCTACTGGTCGCGCTCGCGCAAGCGGCTCTGGCGCAAGGGCGAGGAGTCCGGGCACGTGCAGAAGGTGCGCGAGATCCGCCTCGACTGCGATTCCGACGCGCTCGTCCTGCAGGTGGAGCAGGTGGGCGGCATCGCCTGCCACACCGGCCGCGAGCGCTGCTTCTACCGCCGGCTGGAGGACGGGCAGTGGGTCGAGACCGACGCCGTCCTCAAGGACCCGGGCACAATCTACAAAGGCTGAACGCGAAGCGAGGCGGGCATGGACGGAAAGCACGAACTGAAGCCGGGGCTGTACGAGACGCTGGAGCGCATCGCCACGACCATCGAGGAGCGCAAGGGCGCGAGCCCCGAGAGCTCGTACGTGGCCATGCTCCTTTCCGGCCCCGAGGATTCGCTCCTGAAGAAGATCGGCGAGGAGGCGACCGAAACGGTGCTCGCGGCGAAGAGCGCCGACCGGCTGCACCTCGTGCGCGAGGTGGCCGACCTCTGGTTCCACAGCCTGATCGTGCTCGCCAAGCACGGCCTCGGCCCCGGCGACGTCCTCGCCGAGCTCTACCGGCGCGAGGGCATCCCGGGCCTCGACGAAAAGGCCGCGCGCGGCAAAAAGTAACCCAATTTAGGGACAGACCCCATTTCAAGATTGAAATGGGGTCTGTCCCTAAATGCCCCATCGGAGAAGCGCATGCACGACCCGAATTGCATTTTCTGCAAGATCGTCAAGGGCGAGATTCCGGCGCAGAAGGCCTACGAGGACGAGCTCGTGCTCGCCTTCAACGACATCCGGCCGCAGGCGCCGGTGCACGTCCTCGTCATCCCGAAGGCGCACGTGGCGAATCTCTACGAGGCGCAAGCCGCCCACGAGCCGGCGCTCGGGCGCATGCTGGCGGTGGCCGGGCGGCTGGCGCGCGAGGCGGGCGCCAACGACGGGTTCCGCACCATCATCAACAACGGCCGGCTCGCGCACCAGGAGGTGTATCATGTCCACATGCATGTGCTGGGCGGGCCCGAGCCTCTCGGGCCGATGCTGCGCCGGCACAACGTAACGAGCGGCTGATCTTAAGGAGACCACCATGGGTTCGTTCAGCATCTGGCACTGGCTGATCGTCCTCGTCATCGTGATGCTGATCTTCGGCACCAAGAAGCTGCGCAACATGGGCGCCGACCTGGGCGGCGCGGTCCGCGGCTTCAAGGAAGGCATGCGCGAAGGCGGCGAGAAGCCCGGCGACGAAGGCGACCAGCGGCCGGCGGCGCAGGTCTCGAACAAGACCGTGGAGGGCGAAGTCAAGAGCCGCACGGAATCGAAGGCCTGAGCGCCTTGCCGGCGGGCAACGAGAGGCGTCCTTCCGGGCGCCTTTTTCATCTGTAGGCTCCGTAGGGCTTTCCTGCCAGCATGTTCGACATAGGATTCACCGAGCTCATGGTCATCGGCCTCGTGGCCCTGATCGTGATCGGGCCCGAGAAGCTGCCGCGGGTGGCGCGTACGCTCGGCCACCTGGCCGGGCGCCTGCAGCGCTACGTCACCGACGTGAAGGCCGACATCAACCGCGAGATCGAGCTCGACGAGCTGCGCAAGATGCGCGACAGCTTCCGCGAGACCGCCACGAGCTTCGAGAATTCGGTAAGGTCCGAGATGAGCAAGACCGAGACCGAGCTCAACCAGGCCGTCGACTCGGTGGTGAAGGACGGGGCGCCGCAGGCGAAGGACGAGGCGCCGCAGGCGCCCAGGGCGGACGAGGGAGTGCAGGCGGCCAAGGTCGCCGATGCGCCCGATGCCGCCGGTGAGGAGAAGAAAAGCCCGGCATGAGCGACCAGGAAAGCTTCATTTCCCACCTCGTGGAGTTGCGCCAGCGGCTCGTGCGCGCGGTCGCTTCGGTGCTCCTCTTCTTCGTGGTGCTCTTCCTCTACCCCGGCTCGGGGCCGATCTACGACTTCCTCGCCGCGCCGCTCATGTCGGCGCTGCCGCAGGGCACCACCATGATCGCCACCGGCGTGGTCACGCCGTTCATGGTGCCGGTCAAGGTGACGGCGCTCGTCGCCTTCATGATCGCGCTCCCGTACGTGCTCTACCAGGCGTGGGCGTTCGTCGCCCCCGGGCTCTACGAGCACGAGAAGCGGCTCGCCCTGCCGCTCGTCGTCGGCAGCACGATCCTCTTCCTCACCGGGGTGGCGTTCTGCTACTACCTCGTCTTCGGCAAGGTGTTCGCCTTCATCAACGACTTCGCGCCGAAATCCATCACCCCCGCGCCGGACATCGAGGCCTACTTCAGCTTCGTCATCACGATGTTCCTCGCCTTCGGCATCGCCTTCGAGATTCCGATCGTGGTGATGGTGCTCGTGCGAACGGGCATGCTGACGATCGACAAGCTCCGCCAGGCGCGGCCCTACGTGATCGTCGGCGCCTTCATCATTGCCGCGGTCGTCACGCCGCCCGACGTGCTCTCGCAGTTCATGCTGGCGGTGCCGATGTGCATCCTCTACGAGCTCGGGCTCTTCCTCGCCCGCTTCATCGGCCGGCCAAGAAGCGTTCCGGAAGATTCAGCTGATCCGGCGCATTGAGCGCCCTTTTTTCTATTCGGCGCGGGCCTGGGGCTTCGGGCGGCGGCCGACGACGAGCTCGGCCTCGACGTCGCGGCCGCGGCGCTTGAGCTTCACCGTGGTCTTGGAGCCCGGGGCGAGGGCGGCGACGAGGTTCAGCATCGCCGCCGGGTCGGCGACGGGCTTGCCGTCGATCTCCACGATCACGTCGCCGGGCTTCACGCCGGCCTTGTCGGCCGGGCCTCCTCGCAGCACCCCGGCGATGAGCGCGCCCCGCGTGCTTCCCAGGCGGAACGACTCCGCCACCGCGGGCGTGATTTCCTGCACTTCGACACCCACCCAGCCGCGGGTGACCGACCCGGTGCGGGTGATCTGCTCGAGCACCATGCGCGCGGTGGAGACCGGGATGGCGAAGCCGATGCCCATGGAGCCGCCCGAGCGGGAGAAGATGGCCGTGTTGATGCCCACGAGCATGCCGCCCGCGTCCACCAGCGCGCCGCCGGAGTTGCCCGGGTTGATGGGCGCGTCGGTCTGGATGAAGTTCTCGAAGGTGTTGATGCCGAGGCCCGTGCGCCCGAGCGCGCTGACGATGCCTTGCGTGACCGTCTGGCCGACGCCGAAGGGGTTGCCGATGGCGAGCACCACGTCGCCCACCCGCAGCGCGTCCGACGAGCCGAACGTGATCGCCGGCAGGTTGTCCGCCTCCACGCGCAGCACCGCGAGGTCGGTCTCCGGGTCGTTGCCCACGACTTTGGCGAGGAGCTTCTTGCCGTCGGCGAGCGCGACCTCGATCTCGTCGGCTGCCTCCACCACGTGGTGGTTGGTGATGATGTAGCCGTTCGGGCTCACGATGACGCCGGAGCCGAGGCTCGCGGCACGCTGCGCCTCGTCGGGGAGCTGGTCGCCGAAGAAGCGCCGGAAGAGCGGGTCGTTCAGCAGCGGGTGGCTCGGCGCGCGGATTTCCTTGGACGTGAAGATGTTGACGACCGAGGGCGTGGCCCGCTGGACGGCGGCATGGAAAGAGGTGGCGCGCACGGCCGGCGATACGGGCTCGGCCGCCGGCGGCGGTGCGCTGAAGGGCGCCGGCGGGGCGAGCGCGGGGACGGGACCGCCCCGCTGGGGCAGCCAGTCCGGACGAAACGTGGCGACGACGAACAGCGCCGCGACGGCGACGGTGACCGTCTGCGCGAAGATCAGCCAGAGGCGGTGCATCGAGGGGACGGAATCTACCATAGGGAGGGCGTCGCCGGACGGCGCCACCCGATCTTTTCTCTTTACCGATGAGGCACTTGCGGCGCGGCTCGTGGACTTTTGGGGGGCCGCTCGGTAAAATCGCCCGCTTTCCGCCCGGTCGCTACAAGAAAAACCCGCCGATCGCCTCGACAAACGCCCCGGAGCTACGACAGAGCATGGTTCAAGTCCTCCATTTTCCGCGAATCGCCGCCAGACCCGCCCCATGAACGAGCCCAAGAAGATGAGCAACACCCGACGCAACCTCATCGTGGCCACCTCGGTGGTCGGGGGCGCGGCGAGCGTCGGCGCCGCGGTTCCCTTCGTCGCAAGCATGTGGCCCTCCGAGCGCGCCAAGGCCGCCGGGGCGCCGGTCGAGACCGAGATCGCGGGAATGCAGCCGGGCGAGCTCCGGGTGCTCGAGTGGCGGGGCAAGCCCGTTTGGGTGCTCCGGCGCACCGACGAGATGCTCGCTTCGCTCAAGACCGTCACCGACCAGCTGCAGGACCCCGACTCGGAGGCCTCCACGCAGCCGGACTATGCGAAGAACGAGTACCGCTCGGCCAAGCCCGAGTTCATGATCATGGAAGGCGTCTGCACGCACCTCGGCTGCTCGCCGCAGCTGAAGACCGCCGACGCGAAGGCCGAAATGGGCGCCGACTGGCCGGGCGGCTTCTACTGCCCCTGCCACGGCTCCAAGTTCGACTACGCCGGGCGCGTGTTCAAGGGCGCGCCGGCGCCCACCAACCTGGTCGTTCCGCCCTACAGCTTCACCTCCGAGGTGGCGCTGGTCATCGGCGAAGAGAAGAAGGGAGCCTGAGGCGATGGCCAACCCGACCGCCACCACTGCCAACTCGCGCCTGGGCTCGCTCTGGGCGTGGATCGACTCGCGGATGCCCACGCTCGCCGAGCAGTGGCGCATCCACGCCTCGCAGTACTACGCGCCGAAGAACTTCAACTTCTGGTACTACTTCGGCTCGCTCGCGCTCCTCGTGCTGGTGATCCAGATCGTCTCCGGGATCTTCCTCACGATGAACTACAAGCCCGACGCCAGCCTCGCGTTCGGCTCGGTCGAGTACATCATGCGCGACGTCGCCGGCGGCTGGATCATCCGCTACATCCACTCCACCGGCGCCTCGGCCTTCTTCATCGTCGTGTACCTGCACATGTTCCGCGGGATCATGTACGGCTCGCACAAGGCGCCGCGCGAGCTCGTCTGGATCTTCGGCGTGCTGATCTACCTCACGCTCATGGGCGAGGCCTTCTTCGGCTACCTGCTCCCCTGGGGCCAGATGTCCTACTGGGGCGCGCAGGTCATCGTGAACCTCTTCGGCACGGTGCCCTTCATCGGCCCCGACCTCGCGCTCTGGATCCGCGGCGACTACATCGTCTCCGACGCGACGCTCAACCGCTTCTTCGCCCTGCACGTGATCGCGCTGCCGCTCGTGCTGCTCGGCCTGGTGGTCGCGCACCTGCTCGCGCTCCACGACGTGGGCTCGAGCAACCCCGACGGCGTCGACATCAAGAAGGTGAAGGGCCCGGACGGCAAGCCGCTCGACGGCATCCCGTTCCACCCGTACTACACGGTGAAGGACCTGATGGGCGCGGTGGTGTTCCTCGCCATCTTCGCCATCGTCATGTTCTTCGCCCCGGAGATGGGCGGGTACTTCCTCGAGTACAACAACTTCATCCCGGCCGATCCCCTGAAGACGCCGGAGCACATCGCGCCGGTGTGGTACTTCACGCCGTACTACTCGATCCTGCGCGCCGTGCCGCCGCTCTTCAACTCGCAGTTCCCGGGCGTGCTCGCCATGGGCGTGGCGGTGATCATCCTCTTCTTCCTGCCCTGGCTCGACCGCGCGCCGGTGAAGTCGGTCCGCTACCGCGGGCCGTACTTCAAGTGGGCGCTCGCCATCTTCGTGGTCACGTTCCTGCTCCTCGGCTACCTCGGCGTGAAGCCGACCACCGTCTGGGGCCAGTTCGGCTTCGACGCGTTCTTCCTCGACACGAAGGACATCGCCACGTGGGTCGCGCGCCTGTGCACCATCATCTACTTCCTCTTCTTCTTCCTGATGCCCTGGTACACCCGGATCGACAAGGTGAAGCCGGTTCCCGAGCGGGTGACGACATGAGAGCTTTCCTCCTCATCATCCTTTTCGTTCCCTTGATGGGAATTTCCTTCAACGGCGCTGCCGCCGAGGCCGGGTATCGGCTCGACCGCTCACAGCACGATCCGACGGACGTGATCAGCCTGCAGAACGGGGCGAAGCTCTTCGTCAACTACTGCCTCGGCTGCCACGGCGCGCAGTACATGCGCTACAACCGGCTCACCGATCTCGGCCTCACCGAGGACCAGATCGAGGACAACCTCATGTTCACCGCCGAGAAGGTGGGCGAGACCATGAGGACGACCCTGCCCCAGAAGGCGGCCAAGGCCTGGTTCGGCGTCGCGCCCCCGGACCTCTCGCTCATCGCGCGCTCGCGCGGGGCCGACTGGCTCTACACCTACATGCGCACCTTCTACCGGGATCCCAAGACGGCCACCGGCTGGAACAACCTCGTCTTCCCGAACGTCGGCATGCCGCACGTGCTGTGGCAGCTCGACGGCGTGAAGGCGGTGGAGGCGGTGCACACCAAGGACCTCGCGGGGCACGAGCGCGTCGACTACAAGTGGACCGAGCTCGCGCCGGGCAGCCTCCAGCCCGTGGCGTACGACGCGGCGGTGCGCGACCTCGTCAACTTCCTCGTCTACGTGGGCGAGCCTTCCGCGGTCAAGCGCGAGCGCATCGGGATCGTCGTGCTCTTCGTGCTGGCCATCGTGTTCGTCTTCGCGTGGCTCCTCAAGCGCGAGTTCTGGAAGGACGTGAAAAAGTAGCCCTCGCTCTTCCAGCAGGCCGCCCGCGCCTTGGCGGGCGGCCGCCGCACCTCCCTCCGATCTTCGACGGATCTCCCCAGGCGGACCTCAGACCATGATGCAACTCTATTCGGGCACCACCTGCCCCTTCAGCCATCGCTGCCGCTTCGTGCTCTACGAGAAGGGCATGGACTTCCAGGTCATCGACGTGGACCTCTTCAACAAGCCCGAGGACATCGCGGTGATGAACCCGTACAACCGCCTGCCGGTCCTCGTCGAGCGCGACCTGATCCTCTACGAGTCGAACATCATCAACGAGTACATCGACG
>CAYWSG010000035.1:0-29746 GCA_964461055.1 uncultured Enterobacteriaceae bacterium | reverse complement strand
GCTTTCGCCGGGCGGCGTGAGCGTCACGCCTTCGCCGGCGGGGCGGTCGGAGAGCTTCGCCAGCTCGAGCGCGCGCGCCTTGACCATGTCGGCGAACTGCTGCGGCCTCGCGATGTGGTCCACCAATCCCCACTGCTTCGCGCGGTCGGCGCGCACGCCCTCCGCCGTGGTGCAGAAGACGTCGGCAAGGTCGCGGCGCACCCGGCGCTTGTCGATGAGGCGGGTGAGGCCGCCCGTGCCGGGCAGCACGCCGAGGAGCGGCACTTCCGGGAGGCTGACGGTCGAGGAGCGGTCGTCGATCATGGCGATCTCGTCGCAGGCGAGGGCGAGCTCGTAGCCGCCGCCGGCCGTCGTGCCGTTCAGGGCGGCGAGGAACTTGAGGCCGGAGTGCGCGCTCGAGTCCTCCAGGCCGTTCCTCGTCTCGTTCGTGAACTTGCAGAAGTTCACCTTCCAGGCGTGGCTCGAGGTGCCGAGCATGTAGATGTTGGCCCCGGAGCAGAACATGCGGCTCTTGCCGCTCGTGATCACCACGGTCTTCACTTCCGGATGCTCGAAGCGGATGCGGTTCAGCGCGTCGTGGAGCTCGATGTCGACGCCGAGGTCGTAGCTGTTCAGCTTGAGCTTGTAGCCGGGCACGAGCCCCTTGTCCTCGGCCACGTCGAGCGTGAGCGTTGCGACGGGGCCGTCGAAGCCGAGCGTCCAGTGGTTGTAGCGCTCGGGAGAGGTCTCGTAGCTGACCGGCGTGGATGCGACGGGGGATTCGATGGCGTTCATGCGATGAGCCTTCTGATTTCGGCGAGACTTTGGCGGACCGGCTTGCCGGAGGTGTCGATGGCCGCGTCGGCGCGGCCGTAGAGCCGCTCGCGGTCGGCGAGCAGCTTGCGGATCTCGTCGAGCGCCGCGGAGCGCCCCTTGAAAGGACGCATGTCGCCCTGCGCGATGACGCGCGACATGTGCTCTTCCGGAGTGGTCTTGAGCCAGATGCACAGGCACCGGTCGAGGAGCAGCTTGTAGGTGGCGGCGTCGGTGACGAGGCTGCCGCCCACCGCGATCACGGCGCGCGGATGGGAGCTCAGTACGCGCTCGAGGGCGCGGCGCTCGAAGCGGCGGTACGTCTCCTGGCCGTACATGGCGAACACTTCGCCCAGGCGCGCGCCGGCTTCCTTCTCGACCTCGCGGTCGAGCTCCACGAACGGCGCGCCGATCGATTCGGCGAGCTTCTTGCCGAGCGTCGACTTGCCGGCGCCGCGCAGGCCGATGAGCGCGATGCGCGCGGCGCGCGGCGGCTGCTCGTCTTCCTGGACCAGGCGCTCCACGGGCACGCCCATCGCCCGCGCCACCCTGCGAAGCAGGAGCACCGACATGTTGCCCTGGCCCGACTCGAGCTGCGCGAGATAGCGCTCGGAGACGCCCGAGGCTTCGGCGAGGGCGCGGCGCGTCATGCCCTGGTCGGTACGCCACGCGCGCACGCGCTCGCCGAGGCGGGCGAGGTAGGTGCTTTCCTGCTGCTCGACGGTGAGCGGTGCGTTCACGGATCGTGCCGCGGCGTGCCGGTCGAGGCCGCTAGGCGCAGGAGGTGAGGACAGCGTCGAGGGCACGGGTCATAAGCCAGTCGGCCAGTTCGGAGAATGCAATATACTGCTTGACGTAGATTGTAGAGTTGCAATATAGTGGATGTCAACATGGCGACCAAGATCACCATCCTCGTCGGCACCATGACCGGCACCGCCCAGCTCTGCGCACAGGAGATGGAGCTCGCGCTCGACGACGGCGACACCGAAGTCGAGACGCTCCTCATGGACAAGCTCGACGCCTCCGTCTTCGAGCGGGGCGGCACGTTCCTCGTCTGCACCTCCACTTACGGGCAGGGCGACGTGCCCGACAACGCCCGCGCGTTCTACGAGGACCTGAAGGCGAAGCGCCCGGACCTCTCCGGCGTGCGCTATGGCGTGTTCGGGCTGGGCGACCGCACGTACGCGGAAACCTTCAACTTCGGCGGCAAGCGCTTCGACGAGCTGCTGACGGAGCTCGGCGCCGAGCGCATCGGCGAGCGGCACCAGCACGACGCCTCCAGCGGCATCCTGCCGGAGGAGACGGCGCTGGAGTGGTGCCAGGACTGGCTCGCCAAGGTCAAGGAGCGCATGCCTGCCTAGCGCGCGCCTGCGTCTGCTGCCTGCGCGCGTGAGCCGGCGGTAGATGCGCGCGCTGCGGTGGACGCTGGGGTTTGTCGCTGCCGTCGTCCTGGCGGCCGCGCTTTTCGTCCTCTTCGGGCTCGACGTTCTGAAGGATCCGCTCGCCCGCCGGGTGAAGGAGGCGACCGGACGCGAGCTCGTCATCGAAGGGAGCCTGCGGCCCGTCTGGAGCTGGGTTCACCCGCGCTTTCGCGCCGAGCGCGTGCGCATCTCCAATCCTGCCTGGGCGACGGACGGGCATCTGCTCGTGGCCGACGCCGTCGAGGCGTCCGTGAGCCTGCTCCCGCTGCTGGAGGGCCGCGTCGTTCTTCCCGAGGTGCATCTCGCGCGGCCCGCGATCAGCCTGGAGGCCGACGCCGAAGGCCGTAATACCTGGACGCTGGAGTCGACTACGGCCGGCAAAGCGCCACTGCCGATCCACATCGGTTCCCTCACTGTTGACGCGGGGCAAGTACGCTGCCGCTTTCCGGCGCGGCGCGTCGACGCCATGGCGCGCGTCGACGGGCGCGTCGAACGACTCGCGGATCTGCTCTGTTCGGCGCTATAGTCGCCGGCTTGGAGGGAGACCATGGACATTCCACGCGACTACAACGCAGCAGCAGATCTCATCGAGCGCAATCTCGCCGCCGGCCGCGGCGGCAAGCTCGCGTACATCGACGACGCCGGGCAGTACACGTATGCCGACCTTGCCGAGCGCATCAACCGGTTCGGCAGCGGCCTTCAGTCGCTGGGTCTCGAGATGGAGCATCGCGTCCTCATGGCGATGGTGGACTCCATCGACTGGCCGGTCGCCTTCCTCGGCGCCATCCGCGCCGGAATCATCCCGATCGCCGTGAACACGCTGCTCACGACGAAGGACTACGAATTCATGCTCTCCGACAGCCGCGCGAAGGCGCTGCTTGTCTCGGAGCAGCTGCTGCCGCAGTTCGCGCCGCTCCTTGGCAAGCTGCCGTTCCTCAAGCACGTCATTGTTTCGGGAAAGGACGCCCACGGCCACACGGCCTTTTCAGAGGTCTTGAAGAAGGGGAAAGGTGAACTGCAGGCGGCTCCCACCACGCGCGACGACGCCTGCTTCTGGCTCTATTCCTCCGGCTCGACCGGCATGCCCAAGGGCACCGTGCACGTGCATTCGAGCATGGCGCTTACCGCGGAGCTCTATGCGAAGCAGGTGCTCGGCATGAGCGACTCCGACGTCGTCTTCTCGGCGGCGAAGCTCTTCTTCGCTTATGGCCTCGGCAACGCGCTGAGCTTTCCTCTCTATGCCGGAGCGACGACCGTGCTGATGGCCGAGCGGCCCACGCCCGCGTCGGTGTTCGCGCGGCTCACCAGGCACAAGCCGACGCTCTTCTTCGGCGTGCCTACGCTCTATGCCGGCATGCTTGCTTCGCCGGAGTTTCCCGAGAAATCGGCCCTCGCGATTCGGCAATGCGTGTCGGCCGGCGAGGCGCTGCCGCCGCAGATCGCGAAGACGTTCAAGGAGCGCACGGGGGTCGAGATCCTGGACGGCATCGGCTCCACCGAGATGCTTCATATCTTCCTCTCGAACCGGCCGAACGACCTGCGCTACGGCACGACCGGCAAGCCGGTGCCCGGCTACGAGCTGCGCCTGGTGGACGAGCACGGCCAGCCGGTGAAGCCGGGTGAGCTCGGCGAGCTGGAAATCTCCGGGCCCACGGCGGCCGCGTACTACTGGAACAACCGGGAGAAGAGCCGCAGCACCTTCACGGGCCGCTGGACGAAGAGCGGCGACAAGTACAGCGTGGACGCCGACGGCTTCTACACCTACGGCGGCCGGTCCGACGACATGCTGAAGGTCTCGGGTATCTGGGTGTCGCCGGCGGAGGTGGAGGCGGCCCTCGTGTCGCACGACGCCGTGCTGGAGGCGGCCGTGGTGGGCAAGGAGGACGAGCAGAAGCTCGTGAAGCCGCAGGCCTTCGTCGTCTTGAAGCCCGGGCATGCGCCCTCAGATGAGCTGAAGGCGGCGCTCCAGCGGCACGTGAAGGAGAAGCTTGCGCCGTACAAGTATCCGCGGTGGATCGAGTTCCTGAACGAGCTGCCGAAAACCGCAACCGGTAAAATCCAGCGATTCAAACTGCGAGCGTGACCATGGCGACCCGACCCGACCCCAATGCCGAGCTCAAGATCGACCCGGCATCGCTGTACCTGGAGGAAATTTTTACCGACCGGCGCGTGGGCACGATCCGCCGCATGACGCCGGTCGTCAAGGACGGCCAGCGCGACGAGGCGCGGCCGGTGCTCTATGTGGGGGAGACGCAGGTGCTGACCCCGGCGGGGGCGCTGCCGATCGGATTCGAGATCCCGGCGGCGTCGCTCGAGGAAGCGGCCGAGAAGTTCGGCACGCTCGCCAAGGAAGCGATCGAGCGCACCGTCAAGGAACTGCAAGAGCTGCGCCGGCAGGCGGCCTCGTCCATCGTCGTCCCGCAAGGTCCGGTGCCCGGGGTGGGCGGCGGGGGCCTCGGAGGCGGCGGGCTCGGCGGCGGCGGCAAGATCCAGATCCCTTGATCGAGGCGGTCCGCGGCTGGATCGACGGCGCTCAGCGCGTCGTCGTGCTGACCGGCGCGGGTATTTCCACGGATTCCGGCATCCCGGACTTCCGGGGACCCCAGGGTGTGTGGACCCGCGATCCGCACGCCGAGAAGATGTCGAATATCCACCACTACCTTTCGGATCCCGAGGTCCGCAAGGCGTCGTGGCGCAACCGCCTTTCCAGCCCCGCCTGGCGGGCGCGGCCGAATCGCGGCCATGAGGCCCTCGTGCAGCTCGAGCGGCGAAACAAGCTGCACGCGCTCATCACGCAGAACATCGATGAGCTCCACCAGATCGCCGGCAACTCGCCCGAGCGGGTCATCGAGGTGCACGGCACGCTGCGGCGCTTCATGTGCTGGGACTGCGGCATGCGCGGGCCCATGGAGACGGTGCTCGAGCGCGTGCGCGCCGGCGAGGAAGATCCGCGCTGCCACGACTGCGGCGGCATCCTGAAGAGCGACACGATCTCGTTCGGCCAGCAGCTCGTGCCCGAGGTGATCGACCGCGCCATGCTCGTTTCCGCCGAAGCCGACCTCTTCCTTGCGGTCGGCTCGAGCCTGCAGGTCTATCCGATCGCGGGCGCCGTCGAGATCGCGTACCGCGCAGGGGCGAAGATCGTCATCGTCAACGCCCAGGAGACGCCTTTCGACGCGATCGCCGATGCGGTCTTCAACGAGCCGATCAGCGCGATCCTGCCGAGGCTCGTCGCCGTGTAGCGCTCGGCCGTTGGCTACTTGCCGATCAGCTTCTGGATGACCGGACGGGAGCCCTCGAGGGCCACGCGCTGCAGGTAGAAGGCGAGGCCACGAGGCCCGCCGAGCTCCTCGCCGCCTCCTGCGCGGCCCGGGCCGCCGTGGACAAGTTGCGGGAGCACGGTGCCGGGGCCTGGCGAGAGCTCGATCTTCGGGTGGCCGAGGAAGAGACGGCCGTGATAGGGCGCGAGCTCGGCCACGACGGCCTCGATGAACGCCTGGTCTTCCGAGTACACCGAGCTCACGAGGCCGCCGTTCCCGCGCGTGACGATCTCGGCCGCATTGCCGTCGCAGGCGATTACGGTCGCCACGGGGCCGAACACCTCGTGCTCGTGCACGGCCGTCGCATCCGGGCCGGCCCGCAAGAGCGTCGGGGCGAGAAAAAAGCCCCTGGTGCCATGGCGCGCTCCCGTGCCGATCACGAGCTTGCCCTGCGACGCGAGGCGGGCGACGCCGGCGATCGCATCCTGCAGCTGGCTCGCATTGGCGAGAGGCCCCATGCGCACTTCCTCGTCCGCCGGATCGCCGATCTTCAACCGGCCAAGGAGCTCCGCGAGGTCCGCCTCCACCTCGGCGAGAAGCGCCTGGGGCACGAGGATGCGCCGGATGGCCGTGCACTTCTGGCCCGCCTTCTGCGTCATGTCCCGCACGACGTCCTTCAGGAACAGCTCGTACATGTCGCTGCGCGGCGCGACGTCGGGCCCGAGCAGCGCCGCGTTGAGGCTGTCGGCCTCGACGTTCACGCGCACCGAGTGACGGATGATGTTGGGCAGCGCCCGGATGCGTGCGCCCGTATCGCCCGAGCCGGTAAAGGCGAGCACGTCCTGGGAACCGAGGTGCTCGAGCAGGTCCCCCGGCGACCCGACGAGGAGCGAGAGCGCTCCCTCGGGTAGCACTTTCCCCTCGACCAAAATCTGCACGACGCGATGGGCCACCATGGCCGAGCTGGTCGCCGGCTTGGTAAGGACGGGCATGCCGGCGAGGAGGGCGACGGCCGCCTTCTCGGCGAAGCCCCAGGCCGGGAAATTGAAGGCGTTCACGTGCACTGCGACACCCCGGCGCGGCACCGCGATGTGCTGGCCGTGGAAGCGGGCGGAGCGGCCGAGCTGGATGCCTTCCCCGTCGACGAGGAAGCGTGCGTTGCCGAGCGCAGCGGCGGTTTCCGCATAGGCGAGAAGGGTGCCGATGGCGCCGTCGACATCGAACTTGGCGTCCGAGCGGGTATTGCCGCCGTTCGCGATGGCGAGCGAAAGAAGCTCGTCGCGGTGGGCCTGCATGGCGTCGGCCATCGCCTTGAGGAGCTGGCCCCGCTCGGCGAATCCGAGGGCGCGGAGCGCCGGTCCGCCGGTGCTTCGCGCGTAATCGAGCGCCGCGCGCAGATCGAGACCTTCGCTGCTCGCGCGGGCGAGCGGCTCTTCGGTCGCGGGATTGAGAAGGGTCTGGCCGGATCCGGTGCCGCCGACCCAGCGGCCGGCGAGGTAGCTCTTGAGTTCCTGCATGCCCCGGATTATCTCCGGAATGGAAGCTCAGCCCGGCGGCGGCGGTGGTGGCGCGCCGGGCGGAGGCGGCGGGGGAACCATCGCGGGACGGTGTCGCGGCCGCTGGTAGCCCTGGGCCATCGGGATCTTGTGGCCCTTGGCGTACATGCACTGCTGGTAGGAGTAGTCGTAGCGTTGCTGCAAGTTCCGGCTGGAATACCCCGCGGCGCCGGTTCCGGCGAGCGCTCCGCCCGCGCCGCCGAGCCCCGCGCCCGCCGCCGCGCCGCGACTGCCGCCGAGCGCCGCACCGGCCAGCCCGCCGATCACGGCGCCGGCGACGGCGCTCCTGGCGCCAGCATCGGCGGCCGCCTGGTCGGGCGTCCTGTCGCCTACCTGCGAGGACGCGTACTGGCGGCACTCATGGTCGTCGAACCGGAAGTGATCGAAGCTCTTGCCGCTTCCGGGCAGTACCAGGACCCCCGGGCCGCTCGGCGTGGAGGCGCACGCAGCAAGCCCCGTCAGGGCAAGCAGAAGGAAAGCCTTCTTCATTGGGGCGCGGGAGGAACTTTCCGCCAGCCCTGCGGGCATTCCTTGACGTACGGGTAGTAGCCTCGCGTGGCCTCGCAGTAGTACCACCAGCCACCTGTGTCGCTCGCTGGCGCCGCGTCGTCGCGCTCGATGTACACGGGCGGCCGCGAGGGAACCACGACGGGGGCGTAGTAGACCGCGGGGGGAGGCGAGTAGAAGTACGTATAGCCGCCCCAAGGGCTCCAGTACAACGGGGCGCCGAAGTGCAGGCCGATGCTGAGGCGCCCGTGCCTGTGATGGTGGTGATGACGCCCGCCGGCGAGCACCGGCTCGCTCGCGAGCATGCCGAGGGCCAGAGCCGCCAGGCTGAGGCCCAGCGCCTTCTTCCTCATCCGAGCCTTGTTCTTCATGACCCGGACAGGGTACTCCGGAGCGCCGGCTCCGGAGTAACCAATTGTGACGAGTTATTTCGGCTGCGGGACGATCCGCAGGTACGGCTTGGGTGCCTTCCAGCCCTGCGGATACTGCTTCTTCGCCTCGTCGTCGCTCACCGAGCCCGAGATGATCACGTCCTCGCCGGGCTTCCAGTTTGCAGGCGTCGCGACCTTGTACTTCGACGTGAGCTGCACCGAGTCGAGCACGCGCAGGATCTCGTCGAAATTGCGACCGGTGGTCATCGGGTAGTACAGGATGCACTTGATCTTCTTGTCGGGACCGATGAGGAAGACGGTGCGTACGGTCTGGTTGTCGGCCGCCGTACGGCCCTGGGCCGAGTCTCCCGCCGTCGCCGGCAGCATGTCGTACAGCTTCGAGATCTTGAGCTCCGGGTCGCCAATGATGGGGTAGTTGGGCGCGGCGCCCTGGGTCTCCTCGATGTCCTTAGACCAGCGCTGGTGGTCGTCGACCGGGTCGACGCTGAGGCCGATGATCTTCGTGTTGCGCTTGTCGAATTCCGGCTTGATCCTCGCCATGGTGCCGAGCTCCGTGGTGCAGACCGGCGTGAAATCCTTGGGATGCGAGAAGAGGACGGCATAGCTGTCGCCGATCCACTGGTGGAAGTCGATCGGTCCCTGTGTCGTCTGGGCCTGGAAGTTCGGGGCGGTGTCGCCGATGCGTAGCGTCATGGGGATGGCCTCCTGAAGTTGCTGTACGTCAAGGCGACATTCTCCTCGGGAATGGCCCTTTGCGCACCTGCGGCTTTGGAATATAGTAAGGCCGGAAAATTTGTTTGGAGACCAAACAATGCAGCCCAGCCTGCGCATGCGGCTCGACGTGAACGGCGAGGCCCACGAGACGCTCTTCGCCCCCTACAAGACGCTGCTCGAGGTGCTGCGCGAGGATCTCGGGCTGACCGGCACGAAGCACGGCTGCGAGCTGGGCGAATGCGGCGCCTGCACGGTGCTCCTCGACGGCGAGCCGGTGCTCTCGTGCCTGGTGCTCGCCCGCGAGTGCGAGGGCCGCGCGGTGCAGACCATCGAGGGCCTCGCGCGGGGCCCGGAGCTGCACCCGCTGCAGGCGGCGTTTGCCGACTGCGGCGGCTCCCAATGCGGCTATTGCACGCCGGGCGTCATCATGGCGGCCAAGGCGCTGCTCGAGAAGAATCCGAGCCCGACCCGGGACGAGATCCGGGCAGCGACTTCCGGGAACCTGTGCCGTTGCACCGGCTACCACCAGATCGTCGAGGCCATCGAGGACGCGGCGGGCAGGATGCGGGAGGAGGTGCAATGAAGAAAGGCCGGTTCGACGTAGTCGGAAAGGCGCGGCGGCGGGTCGACGGCCGCGCCAAGGTGACGGGGCACCTGCGCTTCGCGGACGACCTCGCCATGCCGCGCATGGTGCACGCCAAGCTTCTTCGCTCGCCGCACCCGCATGCCGTCATCGAGCACATCGGCGTCGAGAAGGCGAAGCGCTACCCGGGGGTCCATCTCGTGCTCACCGGCCAGGACTTCCCGGTGCCCTTCGGCATCATGCCCGTGTCGGTGGACGAATATCCGCTCGCGCGCGAGCGCGTAAGGTACGTCGGCGACCCGGTGGCGGCCGTGATCGCGAAGGACGAGCAGACGGCGAGCGAAGCGCTCGGCCTGATCGAGGTGACCTATCGGGTCCTCAGGCCCATCTGCGATGCGGTGGACGGGCTCGCGAACCCCGAGCCGCGCATCCACGACTACGGCGAGCAGGGCAACATCCACCGCAACCAGTCCTACGAGTTCGGCGACGTCGACGAAGCGCTCAAGCGCGCCGATCTCGTTTTCGACGACGTCTTCTTCTACGAAGGCAACACCCACCTGCCGATGGAGCAGCAGGCTTCCCTCGCGTTCATCGACGGCGAAGGCAAGCTGCAGATTTCCTCCAGCACGCAGAACCCCCATTACCTGCACCGCCAGCTCGCGCGCGTGCTGCAGATGCCGGAGGCGAAGATCCGCGTGGTCGCCACGCCGAACGGCGGCGGCTTCGGCGGCAAGTGCGACCCCGGCGGCCACGAGTTCGTGGTGTGCAAGGCGGCGCTCGTGCTCGGCCGGCCGGTCAAGATCGGCCTCAGCCGCGAGGAGGTGTTCTACGTCCACCGCGGTCGACACCCGGTGCTGATGCGCATGCGCACGGGCGTCACGAAGGACGGCAAGCTGACGGGCATGCACCTTCAGACGCTGCTCGACGGCGGCGGCTACGGCTCCCACGGGCCGGCGAGCACGTTCTATACCGGCGTGCTTACGCCGGTCACCTACCAGTATCCGCGCTTCAAGTTCGAAGCGTGCCGCGTCTTCACCAACAAGCCCGCTTGCGGCCCCAAGCGCGGGCACGGCACTCCGCAGCCGCGCTTCGGCCAGGAAGTGCAGCTCGACAAGATCGCCGAGAAGCTCGCGATGGATCCGGCCGAGCTGCGGCTGCGCAACCTCGTCAAGGCGAACTCGCTCACGGCCAGCTGGCTGCGCGTGGGTTCCACCGGGCTCGAGGAGTGCATCCGCAAGGTGGTCGAGCTCTCCGGCTGGAAGGACAAGCACCGCAAGCTCCCGCGCGGCCGTGGCGTCGGCCTCGCCTGCAGCACCTACATGTGCGGCGCGGGCGTCGCCATCTACTGGAACAAGATGCCGCATTCGGGGGTGCAGATCCTGCTCGACCGATCGGGCGCCGTGATCGTCTACTGCGGCGCCACCGAGATCGGCCAGGGCTCCGACGACGTGCTCGCCGCGCTTGTAGCCGAGGCGCTCGGCGTGGATACGTCGGTCGTGCGCTGCGTGACCGGCGACACGGGCATCACGCCGGTGGATCTCGGATCCTATTCCAGCCGCGTCACGATCATGATGGGCAATGCCGCCCTCCAGGCGGCCGAGCGCCTGCGCGCCAGCATCGCCGCGGTCGTCTCGGAAACCCTCGGCACGATCCCCGATCGCGTCGTCTTCTCCCAGGGTCGTGTCTTCGCGGCCGACACGCCCGGCCCGGGCATGACGTTCGTCGAGGCGGTGCAGGCGGCCGAGGCTCACCTCGGCACGCTTTCGGCGGTCGGCTCCTACGCGCCGCCCAAGCCGCCGGGTAGGTACAAAGGGGCAGGCGTCGGACCTTCGCCCGCGTACAGCTTCACCGCCTGCGTCGTCGAGACGGAGGTGGACGAGCGCACGGGCTGGGTCCACGTGCCGAAGATCTGGATCGCCCACGACATCGGCCGCGCGCTCAACCCGGTGCTCGCCCGCGGGCAGGTGATCGGCGGCGTCTACATGGGGCTCGGCGAGGCGCTGATGGAGGCGCAGGCGTTCCGCCGGCTGCCCGAGAAGCTCTCCGGCGCGCTCGTGCATCGCTCGCCCTCCATGCTGGACTACAAGAGCCTCACCTCGCTCGACATGCCGGAGGTGGAAGTGGCGCTCATCGAGGATCCGGACCCCAACTGCCCGTACGGCGCCAAGGAAGTGGGGCAGGGTCCGCTCCTGCCGGTCATGCCTGCGGTGGCTAATGCGATCTTCGACGCCGTGGGCGTGCGGATCGACGAGGTCCCCATCACGCCGGACAAGGTGCTGCAGGCCCTGCATCTCCAGAAGGAAGGGAAACTTGCGCGCGTGGGGCCCGGAAGCTTCCCGGCCGTTCCATACCCCGAGCCCACGTTCGTGCTACCGCCCTGGGAAAACGGCGACGGAAAGGAGACCAAGCGCGATGCTGCGGCTGCCGTGGTTTGACTACCGCGCCCCGCGCACGGTCGCGGAGGCGGCGAAGATCCTGGCAGGCGAGGGGCCGGCGGCGATGCTGGTCGCCGGCGGCACCGATCTCCTGCCCAACATGAAGCGGCGCCACCAGGCGCCGCAGGTGCTCGTGTCGCTTCGCTCGATACCGGAGCTCCGGGCGTTCGCGAACGGCGCAGGCGCAGCCTACGGAGCGGCGCTTACGCTGAAGCAGGTCGTGGAAAACCCCAAGAGCCCGACCGCCCTCCGCCAGGCGGCGGCGCAGGTGGCTACGCCCCAGATTCGCAACATGGGGACGCTCGGCGGCAACCTCTGCCTCGACACGCGCTGCACCTACTACAACCAGACCTACGAGTGGCGCAAGGCCATCGACTTCTGCCTGAAGAAGGACGGCAAGACGTGCTGGGTGGCCACGGCGAGCAAGCGCTGCGTCGCCGTGTCCTCGACCGACACGGCGCCGGCATTGATTGCGCTCAACGCGGCCGCAAGGCTCGTCTCGTCCGCGGGCGAGCGGACCGTGAATCTGGAAGACCTGTACAAGAACGACGGCATCAACTACCTCTCGCGCAGGCCCGACGAGATCCTGACCGAGGTGCGCGTGCCCGGCGGCTGGAAGAGCACCTACTGGAAGCTGCGCCGGCGGGGGTCGTTCGACTTTCCCGTCCTCGGCGTAGCCGTGGCCGTGCAGATGGCGGGCGATGTCGTGGCCGAGGCGAGGGTAGCGCTCGGCGCAGTCGCGTCGCGACCGTTCCTCGTCGAGAGGGCGGGCGAGTTCCTCAAGGGAAAGCCGCTGAGCGACGAGGTGATCGAGCAGGCGGCGGCGCTCGTCGCCAATCGTGCCAAGCCCATGGACAACACCGACATGGACCTCTACTGGCGCAAGGAGGTGGCCGACGAGTTCGCCCGGTACGCCTTGCGGGAGCTGCGGGGCGACGACATGCGCGAAACCCGACTGCGCATCGCTCGCCAGTCGGTTTAGCAATGCCTTGCAGGCGAACTGCTCGTCTTTAGCCTGTAGTTCTGGAAGTGGGATTCCTCCCACTTCCATTCCAAGCAGAACTGTGGTTGCCTTCCCACCTGTCCAAAGCGCACCATGGGTGCGGGTTCGGAGGCGTAATGGAGCTGCAGACATTCGGCGGCACGCTGCTGGGGAGCATCTCGGAGTTCTGCCAGCGTACGGGCATGGCGGAGTCCACGTTCGGGCGCCGCGCGGTCAACGACGGGAAGTTCGTCTCGCGCCTGCGCGATGGGGCGCGGGTCACCCCCGAAACGCTGCAGCGGGTCAACGCCTTCATCGAGCGCCACGGCCTCGCCGGCGCGGGTGAAGCGCCGCCTGAGCTTCTCCCGCTCATCTCCGCGGGCGCGGCGCAGGCCGTCCCGCCGGCGCCGCCGGCGCAGTCCTCCCGCGACAAGAACTTCCGGTTCTTCGACAACCGCCAGAAGTACCTGCTCTTCGTGAACACCTGCAGCGAGAAGGAGGTCGTGGCGCGGCGCGTCGGGCTCGAGCTCGGCCACCTCCATCCGCGGCCGCCGGCGCTGCGCCTGTTCGACGCGGGCATGGGCGACGGCACGGTGCTCGAGAGCGTGATGCGCGAGATGCACCGGCGCTTCACCAACCTGCCTTTCTACATCGTCGGCAAGGAAATCAGCCTGGAGGACGTGCGCCTCTCGCTGCGCAAGATGGCCGACCGCTTCTTCGAGCACCCGGCCACGGTCCTCGTCGTGACGAACATGTACTACACCGAGGCGCCGTGGCTCACGCCGCGGGCTGTCGCCGCGGCGACCTCCATGGTGTGGGAGGAGGTGGCTCTCACCGGCACCACCGCGCACGAGTTCGGCGAGCAGATCGCGGCGCTCGATCCCTTCCTCGCGAAGAACTGGCAGGCGCGGCACAGCCCGCGTACCGGCAATCCGGTGTACGACCACCCGACGGTGCTCGTCATCTACCGGGAGGACTACCGGTTCCTGCTCGACAGCGTGATCCCTCGCCGCGGCGGGGGCCGCGCCGACTACGACATGGTCATCGCTTCGCAGCCCTACCGGCTTCGCGCGCCCCTCGAGTTCAAGGCGGAGAAGGTCATTGGCCCGCTCGTGCGCGCGCTCGGCAAGGGCGGGCGGCTCCTCGGCATCCACTCGTACGGGCACGATCCGGCGGTGGAGATCATCGAGCGCGTCTGGCCGGGCGAAAATCCGTTCGGGCACAGCCGGCACGACCTCCTGCGCGCGACCAAGGCGGAGCTCGGCAAGGATGCGCGGCGCTACAACTTCAATGCCTACGCGGACGCCCGAGCGCTATTCCGCTACGACATGCACACGCTTCCGACGGAGATCTCGGAAAGCATCGGCACCTCCACCCTCTTCGCGGCCTGGAATGCGGCGATCTACGTCGCGCAGATCGACGACGCCCGCCTCGGCGAAGCGCTCGGCGAGCGGCGCTACCTGGACGCTACGCGCGAAGTCCTTCAGAAGCACGGCAGCCTCTGGTTCCTGGATGAATCCTATGTCGTCTCTCGCAAGCGCGATTGAGCTAAGGGGCGTTCACGCCCGCCAGGCGGAGCTCGTGGCCGCCGGGTCCATCGAGATGTCTCCCCGCGAGCTGCACCGCGCCGGTGCGCTGGCAGCGCTGCTGCCGGCCGATGCCTGCGTGTACGTGCCTTCGCTCCCGGGGCTGCCGCTCAGCCGCGCGCTCGATGCGGTCGGCGCCATTCGCGCCGCCGGTCTCGATCCCGTCCCGCACGTGTCGGCCCGCCGCATCCTCGAGCGAGCCGAATTCCGGACCTTCCTCGAGCGCGCGGTGCGCGAGCACGGCGTGCATAGGGTGCTGCTCCTCGGCGGAGACGAGCCGCGGCCCAAGGGCCCTTACGCGGACGCCGCGGCAGTACTGGAGGAGGGCGTGCTCGCCGAGTGCGGGATACGGGAGATCGGCGTTGCCGGCTACCCCGAGGGCCATCCCCGGATCCCGACGGCGGCGCTACAGGAGGCCCTCGCCCGCAAGATCGCCCTCGCACGCGAGCAGCGGCTCGGCCTCTACATCGTCACGCAGTTCTCGTTCGCGCCGGCCCGGGTCGTGGAGTACTGCGCCGAGCTCGCCCGCCAGCATCCGGCAGTCCCGGTGTACGCGGGGATCGCGGGTCCCACCGATCCGGCCGCCCTCGCGCGCTATGCGCAGCGCTGCGGGGTCAGCGCGTCGCTGCGCGCGCTTCGCACCCTTGGCACGGGCATCGCGCGGCTCGTGACGCACACCGACCCCACGGATCACGTCCTCGCGCTCGCCCGCTACAACGACGCCCGCGAGTCGAGCAACGTCGTGGGCGTGCACGTCTTCAGCTTCGGCGGGGTGCTGCGCACCGCCGAGTGGATGCGCAGCCTGCTCTCCCGGTAAGCGCCCTCAGCCGCGGCCGACGAACGGCATCTTCGTGGCCATGATGGTCATGAACTGCACGTTCGCGTCGAGCGGCAGGTTCGCCATGTAGAGCACCGCGCTGCCGACGTGGGCGACGTCCATGCGCGGCTCGACCATGGTCGTCCCGTTCGGCTGCGGCACGCCCTTCGTCATCCGGTCGGTCATCTCGGTGGCCGCGTTGCCGATGTCGATCTGGCTGCAGGCGATGTCGTCCTTGCGGCCGTCGAGGGAGATGCACTTGGTCAGCCCGGTGACCGCATGCTTGGTGGCGGTATACGGCGCGGAGTAGGGCCGCGGGGCGTGCGCCGAGATGGAGCCGTTGTTGATGATGCGCCCGCCTTTCGGCGTCTGCGCCTTCATGATGCGAATCGCTTCCTGCGAGCAGAGGAACATGGCCGTGAGGTTGATGTCGACGACCTGCTGCCACTGCTGAAGCGTCAGATCCTCCATGGGGATCGCCGGCGCGCCCATGCCGGCGTTGTTGAAAAGGACGTCCAGGCGCCCCCAGGCCTGCTTCGTTTTCTCGAAGACCTTCTTGACTTCCTCGGGCTTGCTGAGATCGGCCGGAATGACGAGCGCGCGCTCGCCCGCCTTCGAATCGGCGGCCGTCTTGTCCAGCAGCTCCTTGCGCCGCCCGACCAGCGCGACCTTGTAGCCGTCCTTCAGCAGCGCGAGCGCCGCTGCCTTGCCGATGCCTGTCCCTGCTCCGGTGATGATTGCGACCCGGTCTGCCATGTGCCTCTCCTTGTCTGAAGGCTCGGGATGATAGCCGGGAATCGCAAATTCCTGTTATGGGCCGGGGTTTTACCGATGAAACGCTCAGGAATTCCCCGATGGGCAAAAGCCCGGCGCGCCGCGACCATACGCCCTGCGATGCGGCCGGCCCCCGACTTCAGCCCGACGGCGCAGGCGAGCGCCGTGCGGATCCTCCTCGTCGAGGACGACGCGCGCTTTGCCGCGCTGATCCGGGCGGAGCTCGAGGCGATCGGGTGGGCGCGAATCGCGCTCGAGCACGCCGACACGCTGGGCGGCGCGCTGGCGCTCCTGCGGCACGCCGAGCCGGACCTCGTCATTACCGACCTCAACCTGCCCGATTCGCGGCACCTCGACACGCTGCAACGGATCGCCCGGGCCACCGACCGCCCGGTCATCGTGCTGACCGGCGAGAAGGACGAGGGCTTGCGGGAGACCGCGGTCGCAAAGGGCGCCTACGACCTTCTCGACAAGGACCGTCTCGAGCGGCCCGAGCTCGAACGGCTGATCAGGCTTGCGATCCTGCAGGCGAGCGCGCTTCGCCGCTACCGGGAAAGCGCGGAGAAGTCGCGCGCACTCTCGGAGCTGCTCGCCGGGGTGAACGCGGCGAACGAAGTGCTGCTGCGAGCCAAGTCGGCCGACGAGCTGCTGCAAAGCGCCTGCGACATCGGGGCGAAGGCGAACGGTTTTTCGCTCGCGTCCATATACCTGGTGCGCGATGATGGACAGACGCTCGAGCGTGCGGCGGCGAGCGGCCCGGCGGCGTGGATGGACGAGACGCCGCCCTCTACGAACCCGCGCTCGCCGTACGGCAAGGGCCTCGTCGGACAGGCGTTCCGGTCGGGCGTGGTCGTCGTCAGCAACGACTACGAGCGCGATCCGGTGACGGCCTCGTCGCGCCGGCGTCGCAGCTATGTGGTCGGCTCCGCCGCGGCCTTTCCGCTCAAGGTGGACGGCGCCGTCGTCGGCGTCTTCGGCCTGCTGCACGCGCGCCCGGGCGCGTTCTCCGAGGAGCTGACGGCCCTCATCCAGCGGCTCGCCGACAACATCGGCTTCGCGCTTGCAAGCTTCCGGCGCGACGCGGCGCTGCGCGAGAGCGAGGAGCGCTACCGCGCCCTGGTCGAGCTCTCGTCCGACTGGTACTGGGAGCAGGACGAGCATTACCGCTTCGTCCGGATGTCGGAACGGGTGCTGCCCCACGTGCGCGAGGCGCGGATCGGCAGGACGTGCTGGGAGATCGAGACCGACGAGCCGGTGCACGGCACCTGGGAAGAGCATCGTCGGAAGGTCGAGCGTCACGAGGCCTACCGCGACCTTCTCCTGCGCTGCAAACGGCCCGACGGCAGCGTGGGCTATGTCTCGGTGAGCGGCCAGCCGGTCTTCCGCGACGGGGTTTTCGTCGGCTATCAGGGCTCCACCAAGGACGTGACCGACAGGGTGCGTGCCGAGGAGGAGCTTCGCTCCAGCGAGGAGCGCTTTCGCCAGCTCACGGAGCTCTCCTCGGACTGGTACTGGGAGCAGGACGAGAGCTTCAGGCTGGTCCGCATCTCCTCCGGAAACGACCCGATCGTGGCGGAGGTGGCGGCCGGCAAGCGCCCCTGGGAGATCCCGGGCTACGAGCCGGTCGGGATGACCTGGGACGGGTATCGGGCCCTTGTGTCGCGCCACGAATCCCTGCGCGATGCGCTTTTCCGGCTGACGCTTCCGGACGGGGGAGAGCGCTACCTCAGCGTGAGCGCGCAGCCGGTTCTCGAGCACAGCGCATTCCGCGGATACCGGGGCACCGCAAAGGACGTCACGGCGGACAAGCGGGAGGAGCGCCTGCTCGCCCTCGAGCATGCCGTGGCGCGCGACCTCGCCGACGCGGTCTCGGTCGCCGAGGCGCTGCCTGCCGTGATGGGAGCCATCTGCCGCTCCGAGGACTGGCAATGCGCCCGCTACTTCGACCCGGACGAGGCCGAAGAAGAGATGATCCTGCGCCACGCCTGGACCGATGGCAGCGAAGCGATGCTCCGCTTCGTCGAGCGGGCACGCAACATCCGCTACACCTTCGGGACCGGCCTGGTCGGACGGGTGTGGCGCTCGGGCGAGCCGCTCTGGGTCAACGACACGAGCTCCGATTCCCGCGTAGGGCAGCCGGACCTTGCCCGGCAGACCGGCGTCCATGCCGCGCTCATCGTGCCCATCGCGTTCGAGGGCCGCGTCATCGGAGTGGTGTCCCTCTCGTCCACGCGGGTGCGCTCGCCGGACGAGCGGCTTCTCCAGGCGGTGCGCCTGATCGGCGCGCAGATCGGGCAGTTCGTCCAGCGAAAGAACGCCGAGGCGGCACTCGCCGAGAGCGAGGCGCGCTTCCGCCAGACCTTCGAGCTTGCCGCCTCGGGGATCGCGCACGTCTCGCCCGAGGGGCGGCTGCTGCAGGTGAACCGGCGGCTCTGCGAGGCGCTCGGCTACGAGGAAGCGGAGCTCAAGGCTCTGACCGTGCGGGAGCTCACCCACCCCGACGATCTGGCCGTGAGCGACGCCGGGCTGGTCGAGATGCGCGAGGGCCGGCGGGAATCCTACCGCTTCGAGAAGCGATACCGGCACAAGGACGGGCGCTACGTCTGGTTCAGCATCAACGTCGCCGTCGTGCGCGGACCGTACGGAAAGCCGCTCTACGAGGTGGCGGTCTTCGACGACATCACCGAGCGGCGCCTGAAGGACGAGGCGCTGCGCGAGAGCGAGGAGCGCTTCCGCAACCTGAGCGAGCTTTCCTCGGACTGGTACTGGGAGCAGGACGAGTCGCTGCGGTTCACCCGGCTCTATGGAAGCGCGCACGCCCGACTCTCGCAGGACATGATCGGCAAGGCGCGCTGGGAAGCGCCGGGCGTCGATCCCGATGCGCCCGACATGCGGGAGCACCGGCAGCGCCTGGAGCGCCGCGAGCGGTTCCGCGATTTCGAGTACTCGTATCTGGGACAACACGGAAGGCGCGTCCACGTGCGCGTGAGCGGCTATCCTGTGGTAGACGCGGATGGCCGCTTCCGCGGCTATCGCGGCACCGCGCGCAACGTCACCCGGCAGCGCGAGAGCCGCGAGCAGCTACGCCGCTTCCGCACCGCGCTCGACGCCTCGGCGGACATCATCCTGCTCGTCGACCCGCGCGACCTGCGGCTGCTCGATTTCAACGAGACAGCCTGCTATTACCTGCGCTATGCGCGCGACGAGCTCGTTGGCAAGCAGGCAGACGAGCTTCTTGAGGGCACGTCCGTGGACGCACTGCGCGCGAGCCTCGAGCAGCTCCTGCGCCGCGACGACAGGACCGACCTGGTGCTGAGAACCTACCGGCGCAAGGACGGCACCACCTTCGAGGCGGAGGTGCTGCGCCGGGCCGTCGAGTCCGACGAGGGGGCGATCGTCGTGGTGAACGCCCGCGACCTGACCGAGCGGCGGCGCGCCGAGGAGCGCCAGGCGGCGCACCTGCGCTACCAGGAGTGCACGGCGCGCTTCGGCCAGGCCGCGCTTGCCAAGCGCGACGCCGCGGGCCTCGTCGCCGAGGCGGTGCAGGTCGTTCGGGAAGCGCTCGGAAGCGGGGTCGCCGCCTACCTCGAGCGCGGCGCCGGCGAGCTCGAGGCGATCGTGCAGGGCATTGCGGGCGCGAGCGAGGCGGCAGCCGGCGGCGGGGCAGGCGAGCTCGCTCCGGAGGAGGCCGTGTGCCAGGTGCTTCGCACGGCGGAGCCTGTCCTCGTCGACGGGAAGCCTCGCGCGATGCCCCGGTTTCCCTGGGCCGCGGATGCCGAGTGCGGCGCTTTCGTGCCCGTGCACGGCGAGCACGACGTGCGCGGCGTGCTCTGCGCCCTCTTGCCGCAGCGCTCGGCGCTCGGCCCGGAGGAGTCCAGGTTCCTCGTCGCCGCGGCGAGCGTGCTCTCCGCCGGGCTCTCCCGCATCGAGAGCGAGGGCCGGCTCGCGTTCCTTGCGCAGTTCGACGTCCTGACCGGTCTGCCGAACCGGGCGCTGCTGCGCGACCGCTTCTCGCAGCTCATCGTGCAGGCGCGCCGCCACGGCTACAACCTGGGCGTGCTGTTCATCGACCTCGACGACTTCAAGATGGTGAACGACAGCCTCGGCCACGCGGGCGGCGACGAGCTCCTCAAGGTGGCTGCCTCGCGGCTTCTTGCCGCCGTGCGCCCGGGAGACACGGTCGCGCGCATCAGCGGCGACGAGTTCGCCGTCATCCTCGGCGACCTGGCGCGTCCGGACGACGGCGCGATCGTCGCGCAGAAGATCATCGACAGCCTCGCGGCACCCCTCGAGGTAGCGGGGCAGGAAGTGTTCGTCACCGCGAGCATCGGCATCGCCGCCTTCCCGGCCGACGGGGAGGACGCCGAGACGCTCCTCGCCGCCGCCGATGCGGCGATGTACCGGGCCAAGCAGTCGGGCCGCAACGGCTACCAGTTCTACACCGCGGATATCAACCAGCGCACCCGGGCGCGAGCGCAGCTCGGCTCGGAGCTCCGGCGCGCCCTGGAGCGTGGAGAATTCGAGGTCCACTACCAGCCGAAGTTCGACCTGCGCACCGGCAGGGCGTGCGCGGCCGAGGCGCTGGTGCGCTGGCGCCATCCCGAGCGCGGCGTCGTCATGCCGGGCGAGTTCGTCCCGGTGCTCGAGGAGACGGGCCTCATCGTGCCGGTGGGCGAGACGGTGCTGCGGCGCGCCTGCGAGGACATCAAGCGCTGGGCCGCCGCGGGCCTGCCGGAGACGCCCGTGGCGGTGAACCTGTCGGCGCGCCAGTTCCGCCAGCAGAGCCTCGACGAGCACATCCTCGAGCTCGTCCGCGAGGCGGGCGTCGACCCGCGGCTGATCGAGCTCGAGATCACGGAGAGTCAGCTGATGCAGGATCCGGAGCATGCCGCACGCGTGCTGCGGGCGCTGAGCGAGGCGGGCATCAGCGTGGCGATCGACGACTTCGGCACGGGCTACTCCAGCCTTTCGTACCTCACCCGGTTTCCCGTCTCGGCCCTCAAGATCGACCGCTCCTTCGTCGCCGACGTGCTGGAGGACCATGCCGACGCGGCCATCGTGCGGGCGATCATCGACATGGCGCACACGCTCGGCTTCATCGTCGTCGCGGAAGGCGTGGAGACGGACTCGCAGGCAGTGCTCCTGCGCAGCCTCGGCTGCGAGCAGGCGCAGGGCTATTTCTTCGCCCGGCCGATGCCGGCGGCGCAGTTTCGCGCACTCCTCGCCGCCGGAACGCCGAAGTAGCAACGCCGAATTGACAACCCTCGAACGCGGAAACCAGAATGGCCCGGTCAACGGCCGTTTGCGGAGCGCAACCATGCAGCCCAAGCAGCACCTGGAGTTCGTGAACGTCGACCTTTCGAGCGGCTGGGAACGCCCGCCGGGCTATCCTCCGGGCTTCTGGCAGAAGATCCTGGCCTCCGACCTCGACGAGGAGAAGAAGCGCGGTAGCCGGACGAGGCTCCTCAAGATCGAGCCCGGCGCCTTCTCCACCGAGCCCTTCGTGCACGACCATTGGGAAGAGGTCTACGTAGTGCAGGGCGATCTCGTCGTGGGCAACGACAAGGAAGGCAAGGGCGGGCAGCAGTCCTTCGCGCCCACCTACGCCTGCCGGCCGCCCGGCGTGCAGCACGGGCCGTTCAGCTCGCGGGGCGGGTGCATTCTCCACGAGATCCACTACTACGAGACCTCGGGAAAGCGCTAGCGATGCTCAAGACGGGGGAGGAGCACCTCAGGCAGATCCGCGACGGCCGGGTCGTCTACATCGGCGCGGAAAGGGTCGACGACGTCACCGCGCACCCGGCGTTTCGAAACGCCGCGCGCTCCATGGCGGCGATCTACGACCTCAAGCGAGCGGACTCGCGGCTGAGCTACGAGGAGGGCGGGGAGCGCTTCAGCAACTACTTCCTCCGGGCTCGAACGCGCGAGGACCTGCAGAAGCGAACGGACCTGCATCGGGCCATCGCCACCATGAGCTTCGGGCTGCTTGGCCGCTCGCCGGACCACGTCGCGAGCTTCGTGACCGGCATGGCGATGAACGCGAAGGCGTTCGGGCCCTACGAGAACAATCTTCTCAAGTACTACGAGGACATGCGGCGCCAGGACATCTACGCCGCCTATGCCGTGGTGCCGCCGCAGGCGGCGCGCAACCCGGAGTTCTACGTCAAGCAGAACCTGCCCATCCCGACGCTGCGGGTGGTGCGCGAGGACGATGACGGTCTGGTGATCTCGGGCATGAAGATGCTGGCCACGGGCGCCGTCTTCGCGAACGAGATATGGATAGGCAACCTCATCCCGCTCGCGCCGAGCCAGCTGCCGGAGTCGGTCACCTGCGCCGTGCCGGTGAACGCGCCCGGCCTCGCGCTCTGGTCGCGCAAGCCCTTCGAGCGCCATGCCGCGAGCGAGTTCGAGTCGCCCCTCGCCTGGCGCTTCGACGAGTCCGACTCCATGGTGGTGTGCGACCAGGTGAAGGTTCCCTGGGAGCGCGTCTTCGTCCACATGGACGCGGTGCTGGCGCGCGACGTGTACATCAGGACGCCGGGGCACTGCTACGGCAACCACCAGTCCAACGTGCGCTTCCACGCCAAGATGCAGCTCATCGTGGGGCTCGCGAGCCGCATCGCCAAGGCCTCCGGCGCCGACGAGGTCCCTGCCGTGCGAGAGGTGCTGGGCCGCTTCGCGGCGCTCGAGGCGGCGCTCGGCGGCATGATCGCCGGCCAGATCCACGACGCCGAGGACTGGCCCGAGGGCTACAAGACGTTCAACCGCCGCTACATGTACGCGGCGCTCAACTGGTGCACGGAGAACCACTCGTCGATCATCGACGCGCTGCGCGAGCTCTGCGGCGGCGGCGTCTTCCAGATGCCGGCCGACGCCACGGTGATGCACGACGAGCGCCTGCGCCAGCAGTTCGAGACGTACTGGCAGACGCCGCAGATTCCCGCGCTCGAGCGGGTGAAGCTCTACAAGCTCGCCTGGGATCTCGTCGGCTCGGAGTTCGCCGGCCGGCACCTGCAGTACGAGAAGTTCTACGCCGGCGCCTCCTTCATCATCCGCAACCACAACTTCCGCGAGACGCCGTGGGAGCACTTCCACAAGGTCGTCGAGGACCTGATGGCGAGCTACGACATCCCTCCGGCCGAAAGGCGCGCTTCATGAGCGCGCCCGCCTGCACGGAGCTCGTCATCGCGGGATGGACCGGGCGCGACGAGGAAGCCCTGCGCAAGCACATCCGGGAGCTCGAGGCGCTCGGCGTCAAGCCGCCGAAAACCACGCCGATCTTCTACCGGGTCGCGGCCTCGCTCCTCACCCACGCGGACGCCATCGAGGTCTCGGGTCCCGACACGAGCGGAGAGGTGGAGTTCGTCCTCCTCTCGCGCCCGGACGGCCTGTGGGTCACCGTCGGGTCCGACCACACCGACCGCAAGGCCGAGGCGATCGGCGTGTCGCTCTCCAAGCAGCTCTGCGCGAAGCCGGTCGCGCGGCAGGCGTGGCGCTACGAGGAGGTCAAGCCGCACTGGTCCCGCCTCGTCCTGCGCTCCTGGATTCCGGAGAACGGCGGACGGGTGCTCTACCAGGAAGGCACGGTCGATCACATGCGCTCGCCCGAAGACCTCATGGTGCGCTACGGCGGCCTTCGCCCGGGCGCCGCGATGTTCGGCGGCACGTTCGCGGCGAAGGGCGGCATCCGCCCCGCGCCGCGCTTCGAGATGGAGCTCGAGGACCCGGTGCTCGGCCGCACCCTCCGCCACGCCTACGACATCACCGTTCTTCCGGTCGAGGGATAGGAAGGGGAGCCTTCAGAAGCGGATCCTGACCCGGTATCGCAGGGTCGTGCTGCCCTCGGCGGGGACTTCGATGCGCCATTCGGCCGTGCCCGCGGCGACCTTGGCATGCTTGTGGGACTCCTCCAGCATCTCCCAGTCGCCCGGCACCGGCTCGCGCACGATCACGGTCGCGGGCTCCTTTTTCGCGTTACGCAGCACGATCTCGTACGCGCTTTCGAAAAGATAGCTCGCGCGATTGGTGGTCTCGCGGCGCTGGAAGTCGGTCTGCTTCTTGTCCGCGGTGACGTCGAAGGAATCGCCGAGCTTGAGGCGAACCTTCTCGTTCTTCGGGGTGTGGTCGATGCGGTCTTCGCCCACGAACTGGGCATTGCCCGCGCTGTCCTTCTTGTACACGCGCACCACGCCCTTGGGCATCGGCATGCCGAGGCCGGAGGCTTCGCGGTTCTCGAACTGCAGGAAGACGCCGACCTTCAGCTTCTGCCCGATGTCGCCAACGCTCGAGCGGTAGTAGTACTGGCTGCCCTGGAAGACGAGCTCCTTGCGCGCCGGCACGCCCGTGGCGCCGAGGAGCGCCACCTGCTTCGTCTGGTTGTCCGCGATCGTCGTGGGGCGCTGCAGAGTGTAGAGGTGGTATTCGAAGAGCGACTCCTGCGTCATCGATTCCACGCGCCGCTCGCGCGCCGCGGCCATCGGCGCCGGCGCCGCCATGCGAAGCGCCTCCTGCACCACGTTCACGTCGCCGGCGACGAGTTGCAGCTTCGCGTTTGGGTAGGCGGTGCCGCTGCGATTGGTGAGCGTGACCCAGCCGTTGAGATCGAGCCGGTCGTCGGCGGCATTGAGCTCGGCGACGTAGTCCGCCTTCCACGACAGCCCGCCCGAGAGGTACGAGAGCTCCACCGTCTGCGTTCCGGCGCCGCGGCTCAGCAGCTCGGTCACGAGGGTGGGGCGGTCTCGCAGGTTGGCCGGCACGCCGTCGTACACGATGCGCCCCGGCAGCCCGGTCTCGATCCGGTCGCCGATCTTCAGGACGACACCGTTGTTCGCCGCCAGCACGGTCGCCGTCTCGAACGACTCGGCGCCCGTGGTGGGGTGCGTGCGGATAATGCGCACTTCCCGGCCGACGTACTTTTCGAGCAGCTTGGCGGGCGTGAGGAGGTCGAAGTCGAAGTTCTGCTCCACGAGCCTCAGCGACCCCGGGTGGGAGAGGCTGCGAAGAAGCGCCGTCTCGGGCCGCATGTTCCCGCTCACCTCGCGCAACGCGAGCCGGTTGGCGCCCGCATCGAGCGTGATCCGGCGCACGTCCTTGATGAGCGCGAGATTCTCGTTGTAGATGGTTACCGCCACCGACTGCTGGTCGGCAAGGGTGCTCGTCTTTTCCTCCTGCGCGTGGGCGGGGGCGCCGAGCATGGCGAGGGCGGCCGCTACGGCGGCCGCGCATGGAGCTACCGGTCTCATGCGGATTTCTCCGTTCTGGAGGTTTGTGTCGCGCGACTGTATAAGAACCCGGCCGCGCCGGGGTTACCGATCGTAACGAGGTGTTAACGGTGTCACTATCACGGCATTCCGGGCTGTCGAAATCGCCCCCGGGTATTCGACCAGGCAGGTCGACCCTCGAGGTCTCTACTGAAAGGAGAAGCAGACATGCCGAGCACCATCCGCCTTCACCGCGTCCTCCGCGCGGCGCCGGAGCGCGTCTATCGGGCGTTCGTCGACCCCGCCGCGGTGGTCAAATGGCTGCCGCCCAATGGATTTACTGCCACGGTGCACCACCTGGATGCCCGCGTGGGCGGCTCGCACCGCATGTCGTTCACCAACTTCACCACGGGCGACAGCCACTCGTTTGGCGGGGAATACCTCGAGCTCGTTCCGGGCGAGCGGCTTCGCTACACCGACAAGTTCGACGATCCCAACCTTCCCGGCGTCATGCGGGTCAGCGTCGAGCTCAGGAAGGTCTCCGTCGGCACTGAAATCAACATCACCCAGGAAGGCGTCCCCGATGTCATCCCCGCCGACGCCTGCTATCTCGGCTGGCAGGAGTCGCTGACGCTCCTAGCAAAGCTGGTCGAGGCCGAAATTCGGGAGTAGCGGATGCTGGGGCGCGGTGCGAACCTGGCAATCAGCGTTGACTGAGACGGGAAGTCCATGGGAATCGAAGAAAACCGCAGGATTGCCAACGAGTTCTTCCAGCGCATCGACATTCTCATGATCGTCCGGGACGGCAGAATCTCCACCGTCCACGAATACCTCGACACGCAGCACGTCTACGACGCCTGGTTCAAGCCCGAGCCCGCCGCCGTTTGATCCCCTACCTACCGGAGGTGACGATGGCACCGGACCCCAAGCCCGCCGCAGCCGAGAATGCAGGTTCCGATACCGTCCTTCGCCGCCTGCTCGGCGGCATGTCGATCTTCACCTTGCTGATGACGGTTCCGCAGGTCCTGACGATCTGGGTCGGGAAGCAGGCGGCGGGCGTGTCGGTGCTGTCCTGGGGCGCTTACCTGCTCTCCGCGCTGCTGTGGTTCTGGTATGGGGTCCAGAAGCGCGACAAGAACATCTACCTGCCCTGCGTGGGTTGGATCGTGCTGAACGGCGCTGTCATCGCCGGCGCCGTCCTCTATGGCTCTTAGCCAAGACGAATCGCCGCCCAGCCCGGCCAGGTGAGTGCGGTGAAGCCGATAACGGCCTAGAAGATGTCGAAGTACTCCCGGTGCTCCCAGTCGCTCACCTCGAGGTTGAAGCGGTCGATCTCGGCCTGCTTGATGCGGCAGAAGTAGTCGACGAAGTCGCGCCCGAAGCCTGCGCAAAGGGTTTCGTCGGCCTTGAGGAAACCTAGCGCCTCGGCGAGCGTGTGGGGCAGGGCCTCGGCCTGCGTCTCGTAGGGCGAGTCCGACGAGGGCGGCAGCGCAAGCTGGCGCGCGAGCCCGTCCAGGCCCGAGTGGACCTGCGACGCGATGTAGAGATAGGGGTTCGCGGAAGGCTCGCCCATCCGGTTCTCGATGCGCGTGGTGGGGTCGCCGGGCGCACCGATCACGCGCAGGAGCGCGCCGCGGTCGTCCTTGCCCCAGACGAGCCGATCGGGGGCAAGGGAGTAGGGACGGAAGCGCTTGTAGCCGTTCAGGGTCGGCGTCGAGAAGGGGCTCGCGCCGCGCGCGTGGGCCAGCACGCCGGCGAGATAGCGCCGCCCCGTTTCGGAGAGATCGTCGGTGTCGGAAACGAAAACGTTCTTTCCGCTCGAAGGATCGCGCAGCGACTGGTGCAGGTGCCAGCCGCTCGACATGACGTTGGGGATCTTCGGCCGGCACATGAAGCTCGCGTGGTAGCCGTTGCGGCGCGTCACCTGCTTGATGGCGCTGCGGACCAGCATGACGTCGTCGGCGCACTCGAGCGCCGGCTGCGGCCCGAGCGTGAGCTCGAACTGGCTCGGGCCGTACTCGACCTCGAACGAGCGAAGCGGCAGATGGAGCGCGGCGAGGTTCTTCCTCAGCAGCTCCGCGACCGGGTCGAACTGGTCGAAGCGCTGCTCGGTGAGGTGCTGGTAGCCGGTGTTGAGGAGCTCGACTTCCGGCGGCGTGCCGGGCTGGCCGGCGTCCGACGGCCTGAGGCTCGGGTCGACGATGCGGAATACGTGGAACTCGAGCTCGAGCCCGCAGACGAGCTCGTGCCCCGCCTTGCGCAGCTTCTCCAGCGCCGAGCGCAGCACCGCCCGGGTACTCATGGGCACCGGGCGGCCGTCGCGGAAGGCGAGATCGCAGAGGAACCAGCCGGTGTCGGCGGCCCAGGGCAGGATCCGGAACGTGGAGGCGTCCGGCATCATGAGCACGTCGGCCGCGCCCTGCAGCTCGCGCATGCCGAGCGCTCCGCCGCGTGTGAAGGTGGGAATCACCGTCTTGTGCGAGGTGTCCTTGAGGAGCAGCGTGCTCGGCACCGTCACGCCGCGCTCGAAGGCGGTCTTCGCCTCGGCGGCGGCGAGCGTCTTGCCGCGCAGGATGCCGTGCTGGTCGGCGAACGAGAAGCGCACGAACTTGAGGTCGTGCGCCTCGATCTCCTTCAGCGCCTGGGTCGCCGTCATGCCGTTTTTCATGGCCGGAACGGGGCTTGCTACGCGGCCCACTTCGCCTGCCGGCGGCGCGCCTCGACCGTCTCCTTCCAGTAATCGTCCATGCGGTCTGACGGCCCCACGCCGTCCAGCGTCGGCGGCCCCTGCAGCGCCTTCGCCCGCTCGGCATCGATCACCATCATGGGCTTCTGGCCGGCCTCGCACTTGTTGATCGCGTCCAGAAGCAGCCTGCGGTAAAGGGCGATGCCCTTGTCGGTGGTGCCGAGGTTTTCCTGCGTACGGTCCTGGATCGGGCCCTGCGACTCGCAGGCGAACTGGTCGTGGATGTTGATATCGAAGCCCATGCCGGTGAAGGTCTTCGTCTTCTGCTCCTCCGGGTCGAAGCCCCAGCCGTTGTGGCGCCCCACGATCGGCTTGTAGTCGGGGGCCGGGTAGGTCTTCAGCCGCTGCGCACGCATCGTCTCCTTGTCGAGCGGATCGGCATAGCTCGTGAAGATGGAGTACCAGTAGGTGCCCGTGTCGTCGACGGGGACGTGGAACTGCGTGATCGTGGTAACCGCGTCCATCGGGATCACGAAGGCCTGGGGAAACACGATGTTGGTGACGCGGATGTGGGTCTGCGACTCGTCAATCTTGCGCAGCGTCTGCAGGCGCATGCCGTACTCGGTCTTCTCGACGCGGATCTCCGGCCGATCGTACTCGCGCAGCACCTTGGTGATGGCGACGTCGGCGTCCGCCGGACGGCCGCGGAACTGGCGCCCGTAGTTCGCCGACGGATCCTCGTCCTCGAAGAACCGGTGCAGCCACGAGGCGTGCGCGGGGTCGATGCCGACCTCCAGCGCCTGCAGCCAGTTGCAGTCCCAGTAGCCCTTGAAGGCGAACGTATAGGCCTGCGGCGCGACGAAGCAGTCGAAGTGCGGAAAGGCGGGCGGCTCGCCGGCGCCGAGGTAGGCGAAGAGGACGCCGCTTCGCTCGACGACCGGATAGGCGCGGGTCTTGATGTGCTCGCAGAGCCGGCTGCCCTCCGGCTCCGCCGGGGTCTGGATGCACCGGCCGCTCGCGTCGAAGAGCCAGCCGTGGAAGGAGCAGCGCAGCCCGTCGGCCTCGAGGCGCCCGTAGGCGAGGTCTGCCCCGCGGTGCGGGCAGTGGCGCTGCATGAGTCCGTAGCGGTCCTGATGCTTGAAAAGCACGAGCGACTCGCCCAGAAGCTTCACCGCCTTCACGGGCCTCGGGCCCTCCAGCTCCTCGGTGAGCGCCACTGGCTGCCAGTACTGGCGCAGCAGCTTTCCGGCCGGCGTACCCTGGCCGATGCGGGTCATTCGATCGTTCTGCTCTTGGCTGATCATCCTGTCTTTCCTGGCTTCGAAGAGGGGGTTGGCGCCGTGGCCACGAGCCGAAGCGCCGGCATGAGCGTCGCCGCGTCCTCCGGACGCTGCAGCGCGTATTCGAGATTGAGCTTCGCCACCTGTACGTGCTCCTGGGCGATGGCTTGGGCCCGGGCGCCCTGGCCGCTTTTCACCGCTTCCAGCAGGAAGCAGTGCTGCAGGTGAGCGAACAGCATCCAGCGGTGTCCGTCCTCGTGCGAGGACTGCATGGGAAGCATGGCGCTCGCGGGCGCGAAGGGCAAGCGGTTGTTGATCTCGATGGCGCGGGCGAGGGCGCCGTTCCCGCAGCCGCGGGCGATGGCCTCGTGGAAGCGGTTGTTCATCTCGGTATAGGCGGCGTAGTCGTCCAGGTCCAGCGTGGGGTGGGCAAAGATGCGCTCGCCCTCGCTCACGCACGCCTCGAGCTCTTCACGGACTTGCGGCGACATTCCGCGCTCCGCGAGGAGCCGCGCCGCCATGCCTTCGAGATGTCCACGCACGTCGATCGCGTCGTGGATCTCCTGCGGCGTGAAGCGGCGCATCACGTAGCCGCCGGAAGCCCACTGCTCCACGAGACCCTCCCGCTCCAGCGTGGCGAGCGCAAGGCGCACGGGCGTACGCGATACCCCGAGCCGCTCCGCCAGCGCGATCTCCGCGAGCCGCTCGCCCGGAGCGAACTCGCCTTTCAGGATCATGTCGCGCAGGCTTACCAGCGCGCG
>CAYWSG010000034.1:0-30528 GCA_964461055.1 uncultured Enterobacteriaceae bacterium | reverse complement strand
CCTAGGCGTTCGTGTAGCCGGAGACGAAGGGCTTCACCGCGCCGGTCGCGGCATCGAAGACATGGCGCTCGGTGCGGCCGATGTCGCCGGCGTAGACGTGGATGCTGATGGAGGGGCGGTCCTTGAGCGCGTTCTCCACCGCGTGCACGTCGCCGACGGTCGGCGAGACGGTGTCGATGTCGCCCGGGTCGAGCCGGTGCGAGGTGCGCCGCTGCATTGGCTGCCCCGCGGTGGGCCAGTCGTACTCGTGGCAGAGCTCCGCGCCGCGCAGCACGCCGACAAGCCCCCACACCGTGTGGTCGTGCACCGGCGTGAGCACGCCCGGCGACCACACGAAGCTCACGACCGAGAAGCGCTTCTGCGGATCCAGGTGCAGCAGGTACTGCGCATATCCGGTCTCCGGCGACCTGGCGTGCTGCGGCGCGAGCCAGTCGTCATGGCTCACGAGCTCCCGCAAGAGCGGCGTCCCTTCGCGCAGGATGCGCGCCTCGTCACCCTGCGAAGCGTCGAGCATGGCGCCGAAGCGGCTCACGAAGTTCTCGAAACGGGATGCGGTCATGGCTTCCTCGCGGAATCAATCTCGGACAGGACTTCCGTATTGTGCTCCCCGAGCGCAGGAGGGCGGCGGGTAATTCCGAAGTTCTGACGGCGCATCTTGAGGGGCGAGACGAAAGTGCGCGTCTTGGCGCCCCCCGGAAGCTCGAGCGGCTGTACCCAGCCCATGTGCGCGACCTGCGGATCGGCGAGCGATTGCGAGTAGGTGTTGATGGGCGCGCAGGGCACGCCCGCCTCGGCGAAGGTTTTCAGCCAGTGGCCGACCGGCTGCTCGACGAAGGACTTCTCCAGGATGTCCTTCAGCTCGACCTGGTTCTTTGCCCGCAGCGTCGTACTGGCGAAGCGCTCGTCCTTTACGAGCTCGTTGCGGTTGACCACCTGGCACACGGACGCCCAGAGACGATCGTTGCCCGCCGCCATGGCGAAATAGCCGTCCTTTGCGCGAAAGGCCTGATAGGGCGCGTTGCGCGGGTGCGCGGAGCCGAGCTTCACCGGGTCGCGGCCGGTGCCGAAGTATTCGCTCGTCTGGAGCGCCGCCATGCCGAGGGTGGCGCCGAGCATCGAGACGTCGATGTGATCGCCCTCGCCGTCGCGGCGCACGCGGTGCAGGGCGCACGAGATGGCATAGGCGGCATAGAGGCCGGCGCCGAAGTCGGCGAGCGGCACCCCGCACTTCACCGGCGGGCCGTCCGGCTCGCCCGTGACGCTCATGACGCCGCCGATCGCCTGGACCGTGAGATCGAAGCCGCCTTCCTGCGCGCGCGGCCCGGTCTGCCCGAACGCGGAGATCGAGCAGTAGACGAGGGCGGGCTTCTCCTTCGCGAGCGCGTCGTAGCCGAGGCCGAGCTTGGCGAGCACGCCGGGACGGAAGTTCTCGACCACCACGTCGGCCGACAGGGCGAGGCGCTTCGCCGCATCGCGCTGCGCCGGATCCTTGAGGTCGAGCGCCACCGAGCGCTTGTTGCGGTTGATGGAGGCGAAGTTCTCGGAGAACCCGCCGGTGAGCGGCGGCCACTGGCGCAGCCCGTCGCCGCCCTGGGGCGACTCCACCTTGATCACGTCCGCGCCCATGTCCGCGAGCAGCATGCCGCAGAAGGGCCCGGCGGCCACCTGGCAGAACTCGATCACTTTGACGCCCGTGAGCGGAAGCATGAAACTCTCGTCCTCCTCGTCCCGAATGTTCGTATAGTAGCCGCCCATGGCGCTGAAGAAAGGCTTCCGGCAGCTCCTCGCCGAGGCGCAGGCAAAGGCCCCCGGCATCACGGCGGAGGAGGCGCAGAAGCGCCTCGGCGATGCCGCCACCGTGTTCGTCGACATCCGCGACGTGCGCGAGCTCGAGCGCGAGGGCATGATTCCCGGCGCCTTCCACGCGCCGCGCGGCATGCTCGAGTTCTGGGTCGATCCGGAGAGTCCTTACTACAAGCCGATCTTCTCCGAGGACAAGACGTACATCCTGTACTGCCAGGCCGACTGGCGCGGGGTGCTCGCGGCCGCCACGCTGAAGGAGATGGGCCTGCCGCAGGTGTTCCACCTGGAAGGCGGCTTCGGCGAGTGGCGCAAGCGGGGCCTGCCGACCGGTCCCCGTCCCGAGAAGAAAAGATCGTAGTCCGCATGTCGCGGCAGGTGCTCGGCGCCGTCTGGATGGCGGGCGCGGTGTTCTCGTTCTGCGCCATGGCCATCGCCGCGCGCGAGCTCTTGCGGCACATGGCGACCTTCGAGATCCTCTTCTTTCGCACCGGCATCGCCTGGCTCATCGTGCTGGCGGTGGCCGCGCGCGCCGGCTTTGCCACGCTCCGGACCCGCCGCTTCGGCGTGCATCTGTGGCGCAACGGCTTTCACCTGCTCGGCCAGTCCTCCTGGGTCTACGCGATCGGCGCGCTGCCGCTCGCCACGGTGTTCGCCATCGAGTTCACCACGCCGGTGTGGGTCGCGCTCTTCGCGGCGCTGCTCCTCGGCGAGCGCATGACGCACGAGCGCGTGGTGATGCTCGTGCTGGGGCTCGCCGGCGTGCTCGTCATCCTGCGGCCCGGCTTCGGCTTCATGGAGCCGGCGGCGCTCGTCATGCTGGTGGGCGCGGTCGGCTTCGCCATGAACATGATCGGGACGAAGCGCCTCGCGAGCACGGATTCGGCGCTCTCGGTGCTCTTCTGGATGTCGGTGATCCAGACGCCGGTGTGCCTCGCGGTGGCGGCCCCCGACTGGGTGCATCCGCGCCTCGTGGACCTGCCCTGGCTCGTCATCATCGGCATCGGCAGCTTCACCGCGCACTATTGCCTCACGCGCGCGATGGCGCACGCCGACGCATCGGTGGTCGTGCCCGTCGACTTCTTCCGCCTGCCGCTCATCGCGCTGGTCGGCGTCGCCTTCTACGACGAAGCGTTCGATCCGTTCGTCATGCTGGGCGCCGGCATGATGTTCGCCGGCATCTACTACAGCATCGCGCGGCGGCGCGCGCCGTAGCGCATGGCCGCGGCGCGCCACGGCCTCGGCGGCGCGCTAGCGCGGGTTCTGCGGGGGCGGGGCGGTGGGAGAGCGAGGCTTGGCGGCCTCGGAATCGGAGGGCGAGGGCGTGCGGGAGGCGCCGGCGCTCGGATTCATCGCGTCGCGCAGGCACTGCTCGCGGAGCGACCCCGAGAGCGAGTCGCAGCGCTCGACGCGCTCCTCGATCGGCAGGCGCTGCATGCTGCCGCCCTTGATGGCGCCTTCCGGCGCCCGGCTGCCGTCGCCCGCCGCCCCCGGCGGGACGTTCCCGCGATCCTGATTCGCCTGCGCGAGCGCACCGCCGCCGGCAAGTGCTCCGGCGAGGGCGATGGCGATTGTGAGGTGGCGCTTCATGGGAATCCTGTTCGGATGGGAGCTCCTATTCGGGAAGGATGTCGCCGGCGTTCGTGATGAGGGCCCGCTCGCCCTTGCGCACTTCTAGCCTGTCGACGCTTCGCACCTGGATGGAGCCGTCGTCCATGCGCACACGCACCAGGTAGCGCCGCGGGGAGCGCCCCTTTGCCGGGCCGCCTGCCCCGGCCGATGCCGATGGGTCAGCCGGCAGGGCGACAATGGATTCGACCACCCCGTAGCCGGGACGCTCCTCTGCGCGGGGCGTGACGTTCCCGGCCTCGGCGGCCGCATCGGTTGCGGGGCCAGCGTTCGCCGCCGGGCCGAAGAACAGCCCGGAGGCAATCGCGAGGACGATCACGGCAGGCCTCAGCGGTTCTCGTCGTCGTTCAGCTTGTCGGCGGCGCTGCGGGCGGCATCCTTTACATTGCCGACGCCCTTCTGCACCTTGCCTTCGCCCTGCCGTGCGAGCCCCTTGGCCTCCTGCTCTTCGTTTCCGGTCGCCTCGCCCAGCTTGCGCTGCGCCTTCCCGGCGAGGTCCTTGGCGCTTCCCTTGATCTGGTCCTTGTTCATGGTGAGTCTCCTGTGTGAGTCGATGAAGTGGACAGCAAGGATTTCCTGCAGGGATCGTGCCTGCGCGGCGCTCGGCGTTCTGCTCTGAGACCTTCCGTGGCATGGAAAACGCATCGACCCGTAAGGCCGGGATCGGCCAGGTGGCGAAGACGATCTTCTTCGCCTTGCTGATGGTCGGCAGGAAGGACCATTGGGAAAAGGACGGACGGCGGGTGACGATGGCGCAGATGGTGTTGGGCGCCGTGGTCGGCGCCGTGGTCGTCATCGCGACGCTCGTATCGCTCGTTCACCTCGCAACAAGCTGAAGCTAAGGAGTTTTCATGGCCTATGTCGACGGATTCGTGCTTCCGGTGCCGAAGAAAAAGATCGCGGCCTACCGCCGCATGGCGGCCAAGGCGGGCAGGATATGGAAGGAGCACGGCGCGGTCAGTTTCGTGGAATGCGTCGCCGACGACGTGAAGCGGGGCAAGTGGACCTCCTTTCCGCAGAGCGTGAAGCTCAAGCCCGGCGAGGTGGTCTGGTTCTCGTGGATCACCTACAAGTCGCGCGCGCACCGCGACCGGGTGAACCGCAAGGTCATGGCCGATCCGCGGATCAAGTCGATGGGAGGCCCGGACAGCATGCCCTTCGACGCGAAGCGCATGATCTACGGCGGCTTCAAGGTCGCCGTCTCGCTGTAGCGACGCATAAAGGAAGCGCGCGCCGGCGGAACGCTCCTGTCGATCCGGCGCCCCCTCGCTCGACTACCGGGAGTCCGGCAGACTTCGAGAGGGCCTAAGGCCATGAAGACAAAGGAGCTTCGATACGGCTGGGTGATGGTGGCGCTCGGCGCGCTGATGGGCTGCGTGGCCGTCGGCGCGATGATGTCGCTCGCCGTGTTCCTGCAGCCGATCACCGACGACACCGGCTGGTCGCGCACCGGCGTCTCCACCGCCATGACCCTCAATTTCCTCATCATGGGCCTGGCGGGCTTCGGCTGGGGGGCGCTGAACGACCGCTTCGGCACCCGGCCTGTGGTCCTCGCGGGCGCGCTGCTCCTCGGCCTCGTCCTCTCGAGCCGCGCGACAAGCCAGTTCGGGTTCCTGCTCGCCTACGGAGTGGTCGTCGGCGCCGCGAGCGGAAGCTTCATCGTGCCGATGATGGCCGCGGTGACGGGCTGGTCCACCCGCCACCGCAGCCTCGCCGTGTCCCTCGTGTCGGCGGGCATCGGCGTTGCGCCGATGACGGTCTCGCCCTTCGCGGCGTGGCTGCTCACGGGCACCGACTGGCGCAGCGCCCAGCTCACCATCGGCATTCTTGCCTGGGCGCTCCTCATCCCGGCGGCGCTGATGGTGCGCCCGACGCCGCCGCAGGCCGATGCAGCGGGCGAAAGCGCGATGTCCGGGGCGCCAGAGAAGGGCGTGGGCGAGGCGCTGCGCTCGGTGCCCTTCCTCGTGCTCGCGGCGACGTTCTTCGCCTGCTGCGCGACGCATGCCGGCCCGATCTTCCATACGATCAGCTACGCCGTCGCCTGCGGCCTCCCGGTCATGACGGCCGTGTCGATCTACAGCCTCGAGGGCCTTGCCGGCCTCGGCGGCCGCGTGGTCCTCGGCGTGCTGGGTGACCGGTACGGCGCAAAGCGCGTGCTGATCGGCGGGCTTCTCCTCCAGGCGCTCGCCGCAGGCAGCTTCGTCTTCGCCAGGCGGCCGGAAGAGTTCTACGCCGTGGCGGCCGTGTTCGGCTTCGCCTATGGCGGCGTCATGCCGCTTTATGCGGTGCTCGCCCGCGACTACTTCGGCCAGCGCATCATGGGAAGCGTGCTCGGCGCCGCGGCGATGGTGTCGAGCCTCGGCATGGCGCTCGGCCCTTCGCTGGGCGGGTGGATTTTCGATCGCACCGGCGAGTACGCCTGGCTCTACATCGGGTCCTTCGCGATCGGCCTCGGCGCCGCCGCCATCGCGTTCGCCTTCCCGCCCCCGCTGGTGCGCCCGGCGGCGCTGCGGCCAGCTTGAAAGGAGAAAGCACCATGAGCCATATCCGTCTTTACCCGGAAGCGCGCGAGGTCGAAGTTCGGCTCAATGGCGAGACGATCGCCACCACCCGGAATGCGCTCCGGATGGAAGAGGGGAGCTATGCGCCCGTGTATTACGTGCCGAGGGCGGACACGAAAATGGACCGCCTCGAGCGCAGCGCGCACCGGACGCATTGCCCCTACAAGGGCGACGCCTCGTACTTCTCGATCGCCGGCGGGCCGCAGGACGCGGCCTGGAGCTATGAGACGCCGCTCGGCGACGTGGCGGCGATCCAGGAGCGGCTCGCCTTCTATCCCGACAAGGTCGAGATCATCGTGCGCTAGAAGGCTCCCCGGCGGCGGCACGGATCTTGCGCTTCGCGCGCTCGGAAGCCATGAAAGCGGTCGAGATCATGAGCACGCCGGCCGTCAGCGTAGACCCCGATGCGCCGCTCTCGGAAGTCGCGGCGCTCCTTGCGGCACGGGGAATCAGCGGCGTGCCGGTGCTCGAGGGCGAGCGCCTGGTAGGGGTCCTGAGCGAGGCCGACATGCTGCGTGCGCGCGGCGCCCGGCGGGCGCGCGAGGCGATGAACCGCGAGGTCGTCGCCGTGCGCGCCGATACGCCGGTCGACGAGGTGGCGCAGGTCCTCGAGAGCCGCGGCATCCGGCGGGTGCCGGTGCTCGACGGCGAGGGCAACGTGCTCGGCATCGTGAGCCGCTCCAATCTCGTGCAGGCGCTCGCGCTCGGCGCCCAGTTCGGCACGCCGCGAAGCGACGCGGCGCTGCGCGACCGGCTCCTCACCGAGCTCAGCCGCCAGCCCTGGTGGAGCCCGGAAGCCAACGTGCTCGTCAGGGACGGGGTCGTGCATTTCTGGGGCCCGGTGGATTCGGAGATCGAGTACGAGCGCGCGCGCGCCATCGCCCGCGCGACACCGGGCGTGCGCGCGATCGAAGACCACCGCTTTCGTCGCACGGCGGCGCCGGCCGGCGCGCCGCGGGCAAGGGGCATACGCCGGGCCGCGGAGCGCGCCCATTCGCACGAGGGCTGGCTCGAGTCCTGGCATACCTTCTCTTTCGGCGGCTACTACGACCCGCGCCATACCGGCCACGGACCGCTCCGCGCGGTCAACGAAAGGCTCGTGCGGCGTCACGGCGGGCTCACCACCTACTCGCTTCGCGACGTCGACGTCGTGACGTACATCCTGGAGGGAGCGCTCGCCTGCGAGATGTCCGCGGGCGGCTCGACGATCCTGCATCCGGGCGACGTGCAGTGCGTGAGCGCCGGCCTGGGGGTCACCGTAAGCGAGCGCAACTGCGCGAGCGCGGCGGAAGCATCGGGCGACACGCGCTACCTCCAGGCCTGGATCGTGCCGGCCCGCACCGGCGCCGAGGCCGTCTGCGAAAGCGCGCGCATACCCACGGCGGCGCGCCGGGGACGCCTGCGGCTCGTCTGCTCGCCCGACGGGCGCGAAGGGTCTCTGCGCTTGTGCCAGGACGCCTACCTCTACGTCGGCAGCTTCGACCGCGGCGGCGGCGCCCGGCTCGATCCCGGGCCCGGCCGGCTCGGCTATGTCCACGTGGCGCGCGGCTCGATCGCGGTGAATGGCGAGCAGCTTTCCGCCGGCGACGGCTTCGCGGCCGACGGTGAGCCGCTCGAGCTTGCCGAGGGACGAGACGCCGAGGTCCTCGTCTTCGACCTGCCCGAGCGAGCGCACGGGCAACCGCGTCCTTCGGCCGAAGAGCTCCTCGACGCCGCCGTGGAACTCACCTTCCCCGCAAGCGATCCCATAGCGGTGACCGAGGCCTTCCGCGGGCGCGAGCGGAAGGAGCGGCTGGCACAGGAACTGCAACCGCCCGACTCGAACGATGGAAACCATTACTGAGCTTCTGCGCATCGCGCGCGAGGCGCCGTCTTCGCCGTGCCTCTCGCTCTACCAGCCAACGCACCGGACGATTCCCGAGCGGGCCCAGGACCGCATCCGCTTCCGCAACCTCCTCAGGGCCCTCGCCGAGCGCCTGCGCGCCGCCTACCCCGACGCCGACGCCGAGGCGCTGCTCGCTCCGTATCGCGCCCTGGCGGAAGACGAGCGCTACTGGGCAAGCACCCTCGACGGCCTCGCCGTCTTCGGCGCCGCCGGCTTCTTCCGGGCCGTGCGGCTGCAGCGCCCGGTGCCCGAGCGCGCCGTCGTCGCCGACACGTTCCACCTGAAGCCGCTGCTCCGCATCCAGCAGTCGGCCGATCGCTACCAGGTCCTGGGGCTCAGCCGCGACGCGGCGAAGCTCTTCGAAGGAAACCGCGACGTGCTCGACGAAGTGGAGCTGCACCCGGAGGCTGCGAAGGCCATCGATGCGGCCCTCGACGAGGAGCGCAAGGAGCCCCATGTCTCGATCTGGACGTATCGGGCCGCCGGCCCGCAGGCGGGAGCCGGCGTGCAGCACGGCACCGGCGGCGAGAAGGATCAGGAGCAGGAGATCGAGCACCGGCGTTTCTTCCGCGCCGTCGATCGCGCGATCCTCGAGCATCATTCCAGGCCGTCGGGCCTGCCGCTCCTCCTCGCGGCGCTGCCCGAGAACCAGGCCGCGTTCCGCGCCCTGAGCCGAAATCCTTTCCTCCTCGACGGCGGGCGCATCGACGCGGATCCCGACGCGCTCTCGCGCCACGAGCTCAGGCGCCGCGTCTGGCAGGTGCTCGAGCCGCACTACCTCGCGCGCCTCGCCGGGCTCGTCGACATGTTCGGCGCCGCGCGGGCCCGGGCGCTCGGCGCCGATGCGCTCCCACGCGTCGCCGAAGCGGCCGCGGCCGGGCGGGTCGCCACGCTTCTCGTCGAAGCCGAGCGCGAGATCCCCGGACACCTCGACCGCGCGACCGGCGCCGTTTCGCCCGCGTCGGGCGGCGCCGACGACCTCCTCGACGACGTCGCCGAGCTCGCGCTCGAAGCCGGCGGGCAGGTGATCGTCGTGCCCTCGGCGCGCATGCCGACGCAGAGCGGCGTCGCCGCAATCTACCGGTACTAGGCGCGCGACGCGCGCCGATGCGCTACCTCGCGCTCGCCCTGGACTACGACAACACCCTCGCGAGCGAGGGCCGTGTCGGAGAGGCGGCGCGCGCGGCGCTCGGCAGGCTGCGCGCCTCCGGGCGGCGCGCGATCCTGGTGACGGGGCGGCGGCTCGAGGAGCTCATGCGCGTTTGCAACTGCGCCGACGACTTCGACTACATCGTCGCGGAGAACGGCGCGGTGGCCTACGACCCGCGCAGCCGCGAGAGCCGGCTGCTCGCCGAGCCGCCGCCTTCGTCGCTCGTCACGGCGCTGCGAAGCCGCGGCGTGCAGCCGCTGGAGATCGGGAGGGTCATCATCGCGACGCAGGCGCCGCACGAGGCCGACGTGCTCGAAGCGATCCGCAGCCTTGGCCTCGAGCTGCAGGTGATCTTCAACCTGAGCGCGGTCATGGTGCTGCCGCCGGGCGTCAACAAGGGCTCGGGCCTGAAGCACGCGCTTCGCCGATTGGGCCTGTCGCCGCACGAGGCGGTCGCGGTGGGCGACGGCGAGAACGACCACTCGCTGCTCATGCTCGCCGAATGTCCCGTCGCGGTGGCCAATGCGGTCGAGTCGATCAGGGAGATCGCCGCCATCGTGACGCGCGGCGCGGACGGCGTAGGCGTGGCCGAGCTCGTCGACGAGCTCGTCGCCAACGATCTTGCATCGGTCGCGTCCCGGCTGAAGCGGCGCCGGGTCGCGCTCGGCACACGGCTCGACGGCGCCACGGTCTGGCTGCCCCCCTACGGGCACAACGTGCTCGTCTGCGGCGCCTCGGGAAGCGGCAAGTCGTCATTCGCCACCGGCCTCATCGAGCGCCTCGCGGCGGAGCACTACCAGGTCTGCGTGGTCGACCCGGAAGGCGACTACGTCAGCCTGAAGGCGCTCGTCACCATAGGCGACCAGCATCATGGCCCGGGCACGCAGGAGCTCATGGCGGTACTGCGCGATCCTTACGTGCATGCCAATGCGAGCCTGGTGGGTGTCCCGCTCGCCGATCGGCCCGGCTACTTCGCGCAGCTCCTGCCGCGCCTGCAGGCGATGCGCGCCCGGACGGGGCGGCCGCACTGGCTGGTGATCGACGAGGCGCATCATCTCCTGCCGCGCCATTGGGGTCACACGCCGCCGCGGCTGAGCGAATGCGTGCTGGTCACGGTCCATCCGGACCGCCTGGCGCCCCCGGTCCTCGCCTCGATCGACGTCCTGGTCGTCGTCGGCGCCTCGCCGAACCGGAGCCTGAGCGAGTTCGCCGCCGCCAGCGGGCGGGCGCCGGCCGTGCTCGCGGGCGAGCAGCCGCCCGACCAGGTCGCCTGCTGGTTCCTGGATTCGGCCGAAGGGCCCTTCGCCCTGCGCGTCATCCCCGGCGAAGCGGAGCGCATCCGGCACCATCGCAAGTACGCGGAGGGCAACGTGCGCTACCACAGCTTCTATTTCCGCGGCCCGCATGGCAAGCACAACCTGCGGGCCCAGAACCTGAGCGTGTTCTGCCAGATCGCGGAAGGCATCGGCGAGGAAACGTGGATGTACCACTTGCGCCGCCACGATTACTCCCGGTGGATGCGCGACGTAATCCGCAACGTCGAGCTTGCCGCGGCGGTCGAGGACATCGAGCGGCGCGCGGACCTCACCCCGGCGCAGACGCGCGGCCTCGTGCGCGCGGCGATCGAGGCGCGCTACACGCTGCCTGAATGAGCGCTCGCGATCAGCGCAGGCGTACCGCCCGGAGCGTTCCGGTCGGCGAGACATCGCCGCGCGACGCGGCGAGGAGGACGGCAGCGTCTCCCGGGGCCGCGAGCGCGTTGTCGTAGAGCCAGTCGCGCGCCCGCACCTTGCCCGGCGAAAGCGGCGCGACGCCGCACACCAGGGCAAGCGCGTCCGCCACGCGCGCGGAAGCGGCGAGTGCGGCAATCGGCGCGCGCGGTCGAAACCGGCTGATCGCGGCCACCTGCCTCAGCTCGCGCGCCCGGATGATGATCGCCCTGGCCTCGAGCCTGTCCGCGAGCTGGCAGGCGGCGAAGCTGACGGCGTCGGCCGGCGTCACGTCGCCGGTCCACGGCCGTGCGCCGGGGAACGGACGGCCGGCGTCGACCGCCGCTACCACGCGCTTCAGCATGCGCACCGCGAGCACGGGGTGCCGGCCGACCGCGCTTTCCGCCGAGAGCATCACCGCGTCCGTGCCATCGAGCACCGCGTTCGCGATGTCGCTCACCTCGGCGCGCGTCGGCCGCTCGTGCGTCACCATCGATTCCAGCATCTGCGTCGCCGTGACGACCGGCCGCGCGCGGGCATTGGCGGCGGCGATGATGCGCTTCTGCAGCAGCGGAATTTCGCTGAGCTCGGTCTCGACGCCCAGGTCGCCGCGCGCCACCATGACCGCGTCGGACGCGTCGAGGATGGCTTCGAGCTCGGCGACGGCGCGCCGCTTCTCGATCTTGGCCATGAGGAGCGGCGGGTCCTCGGCCGGCAGGCAGGCGCGGACCCGCGCGAGGTCGCCGGGCTCCTGCACAAAGGAGACGCCGATCCAGTCGACACCCTGCGCGACGGCGAAGGCGATGGCGCGCCGGTCCTCGTCGGTCGGCAGGAGCGCCGGCAGGTCGAGCTCGGGCACGTTGATTCCCGAGCCCGAGCGCACCGTTCCGCCGGCGAGCACCTCGCCTTCGATGCCGCCTGGTCCGGCGTTCGTCACGACGAGGCGCACGGAGCCGTCGGCCAGGTAGACGGCGGCGCGCGGGCTGAGCGCCGCGAGGAGGGTGGGATGGGGGACGGCGAGATCGTCCGGCTCGACCGCCCGGGCGACGAGACGCACCCGCTCGCCATCGCGCAGCTCGCGCGTGCCGCCGGCGAGCGCGCCGAGCCGCCATTTCGGGCCGGGCAGGTCGGCGAGGATTCCAACCGGACGCCCGAGCTCGCGCGCGGCTTCGCGGACCGCGCGGATGCGCGGCGCGTTCTCCTCGTAGCTTCCATGGGAGAGGTTGATGCGAGCCACGTCCATGCCCGCCTTGAGCAGCCCGGCGAGCACCTCAGGACGATCCGTGGCCGGACCGAGCGTGCAGACGATTTTCGTGTGCGTCCATTGCGCGCGCGGCATTCGGCGGTGGATAGCAAGGATCGCGCCGGGGCGCAAGCAAGAAGCGTGCGCCGGGCGGCTCAGCGCAAGCCGGCGGGCGCGTGGGTCGACTCGTGGATTTCCTGGCAGCGCACGCAGCGCTTGGCGGTGGGGTGCGCCGCGAGCCGCGCATAGGGAATCGCTTCGCCGCAGTCGATGCACGTGCCATAGGTGCCGGCCGCCATGCGGCGCTCCGCCGCGAGAATGTCGCGCAGCTCCGCGACGTCGCGTGCAACTTCTGCATTGGTGAGGTCGCTCAGCATGGTGGCCATCGACTCGTCGCCCGGGTCTCCCGTTCCGGAGAGAAGCGCTTCATAGCGTTCGCACGCCGCGGTTCATCGCGCCCGGCCGAGCACGCTGCTTGCTGGCGTCCGCGGTGGATCACGAAGGAGGCGACCCAGATGAATCGAGTGAAGGGCAAGGTGGCGCTCGTCACGGGCGGGGCGGCGGGCCTGGGCGAGGCGATGGCGCGCATGCTGGCGCGCGAAGGCGCGAAGGTGGCGGTCACCGACGTGAACGACAAGGACGGCGAGCGCGTCGCCGAGGCGATCCGCGGTTCGGGCGGCGAGGCGTTCTTTGTGCACCACGATGTCTCCGACGAAGCAGCCTGGCAGGCCGTGATGACGAAGACGCTGGAGCGCTTCGGCCGGCTCGACGTGCTCGTCAACAACGCCGGCGTCGGCTGGGGCGGAAACCCCGAGGAGCAGACGCTCGAGCGCTGGCGCAAGCTGATGAGCATCAACCTCGACGGGGTGTTCCTCGGCACGAAGCACGCCATCGCCGCGATGAAGAAGAACCGCCCCTCGGGCGGCTCGATCATCAATCTCTCCTCGATCGAGGGCATCGTCGGCGACCCGAACCTCGGGGCCTACAACGCCTCGAAGGGCGGCGTGCGCCTGTACACCAAGTCGGTCGCCCTGTACTGCGCGAAGGCCGGCCTGGGCATCCGCGTCAATTCCATCCACCCGGCCTACATCTGGACGCCGATGGTGGAGGCCTACCTGCGCGAGCAGGGCGACGTGCAGGCCGGGCGCAAGGCGCTCGACGCCATGCATCCGATCGGCCACGTCGGCGAGCCCGACGACATCGCCTACGGCGCCGTCTACCTCGCCTCGGACGAGTCGAAGTTCGTCACCGGGTCGGAGCTCGTGATCGACGGCGGCTACACGGCGCAGTAGTGCTTGCAATTCAGATCAAGGAAGGAGCAACCCAATGACTCTTAGATCCTATGCCCGGCCGCGGATGGTCGTGCTGGACCCCGCGGCCACCGCCATGGAGGCGGCGCGGGCGATGCAGAGCAATCGGATCGGGACCGTGGTGGTTCAGGAGCGTGGCCGCGTCGTCGGGCTGGTGACCGACCGCGACCTCGCGGTGCGCGTGGTGGCCGCCGGGCGCGATGCCGGCGCCACGGCGCTCTCCGAAGTCATGTCGCCCGGGGTGGCGGCCCTGCCGCCCGAGGCGAGCCGCATGGAGGCGATCCGCACCATGAAAGCGCGCAACGTGCGGCGCATTCCCCTCGTCGAGGGCGAGCGCGTCGCCGGCATGGTGACGCTCGACGACCTGCTGCTCGACGAGGCGGCGCCCCTGGAGGAGGTGGCCGGCATCGTGCGCGCCCAGATCGGGGAAGGCGGACCGGTGAATCAGCGCCGGCTGCGGGCAAGCGAGGCGCGCGCCGAAGGCACCTACGGGCGTTTGCTGAACGGGTTGCGCGCCCAGGCGAAGCTGGAAAGCAGCGCGCAGGCCGAGGCGGCCCTGGACGCCGCGCTGCCGATGCTCCTGCGGCGCCTGATCCCCGGCGAGGCCGAGGATCTTGCGGCGCAGCTTCCCTCGCTCCTCAGAGAGCGCCTGCCGCTCCCGGACGGACCGGACCGGAGCGTGACGCGCGAGAGCATCGAGGCGGAGCTTGCGCGCCGTCTCGACGTCGCGCCCGAGCGCGCGTCGGAGATCCTGCAGGCCATCGGCGCAACGCTCGCGAAAAGCGTCAGCCCCGGCCAGATCGAAGAAGTGCGCGCGCAGCTTCCCGAGGACCTTCGAGTCATCTTTCCGGGCTGATGCCGGCCTCAGGTATTCGGGTTCGGACCGGCGCCGGGGGGCAGGCGCGTGGCGAGCACCTTGTCGACGCGCTTGCCGTCCATGTCCACGACCTCGAAGCGCCAGCCTTGCCAGTCCGCGCAGTCCGCCGTCTGGGGCAGCCGGCCGAGCAGCACCATGAGCATGCCGCTCAGCGTGTGGTAGCGCTCTTCGTCGGGTAGCGGCGCCTCGAGGCCGAGGCGGTCCTTCAATTCGTGCACCGGGATGAGGCCGTCAAGGAGGAACGAGCCGTCGGGCCTGGCCACCGCCCACTGGTCCTCCGGACGCGGCGCGCTCCACTCGCCGGTGATCGCCTCCAGGAGGTCCCGCAGGGTGACGATGCCGAGCACCTCGCCGTACTCGTCGACGACGAAGGCGAGCTGCGAGCCCGAGGCGCGGAAGTTCTGCAGGAGCTCCATGCCGGTGAGCGACTCCGGGACGTAGAGCGCAGGTTGCGCCTCCCGCACGAGGTCGGGCTGCGTGCCGTGGAGCGCGCGCGTCAGGATCTGGCGCGCGCTGATGATGCCGACGATGTCGCGCAGGCTCCCGCGGACGACCGGATAGCGCGTGTGCTCGGCCGACTCGATGCGCCTCGCGTTCTCCTCCCAGGGCAGGTTCGCGTCCAGCACGACGACGTCGCGCCGTGGCACCATGAGCGAGCCGATCTGCCGGTCGTCGAGGCGAAAGACGTTCCGCACCATCTCGCGCTCGTCCTCGTGGATGACGCCCGCCGCCGATCCCTCGGCGAGGAGGGCGTGGATCTCCTCTTCGCTGACCGTCCTCGACTGCTCGTCCTTCACGCCGAAGGCGGCGAGCACGAGCCGCGTGGAAAGCGAGAGCAGGCGAACGAACGGCTGCGTGAGGCGCGCGAGGCCCTGCATCGGACGCGCCACCCGGCGCGCCACCGCCTCGGGCGCGATCTGCCCGAGGCGCTTGGGGACGAGCTCGCCGAAGACGATCGTCGCGTACGTCACCGCCACGACGACGAAGCCGGTGGCGAGGGCGGAGGCCGCCTCGGCGCCGAGGCCGTGCCCGCGGAGCCAGTCGGCGAGCGGCGGGGCGAGCGCCGCCTGGCCCACGACGCCGTTCAGGATGCTGATGCAGGTGATGCCGATCTGCACGGTGGAGAGGAACGCCGTGGAGTCGTCCTTCAGCGCCGCGGCCGCCGCGGCGCGCGGGTCGTCGGCCGCCTGCGCCTGCAGCAGGGCACCGCGCGCCGAGACGACGGCGATCTCCGACATGGCGAACAAGCCGTTGAGGAGGATCAGGGCGGTAAGAATCGCTACGTCCATGGGCACCTCGAGGGGAGCGTCGCCTTTGTTTTATCCCGAAACGCGCGCCGGACGCCATAATCGGGGGGTCGCGCAACCGACGAGAGAGAACGAATGACCACCAAGCGCAAGCCGCTCGCCGCCCGCATCCCGCGCGCGGCGAAGACGAAGCGGAACCGGCACGAGCCGTCCCATATCCCCGCCTACATCCGCGCCGAAGGCGCCCCCATCGACGCGGACGACCGCGCCTATCTCCGGCGCAAGCTCGGCATGCGGCTCGGCAAGTTCGCGCGAGCGGTCGAGCGCGTGAGCGTGCGCATCCGCGACGTGAACGGGCCGCGCGGCGGCGTCGACAAGGCCTGCACCATCAAGGTGGTGCTCGCCGGGCTGCCGACCGTGGTGGTCGAGGAGCAGCACGCCTCGCTGCAGGCAGCGATGGACCGCGCCCTGCAGCGCATCGGAAATGCGGTCCGGCGAAGCGTGGAGCGGCGAGTCACCCGGTCCCGCAAGCGGTAGGCGCCGCCCGCCGGCTCAGGACCGGCCGAGCACGCGGAGCAGGGCCTCGTTCGTGAGCTTCGCCCGGCGGCGAAGCGCCGGCACGCGGCGGCCGATGTCCTCGCGCAGCGCCGCGCGCGTGTCCCACTTGCGGTCGATCCGGCCGATGAGCTCGCCGATGCCGATCGAGTCGAGCGGCGGGGTGTCCATCTCGAGGTCCTCGAGCAGGCCCCTCACCTTCGAGGCGTAGGGCAGGGCCGAGAACGGCGTGCCGCGCAGCGCGGCGAAGATGAGGAAGTGCAGGCGCATGCCCACGACGAAGTCGAACCGCCCCATGAGGTCGAGCACCTGCCGGGACGAGTAGCGCCGGCGCAGGATCTCGGCGCGCTCGGGAAAGCGCATGTGCGCGACCACGCCGTGGCTGTGCTGCACGTCGAAGCGCTCCATGGGAACGAACACGACTTCCGCGCCGAAGCGCTCGACCATGAAGTCGGCGGCGTTGGCGAGCAGGGCGTAATACTGGTCCGGGTCGATGTCCGGCGCGGCGGGACCCGGCTCGCGCACCGAGAGGCCGACGAGCGGTCCCTCGAGCCGCACGCCTTCGGCCTGCAGCGTCTGCGCCGGCAGGGGCTCGGGCTCGAGGAGGAAAGCCGGATCGGCCGTGAGCTGGACCTCCTGCGTCACGCCCACGTCCTCGAGCAGGCGCAGTCCCAGCCGGTCGCGCACCGTGATGGCCGCGCACCCGTTCAGGGCGTCGCGCACCGCCCGCCGGGAGGCCTGGGTGACGAGCGGCCCGGCGCTCACCGCGTACACGAACACCGGGATGCCGAGGTCGTGCGCGATCATGACCTCGCGCAGGTAAGTCTCGGACTCGCCGTCGTAGAGGATGCCGCCGCCGCCGAGCACGAAGACGTCGAGGTCCTGGATCGCCGGCGTGATCTCCTTGCGCGTCATCGTGCGGGGATTGATCGCGCGGGCGACCGCGTGGCGCTCGAGCGTATCGGGCGGATTCCTGGAGAAGATGGTGATCTCCGCCGGGGTCGTGGCGGCGATCTCGCCGAGGATCCCTTCGAGGATCGCCTCGTCGCCGAGGTTCATCCCGCCGTAGGAGCCGGAGATGCCGATGCGGGGGGGCCTGCGCTGCATGGCCATCGCCCAGCAAGAAAGGGACGCGGGCGGCGCAGGGGCGCGTTATCGTAGCCGCCATGACGATCCTGTCGATTCGGGGACTGACGAAGCGCTATGCCTCCGGGCTGCAGGCGCTCGGGCGCATCGACCTCGACATCGGCCGCGGCGAGATCTTCGCGCTCCTCGGCCCGAACGGCGCCGGCAAGACCACGCTCATCAGCATCGTCTGCGGGCTCGTCACCGCCACGAGCGGCACGGTGCGCGTGGGCGGCCACGACATCGAGAAGGACTACCGCGCGGCGCGCGCGCTCGTCGGCCTGGTGCCGCAGGAGCTGCACACCGACATGTTCGTCACCGTCTGGAGCACGGTGGGGTTCAGCCGCGGCCTCTTCGGCTGCCCGCCGGACCCGGGGCACCTCGAGCGGGTGCTGCGCGACCTCGCGCTGTGGGAGAAGCGGCACGACCGCATCATGACGCTCTCGGGCGGCATGAAGCGGCGCGTGCTGATCGCCAAGGCGCTCGCCCACGAGCCCCAGGTGCTCTTCCTCGACGAGCCGACGGCGGGCGTGGACGTCGAGCTCCGCCGCGACATGTGGGCGCTCGTGCGGCGGCTGCGCGAGCGGGGCGTCACCATCATCCTCACGACGCACTACATCGAGGAAGCCGAGGAGATGGCCGACCGCATCGGCGTCATCAACAAGGGCGAGCTCGTCGTGGTGGAGGAGAAGGCCGCGCTCATGAAGAAGCTGGGGAAGAAGCAGCTCACGCTCCACCTGCAGGAGCCGCTCGCGGGCGTGCCCGAAGCGCTGGCCCCCTGGAAGCTTTCCCTGAGGAACCGCGGAACGGAGCTCGAGTACACCTTCGATGCCCGCGAGGAGGGCACCGGCATCCCGGCGCTCCTGCGACGCATCGGCGAGCTCGGCATCGCCTATCGCGACCTGCAGACGCGGCAGAGCTCGCTCGAGGACATCTTCGTCGACCTCGTGAGCGAAGGAAGCGGGGAGCGCGCATGAACCGCAGGGCGATCGGCGCCATCTACCGCTTCGAGATGGCGCGCTTCCGGCGCACGCTCTGGCAGAGCCTCGTCACGCCGGTGATCACGACCTCCCTCTACTTCATCGTCTTCGGCGCGGCGATCGGGCCGCGCATGAGCGAGATGAGCGGGGTGCCCTACGGCGCGTTCATCGTCCCGGGGCTCATGATGCTCGCGGTGCTGACCGAGAGCCTGAGCAACGCCGCCTTCGGCATCTACCTGCCGCGCTTCACGGGCACCATCTACGAGGTGCTGTCGGCGCCCGTCTCGCCGGTCGAGATCGTGCTCGGCTACGTCGGCGCCGCGGCGACGAAGTCCACGCTCCTCGGGCTCGTCATCCTCGCCACCGCGCGTCTCTTCGTGCCGCTCGAAGTCCTGCATCCGGTCTGGATGCTCGCCTTCCTGATCCTCACGGCGGCGACGTTCAGCCTGTTCGGCTTCCTCATCGGCATCTGGGCGAAGGGCTTCGAGCAGCTGCAGTTCATCCCGATGCTCGTGGTGACGCCGCTCACGTTCCTCGGCGGCGCGTTCTACTCGATCGACATGCTGCCCGGGGCCTGGCGCACCTTCAGCCTCTTCAATCCGATCGTCTACCTCATCAACGGCTTCCGCTGGACGTTCTACGGCACGGCCGACGTGCACGTCGGCGTGAGCGTCGGCCTCACCGTGGCGTTCTTCCTCGCCTGCCTCGCCGCCGCCGGGTGGGTCTTCAGGACCGGCTACCGCCTGAAGAGCTAGACGAGGAGCTGGCCGCCGGTGGCGCCGTAGACCATGCCCGTCACGTAGCTCGACTCGGTGCTCGCGAGGAGCACGTAAATGGGCGCCATCTCGGCCGGCTGGGCGGCGCGCTTGAGCGGCGTGTTCTGGCCGAAGCTTTCGACGTCCATGGTGGAAGGGATGAGCGGCGTCCAGACCGGCCCGGGCGCCACCGCATTCACGCGGATGCCGCGCTCGGCGAGCTCGTGCGAGAGCCCCTTCGTGAAGTTGGCGATCGCCGCCTTGCTCGCGGCGTAGTGCAGCAGGTGGGGCTTGGGCTGGTACGCCTGGATGGACGTCGTGTTGATGATGGCGGAGCCCGGCGGCATCTTCGGGATCGCTGCCTGGCAGAGATAGAACATCGCGTAGACGTTCGTGCGGAAGACCCGGTCGATCTCCTCGGGCGGCATGTCGAGGATGCTGTTCTGCGTCATCTGGAAGGCGGCGTTGTTCACCAGGATGTCGATGCCGCCGAAGGCCTTGAGCGTGGCGGCCACCATCTCGCGGCACTGCGCCGGGTCGCGCACGTCGCCGGGAACCTGCAGGCACTGGCGGCCGGCTTCCTCGACCACGCGCTTCGTCTCGCGCGCGTCCTCTTCCTCCTCTTCCGCGAGGTAGCAGAACGCGACGTCCGCGCCTTCGCGCGCGAAGGCGAGCGCCACCGCGCGGCCGATGCCGCTGTCGCCGCCGGTGACGAGCGCCTTGCGGCCCTCGAGCCGGCCGCTCCCTCTGTACGTCTTCTCGCCGTAGTCCGGACGGGGGCGCATGTCCTTCTCGCGCCCCGGAGGCGCCTGCCCCTGCTCGGGAAAGGGCTGCTTCGGCGCCTGCTTCCTCGGATCCTCGATCTCGCGTTCCATGTCCGCACGCATGCAAGAACCGAACCGCATCCGACGTATCATCGCGGCATGAGCCACGCCGACGCCATTGCCCTCACCCGCGAGCTGGTGAGCTTCGACACCGTCAATCCGCCGGGACGCGAGCGCGAGTGCGCGCGCCGCGTCGGCGCCCTGCTGCAGGAATGGGGCTTCGCGGTGGACTACTACGAGTACGAAGACGCCCGCACGAGCGTGATCGCGCGCCTCGGCGCAGCCGACGAGAAGCTGCCGCTCTGCCTTACAGGCCACATCGACGTGGTGCCGCTTGGCACGAGCCCGTGGTCGCGCGACCCGTTCGCCGGCGAGACCGACGGCGACCGTCTCTACGGCCGCGGCACCTCGGACATGAAGGCGGGCGTCGCCGCCATGCTCATCGCCGCGCGCAGCCTCGCGAAGCGCCTGCGCGCGAGTCCCGGCGTCGTGCTCGTGCTGACCGCAGCCGAGGAGACGGGCTGCATCGCCTCCGGGCACCTCGCGCGGCAGCCCGTTCTCGGGCGGGCGGGGGCGGTGGTGGTCGGCGAGCCGACCTCCAACTATCCGATGGTCGGCCACAAGGGCTCCATCAAGTTCCACGCCGTCTTCCGCGGCAAGTCGGCGCACGGCTCCATGCCGCACCTCGGCGTCAACGCCATCTACAAGGCCTCGCAGGCGATCTCGCGCCTCGAGTACTTCGACTTCCAGGCGGCGCCGCACCCGGTCATGGGCGAGCCGACGCTGAACGTCGGCACCATCGAAGGCGGCGCCGGCGTGAACCTGGTGCCCGATCGCGCGCAGATTGGCGTCGACGTGCGCACCGTCCCGGGCGTCGAGCACGCCGCGCTCCTCGAGCGCCTGCGCCTCAACCTCGGCAGGGATGCCGAGCTCGAGATCCTGTCCGACCTGCCGCCGGTGTGGACGCAGCCCGACGACGCGTGGGTCGCGCGCGTGTTCGAGATCTGCCGGCCGCATCTTGGCGAAGCGCCCGTGGCGAAGACCGCGCCCTACATGACCGACGCGGCCAACCTGCTCAAGGCGTGGCACGGCGCGCCGACGGTGATCCTCGGTCCGGGCGACGCCGGGCAGGCGCACCAGACCGACGAGTCCTGCAGCCAGGAACGGATTCGCCAGTCGGTGGAGATCTACGAGGCCATCATCCGCGACTGGTGCCGGCTGTAGTCTCGCCAGGGCTCAGGCGCCGATTGCGCCGCCGCCGAGTTTCCCGCTCAGGCGCGCCGCGAGCGTAAGCAGCGCGGGCGCCTTCGAGAGAAGCGCCTGCGCCTGTCGCGCGGCCGATCCGTGCATGGCGAGCGCGGCGAAGCGCGCGGAAGTCCAGACCCGAACCGAGGCGAGGCGCCGCAAGCGCCACGCGTAGTTGAACGCCACAGCGCGCGCGGCAAGCGGCGAGTAGCCCTCGCGTAACGCGCGCACGAGCGGCGGAGCGAGGAGCGCGGCGGACTGCAGCGCGAGCGCGATTCCTTCTCCGACTACCGGGTGAGCTTCCGCGGCGGCGTTTCCCAGGACGAACAGGCCGCCCTGCACTGGTGGGCGCCGCCCCGGACGAAGCGGCCCGACGCCGAGCCACTCGCTTTCGCGGGTGCAGGACTCGAGCGCACGGCGAAGGAGCCGGTTCTCCTCCAGCAAGGCCCGAAGAATCGCCTCGCCTGCCGCCGCTCCGGGACTCGACGATCGAAGCGCGGCGAGGGCGTCGCGGCGGATGCAGCAGGCGAGCGTGCTGCGGCCGCCGGCGCGCTCGACGAGACCCGCATAGCCGCTCGCGAAAGGCGCCAGCACGATCCGCCCGGGCGGAAGCATTGCGCCGGCGAAGTGCGCCTGGAAGCCGAAGACGTCCTCGGCGCGCGGCGCGAGGCGCGGCGGCTGCGTGGAAAGGAGGCCGGGCTCCCAGGAGCCGTGCGCGGCGATGACGGCCCGCGCCTCGATCTGCGCGTCTTCGCCGCGGCGCCCGGTGGCGCGGCATACGAAGCCCTCCCGCGTGCGAGCCAGCGAACGGGCGACGGCCGGCTGCAGGATCTCCGCGCCCGCGCGCGCGGCTTCGTCGAGGAGGAGCGCGTCGAGCGTGGCCCGATCGAGCGCGCGCGGATAGGGCCAGGCAGCGCGCAAGGCCGGCATCGGCGCTTCGTACGCCTGCTCGCCGGTCCAGAGCGCGATGGTGCGCACTTCGGGTCCCGCCGCGGCGGCGAGCCGCTCGCCGAGGCCGAGGCGGGCGAGAAGCGCAAGCCCGGAGGCGGCGATGAACTCGCCGCAGACCTTGCGCCGGGGAAAGCGCGCCTTCTCCAGCACGATCACGCGGCATCCAGCGCGCGCGAGGAGAAGCGCCGCGCAGGCCCCGGCCGGCCCGCCGCCGATGACGAGCGCGTCAGCGCGGCGCGACGCCGGCGACGAAGACATGGCTGAAGAGGCCGGCCTCGCGCTCCTCCAGCCGCCACCCCTCGCGGCGCGGCCAGGCGCCCGAGAGCTCGCGGCCGACGAAGCCCGCGCGCACGCTCGCCACGGCATCGTGCCGCGTGATGGGGTGGCAATTCAGCGCCCAGAGAAGCCGGCTCCCGTGCAGCGCCGCCTGCGAGCGGCGGGGCTCGCAGGCGACGAAGCCCGTCGTGCGCGAGGCCGCCGCCGCGAGGAGCCGCTCGAGCGCGCTGCGCGCCAGGTGATGGAGGAAGAGGTTCGCGACGACCGCGTCGAAGGCGAGCGGCGTGCGCTCGAGGAACTCGGTGGCGTCGGCAGCGACGACCGACACGTTCCAGCCGAGGCTGCGAAAGTCCTGCAGCGTCGCCCCGTCCACCGCGGGATGGAGATCGACGAGGGTGGCGAAGCCCGGACGGCGCAGCCGCCGCGCGACCGAGAGAAGGAGCCGCCCGTCGCCCGCGCCGAGGTCGGCTAGGCGCGGCAGCCATCCGTCCGGGGGTCTGCCCTCAGGTCGATTCTGAGATTGACGATGGCGACCTTGAAGCTCCAGTTGATCCTCGATCGCCCGCGCGACCAGGCGAGGGTGGCCGAGCAGCGCATTGAGCCGCCGCAGGTCGGCGCGCGAGCGCGCGGCGCCGCTATCGGTGGCGGGGAGCTCGTCCAGCCACTCCGGCTCAAGAATCCGTGGGAACGGAACGACCCGCACTAGTCCGCCTCCGGATACGTCACGCCGGGTCCTCCACCCGCAGCAGCGCGCCGTGGCAGCTGAAGCCGGCGCCGAAGGAAGACATCCACCACCAGCCGGCCGCCTCGCGCTCCTCGAGCGCCGCCTGCAGCACGAAGAGCACGAACGGGCTGCTCAGGTTGCCGAAGCGCGCGAGGATGCCCTCGCTGCGAAGCGTGTCCCCGCGCGAGAGCTCCGCCTCGGCGCGAAGCGCCTCGAGCACCGTGCGGCCGCCGGCATGGAGGATCCACGCGCGCACGTCCGCTCGCGAAAGCTCCTGCTGCGCAAGCCCGAGCGCGAGCACTTGCGTCGCACGCCCGGCGGCAAGCCGGGGCACGCGCTGGGTGAGGATGTTGCGAAGGAGCCCGCCGCGCCATTCCATGCGCAGCGACTCGCGCTCGTCCGGGTCGGTGAGACTGACGGCGCCCTTCCACTCCACGCGGCGTCCGGCGAATGGCCCGGAAGCCGGCGCGCCCGGTGGCGCTACCGTGGAGAGCGCCACTGCGCCCGCGCCGTCGCCGAAGAGGCACGCGCTTACCAGGACCCCCGGGTCGTCGTCGATGTAGAGCGCGGCGCTGCAGACTTCGACGCAGGCGGAAACGACGTGCCCGCAGCGGCCGCTCGCCAGCAGCGCTTCCGCCGCGCGCAGGTTCGGCAGCGCGGCCCCGCAGCCCTGGCCGACGAGGTCGAGGAGGAGGGCGTCGGGGCGAAGGCCGAGCGCCTCGGCCACGTGGCTCGTCAGGCCGGGGCAGAGGTACCCCGTGCACGTGCTGACGAGCAGCGCGTCGACTTCGCCTGCCCGCAAGCCGGCCTTGCGCATGGCCTCGTGCGCCGCGCGCGAGGCGAGGGCCGGCGCGTGCGTCCGATAGCGCCGGTGCAGCACGTCGGGGTCGATGACGAACGCCTCGTCGATGTCCTCGAGCGCGAGGTGTCGCGTGACCACGCCCTGGCCGCCGAGGAGCACGCGCTCGAGGAGCGCGCGCGCCGGACCGCCGAGGCGCGCAAATTGCGCCGTGCGGCGCACCGCCTCCCAGCATTCGCGCTGGGAGTAGCGCTTCTGCGGAACCGCGGTGCCGACGCCGGTCACGAGCATCGCTGAAGGCACGCCCCGGTGAGCCGGCGGTCCGTGCTTCGAGCCGGCGTCGGTGCTACCCCGGCGCTACTGCCGCCGAATGTGCTTGTCCTCCGTCAGCTCGATCCGCGTGCCGACGGGGTAGTTCTCGTCGGTGTCCACCACCTGGAGGCGGCCGTCCTCCATGCGCACGGCCAGGCGGTACATCGGCTCGCCGCTGGAGGTCACCGGCTGGCCGGAGGATCCCACGGTGCCCGTGGAGGAGCGGACCGCACTGTCGCCGGCCGAGGCGGAGAGCGACGGCGCGCGGCTCACCGACTCCACCACCCCGAATCCCGGGCGGTAGGCGATAGTGCTCTTGGAGGGGGTGGCGGCGGCCGGCGGGCCGGAAGACGACGTGCGGGCAGACTGGGGTTCGTTCATCGCGCAGGCGGCGAGACCCGCCGCGACCGCTACGGTAAGGGGTAGTGCAAGTTTGCGCATGATGCCTCCTGTCAGTCGGACGCCCGTTCGGAAGCAATCGGCGTTCCGCGCCGCCCGCGCCTCGGGTACCATGGCGCCCTTTCGTTCACCCGTATCGTCAGGGGAGCCCGCTTCATGAAACGCAAATACGGCGCCGCGCTCGCGCGCGAATCGCTCGCCGAGGAGCGCATGCGCAAGGCCGCGCAGGCGAAGAAGGACAACCGCTTCAATTTCGGCACCAAGTCCAAGATGGGCTCGGCGGCCCGCGGCAAGCGCCGCGGCATAGCCTTCAAGGCAGGGTACCAGCGGTAGTCCGCGCGCGCAGGGCTCGGTAGAGTACGCCCGGGAAGCAAGTCCCGAGTACACGCCAGGGGAGTCACGGCCTTGAACGCATCGATGCTCGAGCGCATCACCGCCATCGTTCCCGAGCGGGTCGCCCGCCTGCCGAGCGGCACCGCCTTCGACGCGCAGCACGCCGCCACGGCGCATCCGGAGCGCCTTGCCCATCTTGCGCTGCGGCTCGGCTGGCTGACGCCGCTCGTCGCCGAGGACACCGAGAGCCAGCAGCGCCTCGGCCTGCTGAACGCCGCGGGGCGGCCGCTGCAGGGCGGCGGCGAGGACGGCGAGGGCCTGTCGGAGGAAGCCGAAGACGCTCTCGCCTGAGGCCCGGCGCGAGCGCCCGGCAGGAGAGCCCCGGGTCCGGACGAAGGACGCCCAGCTTCGCCGCATGAAGCGGGTGGCGACGGGGCTGCTCGTCGCGGCCGCCGCCGTCTACGTCACCGCCACGCTACTCGAGCCTCGCCATGCGTGGCTCTACTACGTCGCCCGAACGAGCGAGGCGGCCATGATCGGCGCCATCGCCGACTGGTTCGCCGTGGTGGCGCTCTTTCGCCATCCGCTCGGCTTGCGCTTCGTACCCCACACCGCCATCCTGCCCCGCAACAAGGCGCGCATTGCCCAGGGGCTGTCGCAGTTCATCCAGGAGAACTTCCTCTCGCCGCAGGCCGTCGTGGCGCGGATCGCTGCCTTCCGGCCGGCCCACGCGCTGAGCGCCTGGCTGCTCAAGCCGGACAACGCCGGGGTGCTGGCGCGGTACGCCTCACGCTTTCTCGCCTACGGGCTCGGCGTGCTGGACGACGCCCGGGTGCGCGCGTTCCTGCTGCGCAACCTGGAGGCGGGGCTGCGCCGCGCCGACCTCGCCGCGCTCGGCGCCGACGTGCTCTCCGTGCTCACCGAGCACAAGCGCCACCACGAGCTTCTCGATGCCGCGCTCGGCGCCCTCGACGACCTGGTCTCGCGCGAGGACACGCGGCGCCTCATCGCCGAGGAGGTGCGCCGCAGCGCTCCGCGCTACCTGAAGGCGCTGAACGATGCGCTGCATCTCCGGCTCGACGAGCGCGCGGCGCTTCGCATCGTGGAAATCGCGCTACGCAAGCTCTCCGAGGTGCGCCGCGACCGGGACCACGAGCTGCGCCGGCGCTTCGACGCCTTCGTGGCGCGGTTCGTCGCCGACCTGCGCGGCTCGCCCGCTTTGCGCGAGCGGGTGGAGCGGCTGCGCGACGAGCTCCTCGAGAGCCCCGCGGTGGCCGACTACGTGGGCGGCCTGTGGCGGCAGTTCCGCGACTGGCTCGCCGCGGACGTGGCGGAGGAGCCCTCCGCCACGCGCACGCGCCTTTCGGCGCTCGCGAGCGGCTTCGGCGCGCGGCTCGCCTCGGACCCCGCCATCCTGCAGTGGATCGACGAGCAGATCCTCGCCGCGGCGCCGGCCCTGGTCGCCGAGCACCGCGCCGCGTTCGGCCGCTTCATCGAGGACCAGATCAACGGCTGGCAGGAGGCGCGCCTCGTCGAGGAGCTCGAGCGCAACCTCGGGCCGGACCTGCAGTACATCCGCATCAACGGCACGCTGGTGGGCGGCCTCGTCGGCCTTTCGCTTGCGATACTTGCGCAGTTCCTCACGCGGCTTCCGTCATGAGGCGCTGCTAAACTTCCAATCGCTTTCGGCCATACCAACAACCGAACAGGAGGAACAGCATGGCAGCCGGATTCCGTCGTTTCGTCGCACGTCTGCTCATCATCGCCATGGCGGCCATGGGCCTGCCGTTCCCGGCGCAGGCGGGCCTGCTTCCCACCGAAGCGGCCGTCTCGTCCACCGTCCCGGCCGGCCCGGAGCGCGAGCGCCTGGCCGCGCTCGTCGACCGCGCCGACGTGCGCGCGCAGCTCGAGGCCTATGGCGTGAGCCCGGATGAAGTGAAGGCGAGGGTAAACGCAATGACCGACGAGGAAGCGGCGCTCGTGGCCGCGCGCGTGGACGAGCTTCCCGCCGGCGGGGTCGGCATCGTCGGGGCCATCGTGCTCGTGTTCGTGGTGCTGCTCATCACGGACATCCTCGGGTTCACCAAGGTGTTCCCGTTCACGCGCTCGATCAACAAGTAGGTCACGAAGAGCAGAAGCGCGAACTCCGGTCCGCCATGCGCCGACCCGGCTTGCGGCTCCTCCTCGCGCCGTGGCTCCTGCTTGCCTCCCTGCAGGCCGCGGCAGGCGAGGCGGGCTACCTCACGCGCGACGTCGAGCTGAAGGCCGAGCCGGCGCAGGGCGCGCCGGTCGTCGGGCGCCTCGCCAAGGACACCGACGTGGAGGTGCTCGCGGAGCAGCGCGCCTGGGCGCACGTGAAGTCGGGCGCAACGAGCGGCTGGATGCTCGCCTTCTACGTCATGAAAGGGCAGCGCGCCGCGCCCGCGGGACTCGGAAAGCGGCTCTCGGAGGTGTGGTCGCTCGGCACCGAGCGCAGCGCCGCCACTTCGTCGACGATCGGCGTACGCGGCCTCGACGAAGAGGACCTGAGGTCCGCGCGCTTCGACGAGCAGGCGCTCGAGCGGCTCGACGCCGCGGCACTCCCGGCCGACGAGGCCACGCGCTTCGCGAAGGAGGGCGGGCTCGTCCCGCGGCGGCTCGACTACTTCCCCGCGCCCCAGCCGGTCGCTTCGCAGTCGGAATCCCAGCCGGCGCAATACTGATGGACAAACGCTGGCTCTGATGAACAAACGCTGGCTGATCCTGTCACTTTTGCTCGTGGCGCCGCTCGCCCAAGCGCAGCTGCCCGGGCTGCTGAACGACGTGCTTCGCAGCGTCACGCGGCCTTCCCCTTCGGAGGCCGAAGCAACGCCGCAACGCGGCGAGGCGCGGCCGGCGGCCAGCGCGCCTTCGCTTCTCGGCGAGACCTCGCTCGAGGAAGAGCGGGCGATCGGCCGCCAGCTTGCCGGCCACCTGCTCGGCGCTGCGCCCCTGGTAAAGGACGCTGCGCTGCAAGCGTACGTGAACCGGGTGGGCCGCTGGGTCGCCTTGCAGGGCGAGCGGCCGGACCTTGCGTGGCGCTTCGGCGTGCTGGACACCGACGACCTGAACGCGTTTGCCCTTCCGGGCGGCTACGTCTTCGTGACGCGAGGCCTCTTCGCGGCGCTGCGCGACGAGGCGGAGCTCGCCGGCGTGCTCGGCCACGAGATCGCCCACGTCAACCTGCGCCACCACCTCAAGCTCTACCGGCAGGGCAAGCTGATCGACGTCGTCGGCGGCCTCGTCGGACAGTACGGCGGCCGGCATGGGGAGCGCTCGGCGGCCGCGCAGCAGCTCCTCGGCAAAGGCGCCGAAGCGCTCGTGCGCGGGCTCGACAAGGATGCCGAGTTCGAGGCCGACCGCGCCGGGCTGGTGCTCGCCGCACGCGCGGGCTACTCGCCTTATGGGCTCCCGGGAGCGCTGCGCACGCTCGGCAGCCGCAACCCGCGCGAGGCGAGCCTCGCGCTCCTCTTCAAGACCCATCCGCTGCCGCAGGAGCGGCTTGAGCACCTGGGCGACGCAGTGGGCATCGCGCTCGACGGCCTCGGCGAAGGCGCGCGGCTGGAGAAGCGCTTCCGGCGCGTTGCGCGAGTCCCGTAGAAGCATCGCATAGGCGAAACGGGGGTACCCGGCGGCAGCTTCCGTTTAACGGTCGGGCCTCACACTCCGTCCCGTCCCGCGGCAGATGGCGGGCACGAGGGCGAAGTGGCAGAGGGGAACATGCTACGGTTTGCAACGCCGTCCACGTTGGTTCGAATCCAACCTTCGCCTCCAAGAGCATTCCCTGCTCATGGATATCGCTATGTCGGCTCAAGACAAACTGAATAAGTAGAAGGCGCAGAGAAGCTCGAATTCAACCGAGAATGAGCCGCGGGGGAGCTCGTTTCGGTGCTGACAAGCTGGTCTTTCTTCGAACGCGTTTGCGCGCCTGGGACGCGGTCGGCCCGCCGTTGAGCGGATCGACGTGCCGTCAGGTCGACTTGCCGCGGCTTTCCAGCCGGGCAACTGCAAGCAGCACGGGGGCCGGGGCACTTCTGCGCCGGCATCCGACTTGGTGGAGGCCGCGGCGGCCGACGCTCTCGTCGGATGACGCCTCCAGCGGGATTCGAACACCCCGATGTACCGGGGGGCGAGCCCGCGACTATCTCTCCCCCTGCCTCCGCTGCAGGAGCGACAGCGTACGACTGGCGGCTTCTGCTCGCGTTGCTGCCTTCGCTTCGCCTCTCCCAGGAGACTGTGGCCCGGTTGTCTCACAGCATCGAAGCGATCCTGGCCGCCGAGGTGGTGTTTGAGCCGGTCGGGGTCGGGCACTGGCGCATCGGGCAAGGCGGGACCATCCGCGTCTACACGGAAGTGCCGGCGGGCCTTCCTGCCGCTTACGAGGCGCTACGGCAGGGTGGGGTGCTGTACGCGGCCGATGACAATGCCGTGCGCATGCGGATACGACGTGCCGCGAAGTGGCTTGTCCGCGAGGCGCTCGCGCCGCTGCTTGCAGAGCGCGTGCGCCGGATCCGCGTGTGCCGCACACGGATTCCTGACTCGGGATAGGAGGCCCATGCACATCAGGACGGGATGGGAGAGCACCTCCGATGAGCCGGATGGAAATCATTCAAAGGCACATCAGCGCCGCCAGCGTGGATCTCCGCGAGGCGCAGCGCGAGCACGCGCAGATTGTCCTCGCGCTAGGCGAGGACCCGACCAACACGGAGGCGCAGGCACGGCTGAAAGCGCTCGAGAGTGAGATCGAAAAGCTCCAGCGCCGAATCAGGCGTCTCGAGACGCGCATGGCCCGCCGGCGCGAAGCCATCCCGCCGGGCGAGGTGACTGTCTACCTTCCGCCCAGCGCCATTGGACCGATCCTCCTCTCGCACCTGGGCCCTCATCGAGCGCGTGGAGGAGGCTCGAGTCGAACATCGTGATGCCGTCCTTCAGCCGTCGTCCCGGCCGGCACTTAAACCTTTAGGAAAAGCGTTACGAGAGGCTCGGGGCCGCGCTGGGCGCTCCAGTGGCCGTGCAGCTCGGGATCGAAGGTCGCGCCTTCCGGTAGCGTGTCGGCTGAAAAGAAGTGCTCCCCCGGGCGGAAGATGCGGGAGGCGCCATCGCGCAGGCCGATCTCCATTTCGCCCTGGAGGATGAAAACCCACTGCGGCGCGCCCGTGCAATGCCAAGTGCTGCGAAAGCCGACCGGGCTTTGGCGCAGCTGATAGCCCGTTGCGGGCAGAAGAGGCGAGAGCAATGCCTGCGGCGTGCCCTCCGTGAGCGCGATCGGCTCCTCGCGGAATCGCGCGCGCCCGTCTTCCGCCGTGTAGAGCGTCGTCCTGTTGAAGGTGTTCATAGTCCTTGCCCTCGTCATGTCATTACGTGGTGACTATACGGAGCAGGCTGCCGCGCAGGGGGTGGTCCGAAGCTTGCAACGAGCCCGTACCCACTCAACCCTAGTAGAGGAACCGACATGAAATTGATCAAGAAATCGGCATTTGCCCTCATTCCCCTCGCCGTTGCGGTGGGCGGGCTGTACGGGTGCGGCGACCAGCAGGGCGCGGGCGACAGCTCCACGGGCGCCTCGTCGTCCTCCAAGGGCACTACGGGCGGCAGCTCCATGGGGAGCACGCCCGGTGCGACCTCTAGCGGCAGCTCCAGCAGCCCTGGCAGCTCGAGCACGGCCCCGTCCTCGCCGAGCTCCTCGTCGTCCGCCGGCTCGAGCTCGTCGCCGTCTTCGGGCAGCAGCACGCCGCCGTCCTCGTCTTCGGACGCCTCGAGCGGCACCTCGGGCAGCACTCCCGGGAGCACTTCGGGCTCGACGAGCACGCCGAGCGCGGGC
>CAYWSG010000033.1:0-30563 GCA_964461055.1 uncultured Enterobacteriaceae bacterium | reverse complement strand
TGCTGTCGTTCCTGACAGGGCCCCGCACCATCCGGCTCATTCGCGCGAGCGACGTGGACCTGAAGCAGTCGGCGCTCGTGCTGCCGCCGCAGAGCAAGGACGCTGAGCCCGGCGAACCCATCAGTGTCCGGCGCATCGAGCTCCTCAACGTAAGGCTCGATCTTCCTTCCGTGCACCTGCCTGTGTTCGACATCTACGCCGAGCTGGGGGAGGGACTCGCGCTCGAGCGGGCGCGGCTCGAAGCGCACGACCAGGCCTTGCGCCTCGTCGTCGAGCCTCAGGCGAAGGGTGTGGCGCGCGTCTCCCTCGATGCGAAGGAGTGGACGCTCCCGGCGGGCGCGCCGCTCACCTTCGAGTCGCTCGCGGCCAAGGGCCTTTTCAAGGGCTCGCGGCTCGAGCTGCCAACCATCGACGGCGTGCTCTACGGCGGGACCCTGGCGGGCGGTGCGACGCTGGACTGGAAGCGCCTGTGGTCGCTGTCCGGCAAGGCGACGCTCGACGGCGTGGACCTCGTGCCGATCCAGCAGGCGCTCGGCAAGGAGGCCAACCTGTCCGGGAAGCTGAAGGCGACCGCCGAGTTCTCATCCCAGGCGCGCTCGCCTGCCGGTCTTGCCGACACCCTGGCGCTTGCCGGCCCGTTCGAGGTGGTGGGCGGCGCCTACCAGGGCGTGGATCTTTCGAAGGCGGGCGACCTTACCGGCCAGCCCGGGCTCGACGACGTGACCACCTTCGAGGAACTGAAGGGTCAGCTCGCGCTCAAGGGGCGGCACGTGAAGATCGACGCGCTCTGCGTGCGCTCGCCGAAGGTCGTGGCCGGCGGGCGCGTCGAGATCGACCCGGAGCAGCGGCTCTCGGGCAAGCTCGACGTCTCCATCGCGAAGACCGGCGGGTTCGTGGGGGTGCCCGTGACCCTGGGCGGCACGACGTCGGATCCCTCCGTGCGGCCGTCGACGAGCTACATCGTGGGCGCGGCGGTGGGAACGGCAATCCTGCCGTTTATCGGCACGACCCTGGGAGCTTCTGCCGCGAGCGCGCTGGAGGGAAAGTCCTCGAGCTGCAAGTGATCGGGAAAGCAGCTCTGCTTGTCGTCCCCGCGCAGGCGGGGACCCATTCCTTCTTTAAAAGACATGGGTTCCCGCCTTCGCGGGAACGACGATTACTGCCGCCTAGAGTGTTGCGGCGCGTCTAGGTTGCGGCGCGTCTAGGTTGCGGCGCGTCTAGCGTTCGCCTAGCGGAGTACGTCCGCGATGGCGTCGGCGACGTAGTCGATGTTGCCCGTATTGAGGGCGGCGACGCAGATGCGGCCGGTCTCGATGGTGTAGATGGAGTATTTGCTGCGCAGGGCGAGCACCTGCTCGCGGGTAAGGCCGGAGTAGGAGAACATGCCGTTCTGCTTCAGCACGAAGCTGAAATCGGCGCCCGGCACGCGGGCCTGGATCTTTTCCACCAGGAGCTTTCGCATCGTCTTGATGCGGCTGCGCATCTGGCCGAGCTCCTGGTCCCACTGGGCCCGGCGCTCGGGCGAGCTGAGCACGGCCGCCACGATCTTGCTGCCGTGCGAGGGCGGGTTGGAGTAGTTGGTGCGCACGATGCGCTTGAGCTGCGAGAGGACGCGGGTGGATTCCTCCGCGCTCCCGGTCACCACGCTGAAGGCCCCCACGCGCTCGCCGTAGAGCGAGAACGACTTGGAGAACGAGCTCGACAGAAACACCGGCGCCATCGCCCCGGCGAAGAGCCGGGCGGCGTACGCGTCTTCCTCAAGCCCGTCGGCGAAGCCCTGGTAGGCGAGGTCGATGAACGGGACCAGCCCGCGCGCCTTGACCACGTCGAGCACCTGCTGCCACTGCTCGCGCGAGAGGTCGACGCCAGTGGGGTTGTGGCAGCAGGCATGCAGCACGACGATGTCGCCGGCCGCCGCGCCCTTCAGCGCGCCCAGCATGCCCTGGAAGTCGAGTCCGTGGGTTTTCGGCAGGTAGTAGGGGTAGACGTCGACGGCGAATCCGGCCGCCTCGAAGAGCTGCCGGTGGTTTTCCCAGCTCGGATCGGAGATCCACACCCGCGCCTTGGGCGAGACCATCCTTAGAAGGTCTGCGCCGATGCGAAGGCCGCCGGTGCCGCCGAGCGCCTGCACCGTGACCACCCGGCTTTCGCGCACCACCGCCGAGTCGGCGCCGAACACGAGCGCCTGCACGGCGCGGTCGTAGGCGGCGAGGCCGTCGATGGGCAGGTAGCCGCGCGGCGGCGCGGAGGCGAGGATCTCGGCCTCCGCCGCCCGCACGCACTCGAGGAGCGGAATCTTGCCCTTGTCGTCGGTGTAAACCCCGACGCCGAGGTTGACCTTCTTCGGATTCTTGTCGGCGACGAACGCTTCGGTCACGCCGAGGATTGGATCGCTCGGCGCCATGGCGACCGAGGCGAGCAGGGAGGGGGAGTGAGGCGCGTTCATCGTGCTAGGATTTTGCGTTTTCGCCGCACCGATTCTACTCGTGCTCGTCACGTTCCCCAACAGTCCCTTCCGGCTGAACCAGGTGTTTGCGCCGGCGGGCGACCAGCCCGAGGCGATCGCCCGGCTGACCGAGGGCATCGAGGACGGCCTCGCCTTCCAGACCCTGCTGGGCGTCACCGGCTCCGGCAAGACCTACACCATGGCGAACGTCATCGCCCGGCTCGGCCGGCCGGCGCTCGTGCTCGCGCCCAACAAGACGCTCGCCGCCCAGCTCTACGCCGAGTTCCGCGAGTTCTTTCCCGAGAATGCGGTCGAGTACTTCGTCTCGTACTACGACTACTACCAGCCCGAGGCCTACGTCCCCTCGCGCGACCTCTACATCGAGAAGGACTCGTCGATCAACGACCACATCGAGCAGATGCGGCTCTCGGCCACCAAGTCGCTGCTCGAGCGCCGCGACGTGGTGATCGTCGCCACGGTGTCGGCCATCTACGGCATCGGCGACCCTTCCGAGTACCACGGCATGATCCTGCATCTGCGCGAGGGCGAGAAGCTCGGCCAGCGCGACATCCTCGCCCGCCTCGTGGCCATGCAGTACGAGCGCAGCGACCTCGACTTCCGGCGCGGCACCTTCCGCGTGCGCGGCGACGTGATCGACGTCTTTCCCGCCGAGCATGCCGAGCATGCCGTGCGGATCTTCCTGGACGAGGACTCGGTCGAGAAAATCGAGGTGTTCGATCCGCTGACGGGCCGCTCGCTTCATCCGGTCGCGCGCTTCACCGTCTACCCCTCGAGCCACTACGTCACTCCGCGGGAGACGACCTTGCGGGCCATCGAGGCGATCAAGGCCGAGCTTCGCGAGCGCATCGCCTTCTTCCAGGCCGCCGGGCGCCTCGTCGAGGCCCAGCGCATCGAGCAGCGCACGCGCTTCGACCTCGAGATGCTGGCCGAGCTCGGCTTCTGCAAGGGCATCGAGAACTACTCGCGCCACCTCTCGGGCCGGCAGGCGGGCGAGCCGCCGCCCACGCTCATCGACTATCTGCCGCCCGATGCGCTCATGATCATCGACGAGAGCCACGTCACCATCCCGCAGCTCGGGGGCATGTACCGCGGCGACCGCTCGCGCAAGGAGAATCTCGTCGAGTACGGCTTTCGCCTCCCCTCGGCGCTCGACAACCGGCCGCTGCGCTTCGACGAGTTCGAGAAGGTGGTGCGCCAGACCGTCTTCGTCTCGGCCACGCCGGGCGACTACGAGCGCGAGAAGTCGGGCGGCGCGATCGTCGAGCAGGTGGCCCGACCGACCGGCCTCGTCGATCCGCAGGTGATCGTCCGGCCGGCCTCGACGCAGGTGGACGACCTGCTTTCCGAAATCAACCTGCGGGTGAAGCGATCGGAGCGCGTGCTCGTCACGACCCTCACCAAGCGCATGGCCGAGGAGCTGACGGAGTACCTCGCCGAGCACGGCGTCAAGGTGCGCTACCTGCACTCGGAAGTCGAGACGGTCGAGCGCGTGGAGATCATCCGCGACCTGCGGCTGGGCGAGTTCGACGTGCTGGTCGGCATCAACCTGCTGCGCGAGGGGCTCGACCTGCCGGAGGTCTCCCTCGTCGCCATCCTCGATGCCGACAAGGAGGGGTTCCTCCGCTCCGAGCGCTCGCTCATCCAGACCATCGGGCGCGCAGCGCGCCACATCAACGGCACCGCGATCCTCTACGCCGACCAGCGCACCGATTCCATCGAGCGCGCGATCCAGGAGACCGAGCGCCGCCGCGCGAAGCAGCTCGCGCACAACGCCGCCCACGGCATCACCCCCAAGGGCGTCATGAAGCGCATCAAGGACCTCATCGACGGGGTCTACGGCGAAGCGGGGCAGGCGGCGATGGAGGAGGGCCGCTTCGAGGCCCGCATCGAGAGCATGTCCGAGAAGCAGCTCGCGCGCGAGATCAAGGCGCTCGAGAAGCGCATGCTGCAGCACGCCAAGAACCTCGAGTTCGAGCAGGCCGCCAAGGCGCGCGACCAGCTCGCCGAGCTGAAGAAGCGGGTCTTCGGGGTGGCGCTCGCCTCGGAGTGAAAGTCCTCTTCGTCTGCACCGGCAACATCTGCCGCTCGCCCACGGCGGCAGGCGTCTTCGCCGACCTCGTGCGCCGCATCGGGCTGCAGGAGCGCATCCAGGTCGAGTCGGCCGGCACGCACGACTACCACGTCGGCGAGCCGCCCGACGCCCGTGCGCAGGCGCACGCCCTGCGGCGCGGCTACGACCTGAGCGCGCTGCGCGCGCGCCAGGTGCGCAAGAAGGACTTCGCGGAGTTCGACTTCATCGTGGCCATGGACCGCGGCCACCTGCGGCTCCTCGAGCGCGACTGCCCGCAGGAGCATCGCGCGAAGCTCCGCCTGCTGCTACCCGGACGCGACGTGCCGGACCCCTACTACGGGGGCCCGGACGGGTTCGATCGCGTGCTGGATCTCGTCGAAGCGGGCTGCCTCGCGCTCCTCCAGGAAGTCACGGCGGGGGAACCGCCCCGCACGTAACCGCCGTTCATTCCGGAAGGCGGGCAGCCCCCTAGTGCTTCGTCTCGACCTGCTGGAGCTCCTCGTCCTGCGGGAGCGGCCGGGGACGCTCCCGGCGCGGGCGTCCAAGGCGCACCGGCTCCTCTTCCAGCGGCGGCACCGGCACAGCCTTCGAGCGGTCGGTCTCGATCATGACGAGGCCGTCGTCCTCGAGCGCTTTCCTTGCGTCGATGTGGATCGGCTCCGGGGCCGGGCGCGGCTCGGCCGCCGCTTCGACGGCCTGAGGCCGGGATTCCGGTATCCGCTGCGGTGCCGGCTCCGGCTGAGGCGCGGGCTCCAGCAGGGCCGCAGGCGCCGGCTCGGGCTGCGGTGCCGGCTCAGACGCTGACACCGGCGGCATCGGCGACTCGACCTCCGCAGGTGCGGCCGGGCGGGCAGAAACTTGCTCCACTGGGGATTTCTCCGGGGCAGCTTCTTCGGAGGGAGCTACCTCAATGGCAGCTGCCTCGCGGGCAGCTTCATCCTGGCGACGCTGCTCGAGCTCGTGGATGCGGCGCTGCTCCTCGTGCACCGAGGCGGCTGCACCCTCGGACGACTGGGCGGACGCCTGGGAGGAAGCCTGAGCGGAAGGCTGCACGGCATCGGCTTCGCGGCGCTCGCGATGGCGATCGCGCCCGCGACGCCGGCCGCGGCGCTGCTGCTCCTCGCCCTCGGGCCGAGGGGAGGGTTGCGCCTCGGCGCCCGCGACCTGCGCCTGCCGCTGCTGTTGCTGCTGTTGCTGGGGCGCCTGGGCCTGCGGCTGCGGACGAGGTCCGCGCTGCTCAGGCCTGCGCTCGCCGCGCTGCCCGTCGCGGCCCTGCCCGTCGCGCGCCTGACCGTTGCGCCGCTGCTCGAGGCGGCCCTGCTGCTGGCGATCGCCGCGGCCCTCGGCGCGAGCCTCGGGACGACCCTCGCCGCGCTCGTGGCGCCCGTCGCGCCGCCCGCCGCGATGCTCCGGGCGGCCCTCGCGGCGCGAATGGTCGCGGCGCGGCTCGCGCCCGCCGCGCTGCACCGGCGCTGCCGCCGCGGCCCTTTCAACGGGCTGCGGCTGCGGCGTGTTGACCGGAGCCGGGGGCTTGAAGAGGCCGAAGAGGCGGGCGAGGAAGCCGGGCACGGCCTCGGCCGCCGGCGCGACCGGCTGGACGCTCGCCGCCGGGACGGGGCGCGGGGCCTCCGCGACCATCGGCGCAGGCTGCGCCGGCGTGATGCCTTTCACCACCGCCTTCTGGCGCTCGCGCTTCTCCTCCTCGGCGACGCCGATCTTGGGCTCTTCCGGGCGCTCCACGAGCTCGTAGCTCGAGGGCACGTGCTCCATCTGGTTCAGCTCGTCGTGGCGCAGGCGCTGGACGTTGTAGTGCGGCGTCTCAAGGTGCGGGTTCGGCACGAGGACGATGTTGACCTTGAGCCGGCCCTCGAGCTTCTGGATCTCGTTGCGCTTCTCGTTGAGGAGGAACGACGCGACGTCGACCGGCACCTGCGCGTGCACGGCGCCGGTGTTCTCCTTCATCGCCTCCTCCTGGAGGATGCGAAGCACGTGGAGCGCCGTCGACTCGGTGCCGCGGATGAAGCCCGTGCCGCTGCAGCGCGGGCAGCTGATGTGCGCCGTTTCCTCGAGCGAGGGACGCAGGCGCTGGCGCGAGAGCTCCATGAGGCCGAAGCGCGAGATCTTGCCGATCTGCACCCGCGCGCGGTCGAAGCGAAGCGCCTCGCGCAGGCGGTTCTCGACCTCGCGCTGGTTGCGCTGCGATTCCATGTCGATGAAGTCGATGACGATGAGCCCGCCCAGGTCGCGGAGCCTGAGCTGGCGGGCCACCTCGTCGGCGGCCTCCAGGTTGGTGCGGAACGCCGTCTCCTCGATGTCGCCGCCGCGCGTGGCGCGCGCGCTGTTGACGTCGATCGCGACGAGCGCCTCGGTATGGTCGATCACGATCGCCCCGCCCGAGGGCAGCCCCACCTGGCGGGAATAGGCGCTCTCGATCTGGTGCTCGATCTGGAAGCGGGAGAAGAGCGGCACGTCGTCGCGGTAGAGCTTCACCTTGTTGACGTTGCCCGGCATCACCGTCTGCATGAAGGCGCGGGCCTGCTCGTAGATCTCTTCCGTGTCGATCAGGATCTCGCCGATGTCGGGCTGGAAGTAGTCGCGGATCGCGCGGATGACGAGGCTCGACTCCAGGTAGATGAGGAAGGGCTTGCCCGTCTGCTCGCGCGCGGCGCCCTCGACGGCGGCCCAGAGCTGCAGGAGGTAGTTCAGGTCCCAGCTGAGCTCCTCGAGGCTGCGTCCGATCGCCGCGGTGCGGGCGATGACGCTCATGCCTTCGGGGACCTGCAGCTGGTCGAGCGTATCGCGCAGCTCGTTGCGGTCCTCGCCCTCGACGCGGCGCGAGACGCCGCCGCCGCGGGGGTTGTTCGGCATGAGGACCAGGTAGCGCCCGGCCAGGCTGATGTACGTGGTAAGGGCGGCGCCCTTGGTGCCGCGCTCGTCCTTCTCGACCTGGACGATCAGCTCCTGGCCCTCGCGCAGCGCGTCCTGGATGCGGGCGCGGCCGGCGTCGACGTCAGACCTGAAGTAGCTGCGGGAGACTTCCTTGAACGGGAGGAAGCCGTGGCGCTCCTCGCCGTAGTCGACGAACGCCGCCTCGAGGCTGGGCTCGATGCGGGTGATGATGCCTTTGTAGATGTTGCTCTTGCGTTGTTCCCGGGATGCCGACTCGATATCAAGGTCGATGAGCTTCTGGCCATCGACGATCGCGACGCGCAGCTCTTCCTGCTGCGTCGCATTGAACAACATGCGCTTCACTTTTTGTTCTCCTGCGCGCGCAGGAGATCCGGCGCTCCGTCAGCAACTCACACATTCGGGAATGGACCCAAGGGAGGAGGGATGAAAGAGAGTCAGAACTGAAAGAGACTCAGGCCTGGGGGTGCAAATCCCCCTACGCGCGCTTCTAGTAGTATCGCTACTTCCGGTGAGCGAAATTAACCAGCGCTTCAGGCCCGGCTGCGGCCGGGCAGGAGGCGGGTTGAAGGCTCGCCCCACGGCGACCTCGTGACTCGCACGGGTGGCCTGGGAGTTCCGCGCCTGTGCCTCGCATCTCGAAGCGGCCCCGAGATAGTACGGAAAATGAATGACTTAAGCAAGCCTCGGGTGCTCTGGCTGGAAGTCGGGGAGGAGGCCGCCGGGCAGCGCATCGACAATTTCCTCCTGCGTAACCTGAAGGGCGTGCCGAAGAGCCACGTCTACCGGGTGCTGCGCAGCGGCGAGGTGCGCGTCAACAGCGGCCGCGTCCGGCCGGAATACCGGTTGCGCGTCGGCGACCGCGTGAGGGTGCCGCCGGTGCGTACCTCGCAGAAGCCTTCCCGGCCCGGGCCGAGGCCGCTTCGCCTTCCGATCGTGCTCGAGGATGCCGCGCTCCTGGTCGTGGACAAGCCCTCAGGGGTGGCGGTACACGGCGGCAGCGGTGTCAGCCATGGCGTCATCGAGTCGCTGCGCGCCGAGCGCCCGCAGGAGCGCTTTCTCGAGCTTGCGCACCGGCTCGACCGCGATACCTCGGGCCTCCTCGTCCTCGCCAGGAAGCGCAGCGCGCTCACCGAGCTCCACCGCATGCTGCGTGAGGGGGAAGTCGACAAGCGCTATCTCGCCGTAGTGAAGGGAAGGTGGCCCCGCCGGCGCACCCTTGTCGAAGCGCCGCTGCACAAGTACGTGACCGGCGCGGGGGAGCGGCGCGTGGCGGTCCATGCCGGCGGGCAGGCCGCCCGGACCGAGGTGCACCTCCTCCGGGCGAGCGAAGCCTTCAGCCTGCTCGAGCTTCGCCTCCTCACGGGGCGGACCCATCAGATCCGCGTGCACCTCGCCCATTCGGGCCATCCGGTGGTCGGCGACGAGAAGTACGGCGACTTCGAGCTCAACCGCTCGCTCGCCCGGCAGGGCAGCGAAGGCATCAAGCGCCTGTGCCTTCACGCCGAGCGGCTCTCCTTTCGCCATCCCGTGACGGGGAAGGTCCTGAAGCTCGCTTCGCCGCTTCCGGAAGACATCGACCGGTTCGTGCGGGCGCAGCTAGGACCTTCCGGGATGGAAGCTGTCCAATAGTAATAATGGGGTTCGAGAACTGCAGGGGAGTCATTGGTGGCTGAACGCTACTCGCTCATCGTCTTCGACTGGGACGGCACGCTGATCGACTCGGCGGGGACGATCGTGGAGTGCATCCAGGCCTCCGCGCGCGACATGGGTCTCTCCGTCCCGGCAAAGGAGCAGGCGAGCCACGTGATCGGCCTCGGCCTCTACGATTCGCTGCGCATCGCGGTGCCGGACCTTGCGCCGGAGCGCTATCCCGATTTCGTCGCGCATTACCGGCGGCATTTCCTCTCGCGCGAGGACCGGATGCTTCTCTTTCCCGGAATCCGGGACCTGCTCGAGCGGCTCTCGCGCGCCCCGCGACGCCTGGCCATCGCGACGGGCAAGAGTCGCAAGGGTCTCGACCGGGCGCTGGAGGCGGGCCGGCTGGCGGCGTACTTCGCCGCGTCGCGTTGCGCGGACGAAACCCACCCCAAGCCGCATCCGGCCATGCTGCTCGAGCTCATGGAAGCGCTCGAGGTCCCGCCGGAGCGTACGCTCATGATCGGCGATACCTCTCACGACCTGCAGATGGCGGCGGCTGCTGGCGTCGACAGCGTCGCGGTCGCCTATGGCGCCCATCCCGAAGAGGGCCTTCGCGCCTGCAATCCCACCTGCTGCGTGGCGAGCGTGGCCGAGCTCGACCGATGGCTGAGCCTGAACGCCTGATCTGCCGCTCCGCCGAGCTGGCGGACGCCGGCACGGGGGTCCGCTTCGAGGTGGAGTACTTCGGCGAGCCGGCGCCCGCGTTCGCGGTGCGGCATCAAGGCGAAGTCCACGGGTACCTGAACCGCTGCGCCCACGTCGCGATGGAGCTCGACTGGCAGGCGGGCGTATTCTTCGATGACGAGGGGCGCCATTTGCTATGCTCGACGCACGGCGCGGCCTACGATCCGCGCAGCGGCAAGTGCCTCGGCGGCCCCTGCGGACGCGGCGCCCTGGTCAAGCTCCGGCTCGAGGAACGCGACGGCGGCGTCTACTTCATGGGAATCGAGGATGGCTGAGAACGAGCAGTGGGAACGCGAGCTGGTGACCCGGCTCGCCACGGCGGCGCTGAACGAGCAGCGGCGCGCGCGCCGGTGGGGCATCTTCTTCAAGCTGCTTACCTTCGCCTACATCACGGTCATCATCGTCCTCGCGCTCGACTGGCCGGGAGGCAGCGGGACGACCGAGGGCAAGCACACCGCGATGATCGAGGTGAGCGGCACCATCGCCTCGGACGGCGAGGTGACCGCCGAGAGCGTCAATGCCGCGTTGCGCGCGGCGTTCAAGGACGAGAACACGCAGGGCGTCGTGCTGCGCATCAACAGCCCCGGCGGCAGCCCGGTGCAGGCGCAGCACATCTACGACGAGATGCGGCGGCTGCGCAAGAAGCATCCGGACATTCCGCTCTACGCGGTGGTCGAGGACGTCTGCGCCTCGGGCGGCTACTTCATCGCCGCGGGCGCCGATCGCATCTACGTCGCGCCGTCGAGCATCGTCGGCTCGATCGGCGTGCTGATGAACGGCTTCGGCTTCGTCGGCACGATGGAGAAGCTCGGCATCGAGCGTCGGCTCATTACCGCCGGCGAGAACAAGGCGATGCTCGACCCGTTCTCGCCGCTCGACGAGCGCCACCGCGAGTACGCGGAGAAGCTCGCGCGCGAGATCCACGCCCAGTTCGTCGGCGTGGTGAAGGAAGGGCGCGGCGAGCGCCTGAAGGACGCCCCGGAGATCTTCTCCGGGCTCATCTGGACCGGCGAGCGCAGCGTGGAGCTCGGACTGGCCGACGGCATCGGCAGCCTGGAATACGTGGCCCGCGAGGTCGTGAAGGCCGAGACCATCGTCGACTTCACCCAGAAGGAGAACCTGGCCGAGCGCCTGGCGAAGCGCCTGGGCGCCGGCGCCGCCGCGGCGCTCGCCGAGTTCGCGCTCCGCGCCTCGCCGCAGCTCATCCGCTAGATCACCTGGGACGCCCTAAGCCGTCGTTCCCGCGAAGGCGGGAACCCAGTTTTTAGAAGACCTAGCGGGCGTAGAGAAGAAAGACCGCCGGGCGGCGGCCGATCGCCGGGCTCGCCAGGGCGCGCCACTGCGCAACCGTGCGGGTGGCCACCGCCTCGCTCGGCAGCGTGAGGTCCGCCGCCACGCAAAGCCGCGTCGTTTCGTGGCACGTGGCAAGCAGGGCGCCGAGCAGGGCGTCGTTGCGGTACGGCGTCTCGATGAACACTTCCGTCTCGTCTTCCGCCCGCGAGCGCTTCTCGAGCGCCCGGATGCGCGCCTCGCGCTCTCGCGGCTCGCGTGGCAGGTAGCCGCAGAAGGCGAACCGCTGGCCCTGCATTCCCGAGGCCATCAGCGCGAGCACGATCGAGGACGGGCCCACGAGCGGGCGCACCGTGAAGCCTTCGCGGTGCGCCGCCTCGATGAGCGCGGCGCCGGGATCCGCGATCGCCGGACACCCCGCCTCGCTCAGCAGCCCGAGCGGCCGCCCTTCGCGCAGGGGCGCAAGGAGCGCCGGCACCTCCGCGGCCCGCGCGTGCTCGTCGAGCACCGCGAAGGAAAGCTCGCGGAGCGGGCGGGCCATGCCGATGCCCGAGAGAAAGGCACGCGCGCTCTTCGGCCGCTCGACCACGAAGTCGGCAAGGCCCCGCACGATCTCGAGCGCCGCCGCAGGCAGCGCCGCCGCAGGGGCGCCGCCGAGCGGCGCCGGAATCGCGTACAGGATCAAACGACGGGCATCCCGGCGCGCTCGAGCATCTCGGTGAGCGCGATGAGCGGCAGCCCGATGAGCGAGGTCGGGTCGTCGGTCTCGATGCGCGCGATGAGGGCGATGCCGAGCCCTTCCGCCTTGGCGCTGCCGGCGCAATCGTAGGGCTGCTCGCGGCACAGATAGGCCTCGATGCGTGCCCGATCCAGGCTTCGAAAATGCACTTTGCAGCCCACGACGCGGGCCTGCACGCCATCTTTCGGGGCGTCGATGAGCGCGACGGCGGTGTGGAACTCGGCGCACTGGCCGCTCAGCGCCTCGAGCTGGCGAACCGCGGCGTCGTGGCCGCCGGGCTTGTCGAGCCGCCGGCCCGCGCCGAAGGCGACCTGATCGGAGCCGATCACGAGCGCGCCCGGAAACTGCGCGGCGACCGAGCGCGCCTTGCCGATGGCGAGGCGAAGCGCGCTCGCCTCGGGCGTTTCCCCCGGAAGCGGGGTCTCGTCGAAGCTCGGACGGGCAGTCTCGAAAGGAAGTCCGAGCCGCCGCAGCAGCTCCGCCCGGTAGGGCGAGGTGGAAGCGAGAACCAGGCGGCGCGCCGCCGGCGGGGTTTCAGGCATCACGATCGGTCCGGAAATCCAGCCTGAAGCAGCCTTCCGGCATCAGGCATGACATTGTTTTGGCGGGATTTTTCCAATGATGATATCATCCGCCGCCTTTATGTCGCACCAGCCGGTCATCGACGGCTTCCAGTTTGCTTCGGCCGGCGCAACGCAGCGGGGCACGATCCCGGCGAGCGCGTTTTCCCGGCTGCGTGACTGGCTTGCCTCCGACGCCGGGGAAGTCGCCTACGAAGTCGTGGGCCTGCTGGACGAGCGCGGGCGGCCAAGCTTGCGCGTGCGCCTGGAAGGCCGGCTCGAGCTGTGCTGCCAGCGCTGCCTCGAGTCGATGACCTGGACGGTGCGGCACGAGGCGCTCCTCGTGCTGGCGGCCACGCAGGCGGAGATCGACGCCGATCCCCGCGACACGGGCGCGCCGGACCGCGTGCTCGCCGACAAGGCGATCGCGCTCGCCGAGCTGGTCGAGGACGAGCTCGTGCTGGAGGTGCCGTATGCGCCGCGTCACGAAGGCTGTACCGCCGCTGCGCGCGGCGAGGAAGAAATGGAGCGGCCCTTCGCAGGGCTGCGCGGGCTGCTGGGGAACCGGCCGCCGAAGCATTGAGCCAGGCATTGGATCGGGCTCATGGAATGACGCTATGAGCGTAGCAGTGCATCGAGGAAAGGAGCAGTGAAATGGCCGTTCAGCAGAACAAGAAATCGCCGTCCCGCCGCGGCATGCACCGGGCGCACGACCACCTGCGCAACCCGGCGCTCGCCGTGGAGCCGACCAGCGGCGAGACGCATCTTCGCCACCATGTGAGCCCCACCGGCTTCTACCGCGGCAAGAAGGTCATCAAGACCAAAGAAGAAGAGTAGACCCGCTGGTCACCGTCGCCGTCGATTGCATGGGAGGCGATCACGGCCCCCGCGTCACGGTGCCCGCGGCCCTGGAGTTCCAGGCGCGGACGCAGGACGTGGCGATCGTGCTCGTCGGGAAGCGGGACGCCGTGGAGGCGGAGCTCGCCGCGCGCGGCGCCGCGCCCGGCGCGGGACTGCGCGTGCACCACGCCGATGAGGTGGTCGGCATGGACGAAAGCCCGGCGCAGGCCCTTCGCGGCAAGAAGAGCTCGTCCATGCGCCTCGCGATCGATCTCGTGAAGAGCGGCGAGGCGCACGCCTGCGTGAGCGCCGGCAACACCGGGGCCCTGATGGCCATCTCGCGCTTCGTGCTGAAGACGCTGCCCGGCATCGACCGGCCGGCCATCGCGACGGTGCTGCCCAACATGCGCGGCGGCTTCACGTACGTCCTCGACCTCGGCGCGAACGTCGATTGCACGGCCGAGCAGCTCATGCAGTTCGGCGTCATGGGGGCGATGCTCGTCGCCGCGGTGGAGGGCAAGGAACGGCCGAGCGTGGGACTCCTCAACATCGGCGAGGAAGCCATCAAGGGCAACGAGACGGTCAAGCGCGCAGCGGAGCTCCTTCGCGCGAGCGGCCTCAATTTCCATGGCAACGTCGAGGGCGATGACATCTACAAGGGAACGACGGACGTGGTGGTCTGCGACGGCTTCGTGGGGAACGTGCTCCTCAAGGCTTCCGAAGGGGTGGCGCGCATGATCGTGGGCTACCTGCGCCAGGAGTTCACCCGCAATCCGTGGCGCATGTTCGTCGCCTGGCTCGCGACGCCGGTGCGCAATGCGCTTCGGACGCGGATGGACCCGGGCCGCTACAACGGCGCAAGCCTCGTGGGGCTGCAGGGCATCGTCGTGAAGAGCCACGGCTCGGCCGACGCGCGCGCCTTCGCGCACGCCCTCGAGAACGCGGTGGCCGAGGTGCGCAACGAAGTCCCCCGGCGCATTGCCGAGCGCATGGCGGGCCTTCCCCTGGCGGCCCTGTCGTGAAGACCTATTCGCGCATCGTCGGCACGGGGAGCTTCCTCCCGCCGCGCGTCATGACGAACGACGAGTTCGCCGCGCGCCTCGACACGAGCGACGCCTGGATCCGCAGCCGCACCGGCATCGTGCAGCGGCACATCGCCGACGAGTCGCAGGGCTCGAGCGACCTCGCGCTGGAGGCGAGCCGCGCCGCGCTGCAGGCCGCCGGCGTCTCCGCCGACGCGCTCGACCTCATCATCGTCGCCACGTCGACGCCCGACTACATCTTTCCGAGCACCGCCTGCCTGCTGCAGGCGAAGCTCGGCGTCAAGGGCTGCGCGGCCTTCGACGTCCAGGCGGTCTGCACCGGCTTCGTCTACGCGCTGGCGACCGCGGACACGTTCATCCGCTCGGGCCAGTACAGGCGCGCGCTCGTCGTCGGCGCCGAGGTGTTCTCCCGCATCCTCGACTGGAACGACCGCGGGACCTGCGTGCTCTTCGGCGACGGCGCCGGCGCGGTCGTGCTCGCCGCCGACACCCGCCCCGGCATCCACGCCAACGTGCTGCACGCCGACGGCAGCCAGGTCGGGCTCCTCAGCGTGCCGGGCAACGTGAGCCGGGGCGCCATCATCGGCTCGCCCTATCTGCAGATGAACGGCCAGGGCGTGTTCAAGTTCGCCGTGCGCGTGCTGGAGGAGGCCGCGCGCGAGGTCGTCGCGCTCGCCGATGTCGAGATGAGCGAGGTCGACTGGCTCATTCCGCACCAGGCCAACGTGCGGATTCTGGATGCGACCGCCCGCAAGCTCGGGCTCCCCCCGGAGCGGCTCGTGGTCACGGTGGATCATCACGGCAACACCTCGGCGGCCTCCATCCCGCTCGCGCTCGACGAGTACATCCGGGCCGGGAAGATGGTGCCCGGCCAGAAGGTCCTGATGGAGGGCGTGGGCGGCGGCTTCACCTGGGGCGCCTCCCTCGCAACGCTATGACAAGGCCCGCCGCCACGCCATGAAGCTCGCATTCGTGTTCCCCGGCCAGGGCTCGCAGTCGGTCGGCATGCTGAAGGCCTATGCCGGGCTGCCGGAAATCGACCGCGTTCGCGCGGAAGCCGCCGAGGCGCTCGGCGACGAGTTCCTCACGCTGCTCGACGAAGGGCCGGCGGAGCGGCTGAACGCCACCGTCAACACGCAGCCCGCGATGGTGACGGCCGGCATCGCGGCCTATCGCGCCTGGATCGCGCTCGGCGGGCCGGCGCCTGCCGTGGTCGCCGGACACAGCCTCGGCGAGTACACGGCGCTCGTGGCCGCGGGCGCGCTTCGCTTCGGCGACTGCCTGCCGCTCGTGCGCTTTCGCGCGCAAGCCATGCAGGAGGCCGTGCCCGAAGGCGAGGGCGGAATGGCGGCGATCCTCGGCCTCGAGGACGAGAAGGTCCGCGAGGCGTGCGCCGCCGCGGGCGGCGCGGTGCAGGCGGTCAACTTCAACGCGCCCGGGCAGGTCGTCATCGCAGGGGCGCGCGAGGCCGTGTTGCGGGCCATCGAGGCGTGCAAGGCGCGCGGCGCCAGGCGCGCCATGGCGCTCCCGGTCAGCGCGCCTTTCCATTCCAGCCTGATGAAGCCGGCGGGCGAGCGGCTCGCCGAGCGGCTCGCTTCGGTGACGCTCGACGCGCCGCAGATTCCGCTCGTCAACAACGTGGACGTCAAGACCGAGTCGACGCCCGAGGCCATCCGCGACGCGCTGGTGCGCCAGGCCTATTCCCCGGTGCGCTGGGTCGAGGTGATCAACGCCGTGGCGGCCATGGGCGTCACCCACATCGTCGAGTGCGGCCCCGGCAAGGTGCTTGCCGGGATGACGAAGCGCATCCAGCCGCAGGTCGCTTCGCTCGCGCTCGCCGACCGCGCCTCGCTCGAGCAGGCGCTGCAATCGATCAAGGGAGAAAGCGCATGAACGGCCTGGAAGGGAAGGTGGCGCTCGTCACCGGCGCCTCGCGCGGCATCGGCCGCGCCATCGCGCTCGCGCTCAAGTCAGCCGGCGCGAGCGTCGTCGGCACGGCCACGTCGGAGGCGGGCGCGGCCGCGATCACGCAGGCGGGGCTCGAGGGCCGGGTGCTCGACGTGCGCGACGCGGCAGGCTGCGACGCGCTCGTCGCCGGGCTCCAGAAGAGCGCGGGCGACGTGCTCGTCCTCGTCAACAACGCGGGCATCACGCGCGACAACCTGGCGCTTCGCATGAAGGACGCCGAGTTCGACGAGGTGCTCGAGACGAACCTGCGCGCGGTGTTCCGCCTGTCGCGGGCCGTCATGCGCGGCATGATGAAGGCGCGCTGGGGCCGCATCGTCAACATCACCTCGGTGGTGGGCGCGGCCGGCAACGCCGGCCAGGCGAACTACGCGGCCGCCAAGGCGGGCGTCGTCGGCATGACGAAGTCGCTCGCCGCCGAGCTCGGCAGCCGCGGCATCACCGTGAACTGCGTCGCGCCGGGCTTCATCGACACGGACATGACGCGCGCCCTGTCCGAGGAGCAGAGGAGCGCGCTCCTCGGCCGCATTCCGCTCGGCCGGCTGGGCGCGCCCGAGGACGTGGCCGCGGCCGTCGCCTACCTTGCATCGCCGCAGGCCGGCTACGTGACCGGCGCCGTGCTGCACGTCAACGGCGGCATGTATATGGCATGAAAGCGGGCATGAAAGCGGGCATGAAAGCGGGCATGAAAGCGGGCATGAAGCAGGCATGAAAACAGGCCCGGGAAAGCGGCCGAAATCGGGCAGGGGGATGGCGTAAAATACGCCGCCTTTCGCCTCTCTTTATTGCCCTCATTCGCGAGACTGGAACAGGGAAGGAGCAACGGATGGAAAACGTAGAACAACGCGTCAGGAAGATCATCGCCGAGCAGCTCGGCGTCAACGAGGGCGAGATCAAGAACGAGTCCTCGTTCGTGGACGATCTCGGCGCCGACTCCCTCGACACCGTGGAGCTCGTCATGGCCCTCGAGGAGGAGTTCGAGACCGAGATCCCCGACGAGGAAGCCGAGAAGATCACGACGGTGCAGCAGGCCGTCGACTACATCAAGGCTCACGCCAAGACCTAAGTGACCCGCCGCAGAGTCGTCGTCACCGGGCTGGGCATCATCAGCCCGATCGGCAACACCGTAGCGCAGGCCTGGGAAAGCGCGCTCGCCGGCGTCAGCGGCATCTCCCGCATCACCCGCTTCGACGCCTCGCGCCTCGCCTGCCAGATCGCCGGCGAGGTGAAGGACTTCGACGTCTCGGCCTACATGTCGCCGAAAGAGGCGCGGCGGATGGATACGTTCATCCACTACGGGATGGCGGCGGGGCTGCAGGCGTGGCGCGACTGCGGGCTGCAGGTGACGGAGGAGAACGCCGAGCGGGTGGGCGTCAACTTCGGCTCGGGCATCGGCGGCCTGCCGATGATCGAGGCGACGCATGCGGAGCTCGTCCAGAACGGGCCGCGGCGCATCTCGCCCTTCTTCATTCCGGGCACCATCATCAACATGATCGCGGGCCTGCTCTCCATCGAGCTTGGCGCCAAGGGGCCCAACCTCGCCATCGTGACCGCGTGCACCACCTCCACCCACTGCATCGGCGAGGCGGCGAAGTCGATCCGCTACGGCGAGGCCGACGTGATGATCGCCGGCGGCGCCGAGGCGGTGGTCACCGAGCTCGCGATCGGCGGCTTCGCCTCGGCGCGCGCGCTCTCGACGCGCAACGACGATCCCGCCACCGCCAGCCGTCCCTGGGACAAGGACCGCGACGGATTCGTGCTGGGGGAGGGCGCGGGGGCGCTGGTGCTGGAGGAATACGAGCATGCCCGCGCCCGGGGCGCGCGCATCTACTGCGAGCTGATCGGCTACGGCTTGTCCGCCGATGCGCACCACATGACCGCCCCTCCGGAAGACGGCGACGGCGGCTACCGCGCCATGCGCAACGCGCTCAACGATGCGGGCCTCGAGCCTTCGGCGATCGACTACATCAACGCGCACGGCACCTCGACCCCGCTCGGCGACGTGGCGGAGACCATCGCGATCAAGCGTCTCTTCGGCGAGCACGCCGCGCGCGTGGCGGTGAACTCGACCAAGTCGATGACCGGGCATCTGCTCGGCGCCGCGGGGGGCGTCGAGGCCGTCTTCAGCGTCCTCGCGCTGCGCGACCAGGTCTCGCCGCCCACCATCAACCTGCACACGCCCGATCCCGCGTGCGATCTGGACTACGTGCCGAACGCGGCGCGCCGGATGCCGATCCGCGCCGCCCTCTCGAACTCCTTCGGCTTCGGCGGCACCAACGGCACGCTCGTCTTCTCGCGCCTCTGAGGGGTGCGGCGTGCACGAGCGCGACTCTCACCCCGGTCTCCAGCTCGAGCTCTCCCCCTCGCGGACCCTGTGCGCCGCCATCCTGCTCGCCCATGGCGCCGCAGCAGCCGGCGCCTTCGCAGCGCTCGGTGGCGTGGCCGGCCTTGCCCTGGCGGGCGCCCTCGTCCTCCTCGGGCTCGGGAGCGCACGCGTGCATGCGCTCCTTGGCGCCCCGCGCTCGGTCCGGCGCATCGAGCTGCGCGGCGACGAAGCGCGCCTCTGGCTGGCGAGCGGCGCCGCGCTCGAGGCGCGAGCGCATCCGCGCCGCTACGTGAGCCGCTGGCTCGTGACTCTTTCGCTTCGGCCGCCTGCGCGGCGAAGCCTTCTCATTACGGCAGACATGCTCGAGCGCGACGCGTTCCGCCGCCTGCGCGTCTGGGCACTGTGGGGGCGGCTTGCAGCCACCGGCGGCGCCGCGGCGCGAAACAGCGCCGCCGGCGAGCCGGTTTCCTAGGGGGGCGCCCGGGCGGCGCCGAACTATTTGCAAGTGCGCGTGTCTGTGGCACATAGGCACCGGAATCGGGCGCACGGCGCTCTCGCTTCCGGGACGCTCGAGCACGGGGGCCGGAAGAGCCCGCCGCAGGGGGTAGACGGCTTCGGCTCGCGGCGGCGAGATGTCTGACCGCGAGATCGACCGCCAGCTCGTGGAGCGCGCGCAGGCCGGAGACAAGCGCGCGTTCAACCTGCTGGTGGAGAAGTACCAGCGCAAGCTGGCGAGGCTGCTGTCGCGCTTCATACGCGATCCGGCCGAGGTCGAGGATGTGACGCAGGAAGCGTTCATCAAGGCCTACCGGGCGCTCCCGGCGTTCCGGGGCGACAGCGCCTTCTATACGTGGCTGTACAGGATCGGAATCAACACGGCCAAGAACTATCTCATGGCCATGGGCCGGCGGGCGCCGACCTCCACGGAGATAGAGGCCGAAGAGGCAGAAGGATTTGACGAAGGCGAGCAGCTGCGGGACATCAACACGCCGGAGAGCGTGCTGCTCACGAACGAGATCGCCGAGACTGTCAACGCGACGATCGAGCAGCTGCCCGAGGAGCTGAGAACCGCCATCCAGATGCGCGAGATCGAAGGCATGAGCTACGAGGACATCGCCAGGGCGATGGATTGCCCGATCGGCACGGTACGCTCGCGCATCTTCCGGGCGAGGGAGGCGATCGCGGAGCAGTTGCGGCCGCTGCTGGGGACCACGAAGGACAAGAGATGGTGACGCGGGTAGCGATGCGACGGATTCACTTGCGGGCGGGGGGTGCTGCATGAGCGAACGGATATCGGCATTGATGGACGGCGAGCTCGACGCTCGGGCGGCCGAGGGGACACTGGAGGCGCTCCTGCACGATCCGCAGGCACTCGAGGCCTGGCGGACCTACCACCTCATCGGCGACGCCCTGCGCGATACGCCGGTGCTGTCGACGGGGTTCGCCGGGCGCATCGCCGACCGGATCGACGCCGAGCCCACCGTCCTCGCCCCGCGCCGGCTGCCGCCGCGCGCCGCGCGCCCGGTCCGCTGGCCGGCCGCCGCAGCCGCCGCGCTCGCCGGGGTCGCGCTCGTAGGCTACGTCGCCTTCAACACCGCACCCGAGAGCGGCGTGGCGCCCGCCGCGCCGCTCGCCCAGGCGCCCGTCGCTCCCCCGGCGGCGGCTTCCAGGCCGACGCTCATCCCGCTCCCGCGCTCGACGCCCGACTATCTCCTCGCCCATCAGGGCTTCTCGCCTCGCGTGTCTCTGCAGGGCATGGCGCCGTACGTGCGCACGGTGTCCGACGAGGCGAGCGGGGCGCGCCGATAATGCGGCTCGCCAGGGCCCTCGTGGTCGCGACGGCCATGGCCGCCGGCACGGCGGTCGCGGACACGTCCGACGCGCTCCAGTGGCTGCGCAAGATCCAGGACGCCACGCAGAAGATGTCCTATACGGGAACCTTCGTGTACCAGCACGGCGGCCGCACGGAGACCTCGCGCATCACCCGCCTTGCCGACCCTTCCGGGGACATCGAGAAGCTCGAGGTCATGGACGGCGCCCCGCGCGAGATCGTGCGCACGCGAGGCACGGTGCGCTGCTATCTCCCCGACAGCCAGGTGGTCAAGGTGGACCGCGCAAGCGCCGAGCGCGGCTTTCCTTCGCTCCTGCCCGAGCGGGTCACGAACCTCGCGCAGCACTACGAGATCAGCCTGGGCGAGATCCGCCGCATTGCCGGCTACGACTGCCGCGCAGTCGTGCTCGCCCCGCGCGACCAGCTTCGATACGGCTATCGCCTCTACGCGGACGTCGACACGGGGATGCTCCTCAAGGCGGTCACGATCGACCCGGCCGGGGCGGAGGTGGAGAAGTTCACCTTTACGCACCTGCAGATCGGAAACGTCACGCCGGCGATGGTGAAGCCGCGCGACATCAGCGCGGCATGGCGCATCGAGGATGCCGCGGCGGCGCCGGCGCGCCTGCCCGGCTGGCGCATGAGCGCTGATCTGCCCGGCTTCCGCAAGGTCGTGGAGCTCAAGCGCCGCCTGGGCGAGTCGCGCCCGGCCGGCCAGATGGTGTACTCGGACGGCCTTGCCGCGGTATCCGTGTTCATCGAGCCGCTCGACAATGGCGCCGAGGTGCGAACCGGGCTTGCGAGCATGGGCGCCATCCACATCTATACGAGGGAAGTCGCCAACCATATCGTCACGGTGGTGGGCGAGGCGCCCGCGATCAGCGTGCAGCGGATCGCGGACGGGGTCGAGTACCGGCCCGAGCAATAAGCTTCAACACGATTCGGGAGAAGGAAAAGATGCGAGTCGCAAGGGCGTGGGTCTTTTTGTGGCTGGCGGTTTTCTGGGCGTCGGCGAGCGCGCAGGGCGAGGTGCAGCGACAGGTCCTGCCCGACTTCACGCGCCTGGTCGAAGCCTATGGCAACGCCGTGGTGAACATCAGCACGACCCAGGCGCCGCGACGCACGGGGGCGCTGCCCCAGGTGCCGGGCCTCGAGGACGAGGAGATCCAGGAGTTCTTCCGGCGCTTCATTCCGCGCCAGCCAGGGCAGGGCGCGCCCGGGCGGCCGGAGAGCCGCTCGCTCGGCTCGGGCTTCATCATCAGCAGCGACGGCTACATCCTCACGAACGCGCACGTCGTCGACGGCGCCGACGAGATCAACGTCAAGTTCACCGACAAGCGCGAGTTCAAGGCGAAGATCGTCGGCGCCGACAAGCGCACCGACATCGCGCTCATCAAGATCGAGGGCACCGACCTGCCCGTGGTGAAGTTCGGCGACCCGTCGAAGCTGAAGGTGGGCGAGTGGGTCGTGGCCATCGGCTCGCCCTTCGGCTTCGACAGCACCGTGACCGCCGGCATCGTCAGCGCCAAAGGCCGCTCGCTCCCGCAGGAGAACTTCGTCCCCTTCATCCAGACCGACGTCGCCATCAACCCGGGCAACTCCGGCGGGCCGCTCTTCAACCTGCAGGGCGAGGTGATCGGCATCAATTCGCAGATCTACAGCCGCACGGGCGGCTTCATGGGGCTGTCGTTCGCCATCCCCATCGACGTGGCGCTCGACGTGCAGAAGCAGCTCCGCGAGCACGGCCGCGTCGCCCGCGGGCGCATCGGCGTGGTCATCCAGGAGGTGACGCGCGACCTCGCCACCTCGTTCGGCCTCGAGCGGCCGCGCGGCGCGCTCGTCAACTCGGTGGAGCCGCAGAGCCCTGCCGACAAGGCCGGCCTCCAGGCGACCGACATCATCCTCGGCTTCGGCGGCAAGACGGTGGAGAGCTCGAGCGACCTGCCGCGCATCGTCGGCTCGACGCGGCCCGGCACCAAGGTCCCCGTCGAGGTCTGGCGCAAGGGCGCCCGGCGCACGCTGACGGTGACGGTGGGCGAGCTGCAGGAGGACCGCATCGCGTCGGCCGTGCAGCCGCGCTCCAGCCCCCAGGCCGACGCGCCGGCGAACCGGCTCGGGATCGTGGTCGCGGAGCTCTCGGCGGAGCAGCGCAAGGGGATCGGCGTCGAAGGCGGGCTCGTCGTGACCGACGTCCGCCCCGACGCCAAGGTCGAGCTTCGCCGCGGCGACGTGCTGCTCGTCATGGTGCACGAGGGCCGGCACACGGAGCTGCGCTCGGTCGAGCAGTTCAACCGGCTGCTGGAGAAGCTCGACGGCAGCGCCGTCTTCACGCTCCAGGTCCGCCGCGGGGAGTCGACCGCCTTCGTCACCGTGTCCGGCCTGAAAGGCAGCGGGTAGAGACCGGACGAAAGTCGGGGCCGGGCGAATCGGGGCTGGGATAAAATAGCGGCCCATTCAGGAGGGTGCCCGAAGCCGCCGGGGGCACCCTCTTTGTTTATATGGAACAAAGCCGCATCCGCAACTTTTCCATCATCGCCCACATCGACCACGGCAAGTCGACGCTCGCCGACCGGTTCATCCAGATGTGCGGCGGGCTCGCCGACCGCGAGATGGCCGCGCAGGTGCTCGACTCGATGGACCTCGAGCGCGAGCGGGGCATCACCATCAAGGCGCAGACGGCGGCGCTCGAGTACCGCGCGCGCGACGGCAACACGTACCTCCTCAACCTCATCGACACGCCCGGGCACGTCGACTTCTCCTACGAGGTGAGCCGCTCGCTCGCCGCCTGCGAAGGCGCCGTGCTGGTGGTGGACGCCTCCCAGGGCGTCGAGGCCCAGACGGTCGCCAACTGCTACACGGCCATCGAGCAGGGCGTCGAGGTGCTCCCGGTGCTGAACAAGGTCGACCTGCCGTCGGCCGACCCCGAGAAAGCGATCCAGGAGATCGAGGACGTGATCGGCCTCGATGCGAAGGACGCCATCCGGGCGAGCGCCAAGACGGGGGAGAAGGTGGCCGACATCCTCGAGGCCGTCATCGAGCGGGTGCCGCCGCCCCGCGGCGACGCCGGCGAGCGGCTGAAGGCCCTCGTCATCGACTCCTGGTTCGACAACTACGTCGGCGTGGTCATGCTCGTGCGCGTGGTGGACGGGACCCTGCGGCCCAAGGACAAGATCCGCCTCATGAGCACGGGCGCCTCGTACCTGTGCGAGCAGCTCGGCGTCTTTACGCCCAAGGCGCGCGAGAAGGACGCCCTCGGCGCCGGCGAGGTGGGCTACGTCATCGCCGGGATCAAGGAGCTGCGCGCCGCGAAGGTCGGCGACACGCTGACCCACGACGACAAGCCGGCCGCGGCGCCGCTCCCCGGGTTCAAGGAGGTGAAGCCGCAGGTGTTCGCGGGCCTCTACCCGGTGGAGGCGAACCAGTACGAGGCGCTGCGCGACGCGCTCGAGAAGCTGCACCTCAACGACGCCTCGTTCCACTACGAGCCGGAGACCTCGCAGGCGCTCGGCTTCGGCTTTCGCTGCGGGTTCCTGGGGCTCCTCCACATGGACATCGTGCAGGAGCGGCTCGAGCGCGAGTACGGCATGAGCCTCATCACCACCGCACCCTCGGTGGTCTACGAGGTGCTGCTGCGCGACGGCACGGTCGAGGCGGTCTCCAACCCCTCCCGGCTCCCGGACCCGGGAACGATCGCCGAGATCCGCGAGCCCATCATCTCCACGCGCATCTTCGTCCCGCAGGACTACGTCGGCCCGGTCATCACGCTGTGCACGCAGAAGCGCGGCGTGCAGACGAACATGCAGTACTCGGCGCGCCACGTCGTGCTCTCGTACGACCTGCCGCTCAACGAGGTGGTGCTCGACTTCTTCGACCGGCTGAAGTCGACCACCCGCGGCTACGGGTCGCTCGACTACGAGTTCAAGGAGTACCGGCCCGCCGACATGGTGCGCCTCGACATCCTCGTGAACGGCGAGCGGGTGGACGCGCTCTCGAGCATGGTGCACCGCTCGAGCGCCCAGGCCCGCGGGCGCGATCTCGTGACGCGGCTGCGCGGCCTCATTCCCAGGCAGATGTTCGACGTCGCGATCCAGGCCGCCATCGGCGGGCACATCATCGCGCGCGACAACGTGAAGGCGCTTCGCAAGAACGTGATCGCCAAGTGCTACGGCGGCGACGTCACCCGCAAGCGCAAGCTCCTCGAGAAGCAGAAAGAAGGCAAGAAGCGGATGAAGCAGGTAGGCTCGGTCGAAATCCCCCAGGAGGCATTCCTCGCGGTGCTGCAGCGGAGCGACGGTTGAGCTTCGCGCTGTTCCTCTTCCTCCTGCTCGTGGTCACGGGCGTCGTCTGGGGGCTCGAGGCGCTGTGGCTGCGCCGCCGGCGGCCGGCCGGCGCCCGGCAGCCCTGGTGGGTGGAGTACTCGGTCAGCTTCTTCCCGGTGATCCTGATCGTCTTCCTGCTGCGCTCCTTCCTCGTCGAGCCGTTCAAGATTCCCTCGAGCTCCATGGTCCCGACGCTCCTCGTGGGCGACTTCATCCTCGTCAACAAGTACGTCTACGGCATCCGCCTGCCCGTCATCAACAAGAAGGTCGTTGCGCTCGAGGACCCGAAGCGCGGCGACGTGATGGTGTTCCGCTATCCCGACGATCCGTCGCTCGACTACATCAAGCGGGTGGTCGGGGTTCCCGGCGACCTGGTCGAGTACCGCGACAAGCGCCTCGTCATCAACGGCAAGCCCGTGCCCCTGCGCGCGACCGAGGACTATCTCTCGCGCGAGCGGATGCAGTTCTCCCGGCGCTACATCGAGACGCTGAACGGCACCGAGCACGAGATCCTCGTCGACGAGAACGGGACGGAGCCGGTGGCGGCCGCGCGCTCGTTCCCTTACGCCGGAAATTGCAACTACAATAGGAACGGCCTGGCGTGCAAGGTTCCGCCCGGGCATTATTTCGTGATGGGCGACAACCGGGACAACTCCAGCGACAGCCGGGTATGGGGATTCGTGCCCGACGAGAACATCGTCGGCAAGGCGTTCTTCATCTGGCTCAACCTGAACGAGCTCGGGCGCTTCGGCTCGTTCCGGTGAACGGGGGGCAAGGGAGGAGAGCTATGGTGGCGAGACAGCGCGGTGTGAGCCTGGGCGGGCTGCTGGTGGTCCTGTTCCTTCTGGTCATCGTCGGCATCTTCAGCCTGAAGCTGATCCCCGTCTACATCCAGTACTTCAAGGCGAAGGCGGCCATCGAGGCGATCGCGAACGACCGCTCGAGCGCCGCGTCGGTCACCGAGATCCGCAAGGCCTTCGATGCCCGGGCGATGATCGACGACATCGAGGACGTCAAGGCCGCCGACCTGGAGATCACCAAGGAGGGCGGCCAGGTCGTCATCGGCTTCAGCTACCGCAAGGAGGTACCGCTCTTCGCCAACCTGGGCCTCTTCGTCGATTTCGTGGGCAGCTCGAGGGCCCAATAGCGCTTGTCCCGGCCCGCGGTCCTCGAAGAGCGGATCGGCCACCGCTTCGCCGACGGGAGGCTCCTCGAGCAGGCCCTCACGCACCGCAGCTACGGCCCGCAGCACAACGAGCGCCTGGAGTTCCTCGGCGACGGCGTGCTCGGCTGCGTGATCGCCGAGGAGCTGTATGGCCGGTTTCCGCGCCTGCCGGAAGGCAAGCTCACCCGCCTGCGGGCGAGCCTCGTGCGGGAAGAGACGCTCGCCGCCGTGGCGGCCGAGCTCGGGCTCGCCGCCTTCCTGCGCCGTGGCGAGGGTGAGGTCGTCGACTCGCCGCAGCCCCGGCCTTCGATCCTCGCCGATGCGGTGGAGGCGCTGATCGGCGCGGTCTTCCTCGATGCCGGCTACGAGGCGGCACGGGGCACGGTCCTGCGCCTGCTCGGGCCGCACCTCGCCGGCCTCGACCCGGAGCGCCCGGCCAAGGACGCCAAGACCCAGCTCCAGGAGCTCCTCCAGGGCGCCCACCGGCCGCTGCCCGAGTACACGGTCGTGTCGGTGCAAGGCGCCGCCCACCGGCAGGCGTTCGAGGTCGAATGCCGGCTCGTCGACGCGCCGCAGGCGACCCGGGGGCAGGGGACCTCGCGCCAGCGCGCCGAGCAGGAAGCGGCACGGGCCATGCTCGCCAGGCTGGCACGATGAGCGCGCACCGCTGCGGCACGATCGGCATCGTCGGGCGGCCCAACACGGGCAAGTCGAGCCTCCTCAACCGGCTCCTCGGGCAGAAGCTCTCCATCGTCTCGCCCCGGGCGCAGACCACCCGGCACCTCGTCACCGGCGTGCTGACGAAGCCCGACGCCCAGTACATCTTCGTCGATGCGCCCGGGCAGCAGCTGAAGGCGCGAAGCACCTTGCAGCGGGCGCTGAACCGGCGCGCCACCGAGGCGGGCCGAGATACCGACGTGGTGCTCTTCGTGCTGGAGGCACCCCGCCTCACGGTGGAGGACCGCGCCGCGCTTGCGCGAATACCGGAGGAGCAGAAGGTCATCGCCGTAGTGAACAAGATCGACCTGGTGAAGCGGCCCGGCGATCTCATCCCGTATCTCGACCGGGTCGCCAGGCTGCGCGATTTCTACGCCGTCGTGCCGGTCAGCGCACGCACGGGCCGCAACCTGCCCGAGCTGCTGCGCGTGCTGCGCGAGGCGCTGCCGGAGGGCCCGGCGGCCTATCCGCCCGACCAGCTCACCGACCGCGACGAGCGCTTCTTCGCCGCGGAGCTCCTGCGCGAGAAGCTCTTCGAGGAGCTGGGCCAGGAGCTGCCCTATCGCTGCGAGGTCGTGATCGACAGCTTCAAGGAAGAGGGGAAGCTCCGCCGCATCGAGAGCACGATCCTCGTCGAGCGCGACAGCCAGAAGGCGATCGTCCTTGGCGCCGGCGGCGAGCGCCTCAAGCGCATGGCGAGCGCCGCGCGCAAGGACATGGAGCGCCTCTTCGGCGGCAAGGTGTACCTCGGGACCTGGGTCAAGGTGCGCCGCTCCTGGACCGACGACGCGCGGGTGCTGCGCCAGCTCGGCTATGAATAGCGCGGGACCGGGCAGGGGAGCGCGATGAAGCGCAGGGCCGACCAGGAGCCGGGGTACGTGCTCCATACCTACGCCTACAAGGAGACGAGCCTCATCGTCGAGGCGTTCACGCGCCGCTACGGCCGCGTCGCGCTCCTCGCCAAGGGCGCGCGCCGCCCCCGCTCGGCCCTGCGGGGGCTGCTGCTCTCCTTCCATCGGCTCAGGCTCTCCTGGGCGGGCGCCTCCGAGCTCGGCACTCTCACCGCCGTGGAGTGGTCGGGCGGAGCGGCGTCGCTGGGAGGCAGCGCGCTCATGTGCGGCTTCTACGTGAACGAGCTCGTGCTCCGGCTGCTTCCGCGCGATGATCCGCACGAGGCGCTCTTCGACGCCTACGACGAGGCGCTCGGGCGCCTCGCCGCCGGCGAGGCGCAGGGCCCGGTGCTGCGCCGCTTCGAGAAGCGGCTGCTGGCCGAGCTCGGCTATGCTCCGCGGCTCGACCGCGACGCGGAAAGCCGCCCGATCGATCCCGAGCGGGTCTACGTCTACGAGCCGGAGCGGGGCGCGGTCCCGGCCGAGCGCGGCGCCGCCGGGGCGGCGGGAAGGGACCTCGGCGGGCTGCTCGTGCAAGGCCGCACGCTCCTCGAGCTTTTCCGCGACGACTACGCGCGGGCCGAGACGAGGGAGCAGGGCCGCGAGCTCCTGCGCGAGCTCATCGCGCGGCGCCTGCAGGGGCAGGCGCTGCACACGCGCGGCATACTGAAGGAGCTGAACGAGCTGTGATAGAGCTTGGCGTAAACGTGGACCACGTGGCGACCGTGCGGCAGGCGCGGCGCACCTACGAGCCGGACCCGGTCTGGGCGGCGGTGGAGGCGCACCTCGGCGGCGCCGACGGCATCACCGTGCACCTGCGCGAGGACCGGCGCCATATCCAGGACGAGGACGTGCGCCGCCTGCGCGAGCTCACGCACATCAAGCTGAACCTCGAGATGGCGGCCACCGACGAGATGGTCGCCATCGCCTCGCGCATCCGGCCCGAGATGGCGATGCTCGTGCCCGAGGGGCGCCACGAGGTGACCACCGAAGGCGGCCTCGACATCGTGGCGCAGGAGAAGGCGCTGCGCACGGCCGTGGCGCGGCTCGCCGACGCCGGCATCGTCGTCTCGGTCTTCATCGATGCGGAGCTTGCGCAGGTGGAGGCGGCGAAGCGCATCGGCGCCGCCGTCTGCGAGGTGCACACCGGTCCCTACGCGCACGCCTTCCATTCGCGCGGACGCGACGCGGAAAGCCCCGCGGTGGTGGCCGAGCTCGAGCGCATCCGCACCGTGGGCGATGCGATCCGCGCGCGCGGCATGCGCTTCAACGCCGGACACGCCCTCAACTACTTCAACGTCGCACCGGTCGCGCGCCTGCCCGGGCTGCGGGAGCTCCACATCGGCCACGCCATCGTGAGCCGCGCGCTCTTCGTGGGCATGCGCGAGGCGGTGCGCGAGATGAAGCGGCTCATCACGGAGGCCGCGCGGTGATCTACGGCGTCGGCACCGACGTCGTCGAGATCGGCCGCATCGCCCAGGCGCTCGAGCGCCACGGCGAGCGCTTCGCGCAGCGCATCCTGTGCCCGCCGGAGCTCGAGCGCTTCGCCCGGCACCGGCTGCCCGCCGCCTACCTCGCCAAGCGCTTCGCCGCCAAGGAGGCCTTCACCAAGGCGCTCGGCACGGGCATCCGGGCACCGGCCAACTGGCACGGCGTCTGGGTCGAGAACCTTCCCTCCGGCAAGCCGCAGCTCGCCTACACCGAGGCCCTCGCCGCGTTCGTGCGCGAAAAGGGCATCACGAGCTCGCACCTGTCCCTCTCCGACGAAAAAGGCGTCGCCTTCGCGACGGTCATTCTGGAATGCGAAAAGTAAGGCTGCCGCCCGGGCCGGTCGTCGTCGACGTCCTGGGCCTCGCGCTCACCGACGACGATCGGCGCCGCCTCGCGCATCCGGCGGCTGGCGCCGTCATCCTCTTTGCCCGCAATTTCGAGAGCCTCGAGCAGCTCGCCGCGCTCACCGAGGAGATCGAGCGCGCACGCGAGCCGGCGCTGCCCGTCTGCGTGGATCACGAGGGCGGGCGCGTGCAGCGCTTTCGCACCGGATTCACCGCGCTGCCGCCGATGCGCGAGCTCGGCCGGCTCTGGGACCGGGACCGCGACCTCGCGCGCAGCACCGCCCGCGCGCTCGGCTACATTGCGGGCGCCGAGCTCGCCGCGCACGGCATCGACTTCACGTTCGCGCCGGTGCTCGACATCGACTACGGCACGTGCAGCGCCATCGGCGATCGCGCGCTGCATTTCGATCCCACCGCGGTCGGCGCCCTCGGGGCCTGCCTCATCGAGGGCCTGGCGGAGGCGGGCGTCGGGGCGGTCGGCAAGCACTTTCCGGGGCACGGGTTCGCCGAGACCGACACGCACGTGGGCGTCGCGCGCGACGAGCGGCCGATGCGCGAGCTGGAGCGCAAGGACCTCCTGCCGTACAAGTCGGCCATTGCCGCCGGCCTCGCGGGCGTCATGCCGGCCCACGTGATCTACGGCCAGATGGATGCCGAGCCGGCAGGCTACTCGCGCTTCTGGCTCCAGGAAGTCCTGCGGGGAAAGCTCGGGTTCGAGGGAATCGTCTTCAGCGACGACCTGTCCATGGAAGGGGCGAGCACGGCGGGCGGGACCGCCGAGCGCGCCCGCGCCGCGCTCGACGCGGGCTGCGACATGGTGATGCTTTGCAACGACCCCGAGGGGCTCGACCGGCTGCTGGAGAGCCTGGGGGAGACGGCGCTCGCGGTGCCCGGGCGCCTGGACCGGATGCGCCGCCGCGGAGGGCGCGACCTGCGAAAGAGCGTCGCCTATCGCGAGGCGCAGCAGCTCTTCTCGAAGCTTGCCTGACCGCCGGCGGCCCGACCGACGGCCGTCAGGCCCGCTCCATGTACTTGCCTTCGGCGGTGTCGACCTTGATGCGCTCGCCCTTGTTGATGAAGGGCGGCACCTGCACCGTGATCCCGGTCTCCATGGTCGCGGGCTTGAAGCTGCTCGTCACCGTCGCGTTCTTGATCCCGGGCTCCGTGTCGACCACCGTGAGGATGACCGAGGGCGGGAGCTGAACGCCGATGG
>CAYWSG010000032.1:0-31400 GCA_964461055.1 uncultured Enterobacteriaceae bacterium | reverse complement strand
GTCTCGATGGCGTCGGCGATCACCTCGCGCGAGACGAGCGAGTACTTCATCGCCTCGGTCCCCATGCCGATGCCATCGGTGATGGTCGGAACGCCGAACATCTGCGGCTTCGCGCCGTTCGCCTCGAGCGCGGCGATCGCGCGATCGACGAGCGGCTGGATGCCGGCGTTGCAGGGGTTGAGGGTGGAATGGCCGTTCGCCACGCCGACGATGGGCTTGTCGAAATCCCCGTCGCGAAAGCCGACCGCGCGGAGCATCGCGCGGTTCGGCGAGCGGGCGACGCCCTGGGTGATGAGCTGGGAGCGGCGGTTGGGCTGTGCGGCTTTCCTGTCGTTCGGCATTCTCTCCTCCGGCGGGTTCTTGCAATGCGGCGATTGTGCCCCGGCCGGCGCCGCCGCTCCAATGCCGTGCGCGCCGTGCTGTAATACTCTATGGGTATGGATCTGCCTGAATTGTGGCAACTCCGGTATTTCACGGCAGTGGCCGAGCACCTGCATTTCGGGCGCGCGGCGGCGGCGCTGCATATATCGCAGCCGCCGCTGTCGCGCGCGATCCGCGGCCTGGAGGCGCGCCTGGGCTGCGCGCTGTTCACGCGAAGCCGGCGGCGCGTGGAGCTCACGCCGCAGGGCGCGCGCCTGCTCGAGGAGACGAAGCGGCTCCTGGCGCAGCTCGAGCGCACGACGCTCGAGCTGAAGGCGATCAGCGCTGGCGCGCAGGGGCGGCTGCGCATCGGCTTCGTCTCGCTCGCCGATTACGGGGTGCTGCCCGCGCTCCTCAGGGCCTTCAAGGCTGCGCATCCGGGCGTGGCGCTCGCCCTGCGGGAGATGCTATCGCCGGAGCAGGCCGCCGGCCTCGCGGCCGGCGAGCTCGACTTCGGCCTGCTGCTGCCGCCCGTGGCCGGAGAGCGCGAGCTCGAGCACATCGTCGTCCAGCGGGAGCGCTTCGTCGCCGCGCTGCCGGCGCGTCATGCGCTCGCGCGCGCGAAGGGCCGGCTCGCCATGCGCCAGCTCGCCGGCGAGCCGCTGGTCATGATCCCGCGCGACATCGCGCCCGGCCTGTACGATATCGTCGCGGGGCTCGCCGCCCGTGCTGGCGTGTCGCTCAACATCGCTCAGGAGGCCATTCAAATGCAGACCGTAGTGAGCCTGGTGTCGAGCGGGCTGGGGGCCGCCATCGTGCCCGCTTCGGTGGCGAACCTCGGCCGGCGCGGCGTCGCCTATCGGGAGCTCGCCGACCCGCATCCCCGCCTTGACCTCTGGCTCGCCTGGAGGCGGGGCGCGCTCGACGGACCGGCGCGCGAGTTCGTCGCGCTCGCCCGCCAGGCCAGTCGCTAGGCCGATGCTCGTCCATCCGAATTTCGACCCTGTCGCGTTCTCGATCGGCCCCCTGGCGGTGCGCTGGTACGGCCTCATGTACCTGCTCGGCTTCGCCGCCGCCTGGTGGCTCGGCACGAGGCGAATCGCGCGGGGCGCCGCACCGGTGTCGCGAGCCCAGTTCGACGACATGATCTTCTATGCCCTGCTCGGGGTCATCCTGGGCGGCCGGCTCGGCTACGTGCTCTTCTACAAGCCGGCCCAGTACCTCGCCGACCCGCTCAAGATCTTCGCCATCTGGGAAGGGGGGATGTCCTTCCACGGCGGGCTTCTCGGCGTGATGCTCGCCATGTGGGTGCTCGCGCGTCGCCAGAACGTGGACTACCTGCGCCTCATGGACTTCGTTGCGCCCCTTTGCCCGCTCGGGCTCGCGGCCGGGCGCCTCGCGAACTTCATCAACGGCGAGCTTTGGGGCCGGGTGACCGACCTTCCCTGGGGCATGGTCTTCCGCGGCGCGGGCGACGCGCCCCGGCACCCCTCCCAGCTCTACCAGTTCGCCCTGGAGGGTTTGGCGCTGTTCGTGATCCTGTGGTGGTACTCCTCGAAGCCCCGGGCGCGCGGGCGCGTCTCGGGGCTCTTCCTCGCCGGCTACGGCGCCTTCCGCTTCATCGCGGAGTTCGCCCGCGAGCCCGACGCCTTCCTCGGATTCCTGGCGCTCGGGCTCACCATGGGGCAGTGGCTTTCGCTTCCCATGCTCGCCGCAGGGCTGCTGCTCCTCGCATGGCCTCGGCGCTAGCGCCGGTCCTCGACTCGGTCTTTCCGGTGTTCGGGCTCGTCGCCTGCGGCGTGCTCGCCGGGCGCTTCCGGCTCGCGCACCCGTCGGCAAGCCACGCGATCAACCAGTTCGTGTACGCGTTCGCCCTCCCGGCAATGCTCTTCATCGCCGTCTATCAGGGATCGCTGGAAGAAATCCTGAGCGGCTATTTCCTGCTCGCCGTCCTGGCCGCGACGCTGCTCACCGCCCTCGCGGGCTACGCACATTCCCGCTACGTGCGCCGGGACGCGCCGCCCGAGAGCACGATGCGCGCCCTCAACGCGTCCTTCGCCAACACCGGCTACCTCGGCATCCCCCTCGTCACGGTAGCGTACGGGGCATCCGCCGCACTCCCGGCAGCGCTTGCGACGGTGGCGACCAACATCGTCTCGTTCGCGCTCGCCATCGTATGCCTGGAGCTCTTCGTCAACCCGCGTCCCGGTGCGGTGCGGCGCGCCCTCGGCGGCGTGGCGCGCAGCCCGCTCATCTGGCCCATCGCGCTCGCGGTGGCGCTCGTCGCGCTGGAGGTCCGCATCCCGCTCCCCGTCGAGCGATTCGCCACGCTGCTCGCCGCGGCCGCGGGACCGTGCGCGCTCTTCGCCATCGGGCTTTTCGTGTCGCAGCTTTCGATTCGCGCCGGCGTGAGCGCGAGCTGGCCGAGCACCGTGCTCAAGCTCGTGGTCCATCCGCTGCTCATGGCCGTGCTCGCCTTCGTGCTGCTGCCGGTGGACCCCTTCTGGGCAAGGGTCGGCGTCGTCTGCGCGAGCCTGCCGCTCGGCGCCACGGCGTTCGTGCTCGCGCAGCGCTACGGCCTGCTCGAAGAGGAAACCTCCACGGGGTCGGTGCTGTCCACTGCGGTATCGGTCTTCACCGTTTCGGGCGTCATGCTTCTCGTGGATCCCGCAGCCGCCTCGTGAGCCGTTTCCTGCTCGGCCTGCTCGTCGCCGTTCTCGCCGCCGCGCTGCCGGGATATGCGCAGGAGGTCCGCTCCCCGGATCCCCGGGCAGCCACGGAATCGGCGCTGCTCGATCTGCTCCGTGCGGGCGGCCAGGTGGTTTTCATCCGGCACGCGACGACCGTTCCGGGCGTAGGCGATCCCGAGCGCTTCCGCATGGAGGACTGCGCGACGCAGCGCAATCTGTCGGAGGAAGGCCGGGAGCAGGCACGGCGCCTGGGTGAGTTTCTTCGCGAGGGGAGAATTCCGATCGAGCGCGTGGTTTCCAGTCCCTGGTGCCGCTGCCTCGATACCGCGATGCTCGCGTTCGGCCGCGTGGATGAGCGCTCCGGGGCCCTATCGAACCTCTTCGGGCGGCGCGATAACGCCGAATCTCAAGTGCGCGCGCTTCGACCCAGGATCGGCGGCTGGCGCGGCCAGGGCAATCTCGTGCTCGTCTCGCACGGCTCCGTGGCGGGTGCGCTCGCCGGCATCCATCCGGCCCAGGGCGAAATCGTCGTGCTGACGCCCTTGGGCGGCGAGCGCTTCCGGATCGCCGGGCGGCTTACCTCGACCCGCTGAGCGGACGCTGCCTAGAGGGCGCTGGCGAGGACCCGAGCGGCATGAATGGCCGGCCGGCCCGCGCCGTCGGCGATCTGATGGCGGCAGCTCGTGCCGTCGGCGACGACGACGGCTTCCGCGGGTGCCTTGCGTACCGCCGGGAAAAGATCGCGCTCGCCCATGGCCATCGACACGCCGTAATGCTCGGCCTCGTAGCCGAAGCTCCCGGCCATGCCGCAGCAGCTCGTCTGCACCGTGCCGACCTCGAGGCCGGGAATCAGGCGCAGGACCTTCTCGACGGACGACATGGCGCCGAACGCTTTCTGGTGGCAGTGGCCATGCAGCAAGGCGGCGCGCTCCACGGGCTTCAGCTGCAGCTGAAGGCGGCCGGCGTCCGCTTCCGCGGCAAGAAACTCCTCGAAGAGCAGCGTATGGCGGGCAAGGCTTGCGGCTTCGGGCAGCATGACGGTGTACTCGTCGCGGAAAGTGAAGAGGCACGACGGCTCCAGGCCGAGGATCGGGACCTCGCGCGCCGCCCACGGCGCGAGCGCTTCGAGCGTGCGCCGCGCCTCCGCTCGCGCCTCTTCCACGAGCCCGACGGAAAGGAAGGTGCGCCCGCAGCAAAGCGGGCGGCTCTGCAGGACGGGGCTGGCGACATGGACGCGATACTGGGCCGCCTCGAGGACGCGGATGGCCGCGCGCGCGTTCTCCGGCTCGAACCAGCGGTTGAACGTATCGACGAAGAGCACGACCTCGCGCCCGCCGCGCTTGGTCCAGGCGCGCTCGACAAAGTGGTCGGCGCGCCAGCGCGGAAGCTCGCGCTGCGGAGCGAAGCCGAGCAGGCGCTTGAAGAGCCGTGTCCCGGCGTTCGACAGCGCTGGAAGCGCCCCTGCATACGGCGCGTAGCGGGGCAGGTAGGCGACGGCGCGCTCGCGCAGCGTCAGCGGATGCGACTTGCGGTAATGCGCAAGAAACTCGATCTTCATGCGCGCCATGTCGACGCCGGTCGGGCACTCGCGCTTGCAGCCCTTGCAGGAGACGCAGAGCTCGAGTGCGTCCTTCACGGCGGCCTCGCTGCCAGCGCCGAGCTGCCCGGAGAGCGCGAGGCGAAGCGTGTTCGCGCGGCCACGCGTCAAGTGCGCCTCGTCCATCGTGACCCGGTAGGACGGGCACATCGTGCCGGCGTCGAATTTCCGGCAGTGCCCGTTGTTGTTGCACATTTCCACGGCCTTGTCGAAGCCGCCCCATTCGCTCCAGTCGAGCGCCGGCGCCGGGGGCGCCGTGGCGTAGCCGGGCTTGAACCGGAAGAGGCTCCGGTCGTCCATTTTCGGCGGCGAGACGATCTTGCCGGGGTTCATGAGCCCGCGCGGATCCAGCCACCCCTTGATCTCGGCGAGCGCGGCGGTGAGGCGCGGGCCGAAGAAAGGCTCGATCCATTCGGAGCGCACGAGCCCGTCGCCGTGCTCGCCCGAATAGGCGCCCTTGTACTGCCGGACGAGCGCGCTTGCTTCCTCGGCGATCGCGCGCATCTTCTCGGCGCCGTCGCGCCGCATGTCGAGCACCGGGCGCACGTGAAGCGTGCCGACCGACGCGTGCGCGTACCAGGTGCCGCGCGTGCCATGTCTTTCGAAGACCTGCGTCAGGCGGTCGGTGTACTCGGCCAGGTGCTCGAGCGGAACGGCGCAGTCCTCGATGAAGGACACGGGCTTGCCGTCCCCCTTCATCGACATCATGATGTTCAGGCCCGCCTTGCGCACCTCCCAGAGCTCGCGCTGAAGGCGGGCATCGGTGATTTCGACGACGCTGCCCGGCAGGCCGAGGTCCGCCATGAGCTGGACGAGCTCCTTCAGCTTGCGCGCCTGCGCGGCGGCGTCCTCGCCGGAGAATTCGACGAGAAGGATGGCGTCGGGCTCGCCGCGGATGAACGCGTCGACCGTCTTGCGGAAGGCGGCGATGTCGCGCGCGAGCCCGATCATCGTCCGGTCGACGAGCTCCACCGCGGAGGGTCCCAGCTTCACGATGTGCTGGGTGAGGTCCATCGCGGTGTAGAACTTCGGAAAGTGGCACACGCCGAGCGCACGCGCGGCCGGCAGGGGCGAGAGCTTGAGATGCAGCCGCTCCGAGTAGGCGAGCGTGCCCTCGGAGCCGACCAGCAGGTGCGCCGCGTTCGCGTGTGGCGGCCCGAGATGGTCGAGGTTGTAGCCCGCCACCTTGCGCAGCAGCTTGGGAAAGCGAGCCTCGATCTCCTCCCGCTCGCGCTCGTACAGCGCCTTCAGCCGGCGCACGAGGTCCCGGTACCCGGCGGGGCCGCCTTCCTCGTCGAGCGGGCCGAAGCGCCAGCGCTCGCCGCCCACGGTCACCGCCTCGATCGCGAGCACGTTGTGCACCATGTTGCCGTAGGCGATGGAGCGCGAGCCGCAGGAGTTGTTGCCCGCCATGCCGCCAAGCGTCGCCTGCGCGCTCGTCGAGACGTCCACGGGATACCAGAGTCCGTGGGTGCGTAGGACGGCGTTCAGGCGGTCGAGCACCAATCCAGGCTGCACCACGGCGCGCCGCCCGGCGGCGTCGATCTCGAGGAGCTTGTTCAGGTACTTCGTATGGTCGATGACCAGGGCTTCGCCCACCGTCTGGCCGCATTGCGAGCTGCCCGCGCCGCGCGGCAGGATCGGCACGCCGAGCTCCGCGGCGATCGCGATCGCGCCGCGGGCCGCTTCCTCGGTGCGCGGCACGACCACGCCGATCGGCTCCACCTGGTAGATGGAGGCGTCCGTCGAATAGCGGCCGCGGCTTGCGGCATCGAAGAGGACCTCGGCGTCGAGCTCGTTGCGCAGGCGCCGCGCGAGAAGCGAGTCGCCTCGCCGGACGAGGCGAACGGGAAACGCCGGTGCGTTCACGCCGCCTTCTCGAGCCCGGTCAGGACGCTCGCGAGCTTGCTGGCAAGGTGGTCGCGCAGGAGCGCCTGGAGCCTCGGCACGTCGCGCGCTTCGAGCGCGGCGAGAATCTGCTCGTGCTCGCGCACGGCAGCGTCCCAGCGCTCCCGGGAGAGGTTCGCCATGTAGCGGGCGCGGCGCACATTGGCGTTCAGCTGGCGGTAGGCGCCCGCCAGCACGGAATTGCCCGAGGCTTCGACCAGGCTCATGTGGATGGCCTGATTGTGGCGGAAATAGCCGGCGAGGTCGCCCCGTGCGTGCATGGCCAGCATCTCCTCGTGCAGGCGGCGGATGGCCGCGATGCGCTCGTCGGAGGCGTGTCGGCAGGCGAGCTCGCCGGCGAGCGCCTCGAGCGCGCCCATCACTTGCAGGCTCTCGGCGAGGCGCGCGGCGTCGATGCCCGCGACCACCGCGCCGCGATTGGGAAGGAGCTCGACCAGCCCCTCCGTGGCGAGCAGCTTGATCGCCTCGCGAAGCGGCGTGCGGGAGATGCCGAGCTGCTCGCAGAGGCGCCGCTCGTTCAGGCGCTCCCCGGGTGCGAGCTCGCCCCGCACGATGAGATCCCGGAGGCGGTTGATCGCCTCCTCGTGAAGAGGCTTGCGGCTGATCGGGACGGCGAAGCCTGGCGGAGGGCTGGGTTGCATTTTCCGCATTTTTGCATGCAAAATGCAAAATTCCAAACAGGCGGCATTTTACGGCTCATCAGCGAGGACGCATAACGATGGCACGCGGCACCGGTCGGCACTTTCTTCAGATCCCTGGACCTACGAACGTTCCCGATCGGGTCCTGAGGGCGATCGATTTTCCGACCATGGATCATCGGGGGCCGGAATTCGCGGACCTTGGAAAGCAGGTCCTCACCGGAATGAAGCGCGTCTTTCAAGCGCCCGAAAGCGAAGTGGTCATTTACCCCGCTTCCGGAACGGGGGCTTGGGAGGCGGCGCTCGTCAATACCCTTTCCCCGGGCGATCGCGTGCTCATGGTCGAAACGGGGCACTTCGCGACGCTGTGGAAGACCATGGCAGGCAAGCTCGGCCTCGAGGTCGACTTCCTGCCGGGCGACTGGCGCCATGGCGCCGACCCCGAGGCCATCGAGAAGCGCCTGCGCGCCGACGGCGAGAAGAGGATCAAGGCGGTCTGCGTCGTGCACAACGAGACCTCCACGGGCGTCGTTTCCAGAATCGCCGAGGTGCGCAAGGCGATCGACAGCGCCGGCCATCCGGCGCTCTTCATGGTCGACACGATCTCGTCGCTCGCCTCGCTCGACTATCGTCACGACGAATGGGGCGTCGACGTCACGGTGGCCGGATCGCAGAAGGGTCTGATGCTGCCGCCCGGGCTGTCCTTCAACTGCATCTCCCGCAAGGCCCTCGAGGCCTCCCGCAGCGCGCGCCTGCCGCGCTCCTACTGGGGATGGGAAGAGATGCTCGCCCAGGGCCGCAACGGATACTTCCCCTACACCCCCGCGACCAACCTGCTCTATGGCCTTCGCGAATCGCTCGTCATGCTGCTCGACGAAGAAGGCCTCGAGGCGGTGTTCGCTCGCCATCAGCGCCACGGGGAAGCGACCCGGCGCGCGGTGCGCGCGTGGGGCCTGGAGGTGCTCGCCGCCGACCCGCGGGAATACTCGGGCTCGCTCACGGCGGTGGTCATGCCGGCGGGTCATGACGCCGACCGGGTGCGCAAGGTGATACTCGAGGCCTTCGACATGTCGCTCGGCACCGGCCTGGGCAAGCTCGCCGGCAAGGCGTTTCGCATTGGCCACCTCGGGCACTTCAACGATCTCATGCTTCTCGGTACTCTCGCGGGCGTGGAGATGGGGCTCGGCCTCGCCGGCGTGCCAGCCCGGAAGGAGGGCGTGCAGGCCGCGATGGAGTATCTTGCGGAATGCGCCCGGATGCCGCAGAAGCGAGCCGCGTAGCCGTACCCAAACGAGGAGGAGGAGAACCATGAAACTGCGTCTATTGACCGTGGCGGCCGCGCTGACGGCGAGCTTCGCCGCAACGACCGCGTTCGCCCAGGTGGAGCTCAAGTTCGGCCACGTCGGAGAGCCCGGATCGCTGTTCGCCGCCTCGGCGGAGGAGTTCGCCAAGCGCGCCAACGCCAAGCTCGGCGGCAAGGCGAAGGTCGTCGTCTACGGCTCGAGCCAGCTGGGCGGCGACAAGGAGCTGCTCCAGAAGCTCAAGCTCGGCACCGTCGACCTCGCCCTGCCCTCGACCGTCATGTCCTCGGAAGCGGACCTCTTCGGCGTCTTCGAGATGCCGTACCTCGTCAAGGACCGCGAGCACATGAAGCGCATCGAGAAGGAGGTGTTCTGGAAGCACCTCGCGCCGGCCGCCGAGAAGAAGGGCCTCAAGGTGATCGCCGTCTGGGAGAACGGCTACCGCCACATCACGAACTCCAAGCGCCCGATCAACACGCCGGCGGACCTCCAGGGCATCAAGCTGCGCACGCCGGAGGGCAAGTGGCGCGTGAAGATGTTCCAGACCTACGGCGCGAATCCCTCGCCCATGAAGTTCTCCGAGGTCTTCACCGCGCTCCAGACCGGCGTGATGGATGGCCAGGAAAATCCGTTCACGCAGATCTACAGCGCCAAGTTCCAGGAGGTGCAGAAGTACCTTTCGCTCACCGGCCACGTCTATACGCCCGCGTACGTGACCGTGGGCGCGCGCAAGTGGGCGAGTCTCCCGCCCGACGTGCGCAGCACGCTCGAGACCGTGGCGAAGGACACGCAGGCGTTCGTCTACCAGGCGGCAGCGAAGGCCGAGGAGGATCTGCTCGGCAAGCTGAAGGCGGCCGGCATGCAGGTGAACACGCCGGACAAGAACGCGTTCATCGCCGCCTCCAAGCCGGTGTACGAGGAATTCGCCAAGGAAGTGAAGGGCGCGAAGGAAGTGATCGACCGCGCCATCGCGCTCGGTCAATAGCCCGCGCGCGGATGCTGAGCGTCTGGCGCAGGCGCTACGAGCGCCTGCTGGAGTGGCTCGCCATTGTCCTGATGGCCGCGCTCGCCGTCGAGGTGACGGCGGGCGTCATCTTCCGCTATTCGGGCCACGCGCTCGTCTGGTACGACGAAGTGGCCACCATCCTGCTCGCCTGGGTGACCTTCTACGGCTCGGCGCTTGCCGTGCTGAAGCATGCGCACCTGGGCGTGCCGGAAATCGTGCGGATGATGCCGCCGGGACTGCGCGTCACCGCCACCTGCTTCGCGCAGGCCTTCACGCTCGCCTTCTACGTGCTGCTCGCCTACTTCGGCTACGTGGTGCTCGAGGTCCTCGCCACCGACCGCCTCGTGTCGCTGCCCGAGGTCTCGGTCGCATGGGCGCAGTCGGTGATTCCGGTGAGCGCGGCGCTCATCATCATCGCGCAGCTCCTCGTCTTCCCGGAAGTGCTGCACGAGGCACGCCGGGGCAGAATCGAGAAGGCCGAGGAGATCATTTGACCGGCGCCCTGGTCTTTCTGTCCGTGGTCGTGCTCGTGCTCATCAACGTGCCGATCGCGGTGGCGCTCGCCATCGCGGCGGTCATGGCGATGCTCGCCACGCAGGGCCCCGACGCGATGCTGAACGTGCCGCTCGCGCTCTACCAGGGCGCGACGAGCTTTCCGCTGATCGCCATCCCGCTCTTCATCCTCGCCGGCGCGATCATGAACACCTCGGGCATCTCGCAGAAGCTGATGGACTTCTGCACGGCCCTGCTCGGCTGGATGAAGGGCGCGCTCGCGCAGGTCAATGTCGTGACCTCGATGTTCTTCGCCGAGATCTCGGGCTCGGCGGTCGCCGACATCGCCGCCACCGGGCCGATCATCATTCCGGCGATGAAGGAGCGCGGCTATCCCGGGCCCTTCACGGCGGCGGTCACCTCGTCGACCGCGTCGCTCGCCATCATCATCCCGCCGTCGATTCCCATGATCCTCTATGCGGTCATGGCCGGGGCGTCGATTGTGCAGATGTTCGTGGCCGGCATCGTGCCCGGTCTCCTTGCCGGCCTCGTCATGATGGGGCTGTGCTACTGGTACGCGATCCGCTACAACTGGCCCGTCGAGGAAATCTTCCAGTGGGGCAAGCTCTGGCGCGCGTTCAAGGAGGCAGGCTGGGCGCTCACCCTGCCCTTCATCATCCTCGGCGGCATCTTCGGCGGCGTGGTGACCGCCACCGAGGGCGCGGCGCTCGCCGTGGTGGCCGCGCTCTTCATCGGCGGGGTCATCTACCGGGATCTCAGCTGGACGCGGCTGCGCCAGGCCATCGTCGAAGGCACGGTGCAGACCGCCTCGGTCATGCTGCTCGTCGCCGCCTCGGCGCTCCTCGGCCTCTATCTCACCGAGGCGCAGCTGCCGCAGATGGTCGCCCGCACGATGGTCGCGCTGACCGACAACAAATGGTTCGTGCTCGCCATCCTCAACGTCTTCTTCCTGCTCATCGGCATGTTCCTGCATTCGGCTGCCGCGATCATCCTTGTAGTGCCGATCGTCATGCCGGCGGTGACCGCCGTAGGCATCGACCCGGTGCATTTTGGTGTTATCGTGACCTTGAATCTCGCCATCGGCCAGCAGACGCCGCCGGTGGCGAGCGTGCTCATGCTCACCTGCTCGATCGCCAAGGAAAGCGTCTGGGATGTCACGCGGGCGAACATTCCCTTCATCGCCGTGCTGCTCGGTACGCTCGCGCTCGTGACCTACGTGCCGGCCACCACGCTGGCGCTCGTCGACTATTTCTATCGCTGAGATGAGCCAGGTCGCCACCGCCGCTTCCCCGACGACGGCAGCCGATAGCGCCACGCGCACGCCGCTCCTCGCCGTCGAAGACCTGCACGTCCACTTCGTCACCTCGCGCGGCGTGGTGCGGGCGGTGGAAGGCGTCTCCTACGAGGTCTATCCGGGCGAGGTCGTGGCCCTGGTGGGCGAGTCGGGCTGCGGCAAGTCGGTCTCGGCGCTCTCCATCATGCGGCTGCTCGCCCGGCCGGCGGGCAGGGTGGTGCGCGGGCGCATCCTCTTCGAGGGACGCGACCTGCTCAAGCTCTCGGACGACGAGATGCGGGAGATCCGCGGCCGCGACATCGCCATGATCTTCCAGGAGCCGATGACTTCGCTCAACCCGGTGCTCACCATCGGGCTGCAGATCATGGAGCCGCTCTTCATGCACAGCGGCATGAACGAGGCGCAGGCGCGCGCCCGCGCGGTCGAGCTCATGCGCATGGTCGGCATCCCGGACCCCGAGCGCCGGCTCGACCAGTATCCGCACCAGTTCTCCGGCGGCATGCGCCAGCGCGTCATGATCGCGATCGGCCTCGCCTGCAACCCCAAGCTGATCATCGCCGACGAGCCGACCACCGCGCTCGACGTCACCATCCAGGCGCAGATCCTCAAGCTCATGAAGGACCTGTCCCGCGACCTCGGCATCGCGATGATCGTGATCACGCACAACCTCGGCGTGGTGGCGCGCTATGCCGATCGCGTCAACGTCATGTACGCCGCGCGCATGGCGGAGCGCGGCGAGGCGGAGGACGTCTTCCGGCTTCCGCTGCATCCCTACACGGCGGGGCTTCTTCGCTCGGTGCCGCGGCTCGACCAGCCGCGCGGGGCGCGGCTGGAGACGATCGAGGGCTTGCCGCCCAACCTGCTCGAGCCTCCCTCCGGGTGCCGTTTTGCGCCCCGTTGCGCGGCGAAGCTCGAGCGCTGCGAGCGCTCGCTGCCGCCGCTCGAGCCGGCGGCGCCGGGGCGCCTTTCCGCCTGCTTCCGCGCGGCCGAGATGCTCGCGGGCTCGCTCGCGGGCACGGCGAGCGCGGCGGCCGCCGGACACGTCAAGTCGATCGATCGCTCCAAGCCGCTTCTCGAGGTAAAGCGCCTCTCGACGCACTTCACGGTCGCCGCCGGCCTGGGCTTCGGCCGCGCCCGGCACGCGACGGTGCGCGCCGTGGACGACGTTTCCTTCGCCGTCTATCCGGGCGAGACGCTCGGGCTCGTCGGCGAGTCCGGCTGCGGCAAGACGACCGTCGGGCGCACCCTGCTTCGCCTGACGGAGGCGACCGCCGGCGAAGTGCGCTTCGACGGCGAGGACGTGCGCGCGCTCGAGGGCGAGCGGCTGCGCGCCTACCGGCGGCGCATGCAGGTGATCTTCCAGGATCCCTACAGCTCGCTCAATCCGCGCATGACGATCGGCCAGATCATCGCCGAGCCGATGCTCGTGTATGGCCTGCAGCCCGGCCGGCGCGCGGCGAACGCGCGCGTCGCCGAGCTTCTCGAGCAGGTCGGCCTCTTCGCCTACATGGCCGAGCGCTATCCGCACGAGCTCTCGGGCGGCCAGCGCCAGCGCGTGGGGATCGCGCGCGCGCTCGCGCTCGAGCCGCGATTCATCGTCTGCGACGAGCCGGTCTCGGCGCTCGATGTCTCCATCCAGGCGCAGATCATCAACCTGCTCGAGTCGCTGCAGGCCCGCTACAAGCTCACGTACCTTTTCATCGCGCACGATCTTGCCGTGGTGCGTCATATCTCCGACCGCGTCGTGGTCATGTACCTCGGCCGCGTGATGGAGATCGCCGACCGTGACGCGCTTTACAGCGATCCGCTGCATCCCTACACTAAGTCGCTGCTCGATGCCGTCCCGGTCCCCGATCCGCAGCTCGAGCGCCGGCGGGCCGCGACGCCGCTGAGCGGCGAGGTGCCCAGCCCGCTCAACCCGCCGGCCGGCTGCGTGTTCCACACGCGCTGTCCGCGTGCGAGCGAAGAATGCCGGCAGAGCGTTCCGGCGCTGCGCGAGACGCGCCCCGGACGCTTCGTCGCCTGCATCAAGGTTTAGGAAGCCCAACAAGGAGGAGGAGACATGAAGCTTGGTCACATCGTCGGCATGGCCGCAGTGGCGGCGCTCGCCGTTGCCCCGCTCGCGGCGCAGGCGCAGAAGCGCGGCGGCGAGCTGCGGTTCGCGGTCAGCGCCGAGCCGCCCAACTACGACTGCCACGCGAACAGCTCGTTCGCATTCATCCACCCGGTGCGCCCGCACTACAACACGCTGCTCAAGTTCGACGCCGCGCACTATCCCAAGGTGAAGGGCGACCTCGCGGAGTCCTGGACCATCTCCAAGGACGGCCTCACCTACACGTTCAAGCTGCACAAGGGCGTCAAGTTCCACGATGGCTCCGACTTCACCTCGGCCGACGTCAAGGCGAGCTACGAGCGCATCTACAACCCGCCGCAGGGCGTCGTGTCGCTGCGCAAGGGCGCCTATTCCGACATCTCGTCCATCGAGACGCCGGACGCGCACACCGTGGTGTTCAAGCTGAAGGCGCCCAACTCGGCGATGCTCGCGCTCTTCGCCTCCCCCTGGGACTGCATCTACAGCGCCGAGAAGCTCAAGCAGGATCCGAACTTCCCCCAGCGCAACATTCTCGGCACGGGGCCGTTCACGTTCGTCGAGCACGCCGCCGGCTCCCACTGGGTCGGCAAGCGCTTCGAGGGCTACTTCGAGAAGGGCAAGCCCTACCTCGACGGCTTCCGCGCCATCTTCATCCGCAACACTGCGGCGCGCGTGAACGCCCTGCAGGCGGGCGAGGTGCTGGCCGAGTTCCGCGGCCACTCGCCGGCGGATCGCGACAAGCTCGTCGAGTCCGTGGGCGACAAGGTGAACGTGCACGAGAGCCCGTGGGCCTGCGCGCTGGTCGTCACGCACAACACGGAGAAGAAGCCCTTCAACGACGCCCGCGTGCGCCGCGCGCTGTCGCTCGCCGTCGACCGCTGGGGCGGCGCGCAGGCGCTCTCCAAGATCGCCCTCGTGCGCCACGTCGGGGGAGTGCTGCGTCCGGGCTACGACCTTGCGCCTTCGGAGCAGGAGCTCGTCAGGTATCCGGGCTTCGGCAAGGACATCGAGAAGGCGCGGGCCGAGGCCAAGCGGCTGCTGAAGGAAGCCGGCGTGCCGAACCTGAAGTTCAAGTTCACCAACCGCAACGTGCCGATGCCGTATACGCCGGTCGGCGTCTTCCTGATCGACCAGTGGCGCCAGATCGGCGTCACCGCCGAGCACGAGCAGCTCGAGACCAAGCTCTACCAGGCGGCGCTGCGCTCCGGCAACTACGAAGTCGGCCTGGACTACAACTGCGACTTCATGGACGAGCCCAACCTGCAGCTGCAGAAGTACGTGTCGGCCAGCAAGTCGACCATCAACTACGCGCGGTACGACGATCCGAAGCTCGACGAGCTGTTCGAGAAGCAGGTTCGGGCCGGGACGAAGGAGGAGCGCATCAAGTACCTGCGCGCCTTCGAACAGCGCGTCCTCGAGCAGGCGTACACCGTGCCCACCATCTGGTGGCACCGCATCGTCGTGACCTGGAAGCAGCTGAAGGGCTGGCACATGTCGCCGAGCCACTACCTCAACCAGGACCTGACGGACGTATGGCTCGACCAGTAACGTAGGTACGCGAAAAGCGCGCGGCTCCCCGGCCGCGCGCTTTTTCTTGCCCTGCCATGCTGCGCTACACCATCCATCGGCTGCTCCTCATGATCCCGACGCTGGCAGGCGTCGCGGTGCTCGTCTTCATCATGCTGCGCATGATGCCGGGCGACATCGTCGAGCTGCGCCTGCTCGCCGAGGGCGGTAGCGTCGACCCTGCGACGATCGCCGCCGAGCGTGCGCGCCTCGGTCTCGACAAGTCGCTGTGGCACCAGTTCTGGGACTGGATGGGCGGCCTCCTCACGGGAGACCTCGGCACGTCGATGTGGACCGGCCGGCCGGTCGTGGAGGAGATCGCCTCGCGCCTCGAGCTCTCGATGCAGGTCGCGATCATGGCGACGGTGCTCGCCACGGTGCTTGCCATCCCGCTCGGCACCCTCGCGGCGCTCTACCAGAACACCTGGATCGACCAGATCATCCGCGTTTTCGCCATCGCGGGCCTCGCCGTCCCCTCGTTCTGGCTCGGCATGATCTTCATCCTGGTGCTGCTTCTCAGCTTCAACTGGATACCGCCGCTCACGTACACGCCCATCTACGTCGACCCCTGGCAGAACCTTTCCCAGCTCATCTGGCCGGCGCTCGCGGTCGGGTATCGCTATTCGGCCGTGGCGACGCGAATGACGCGCTCCACGGTCCTCGAGGTGCTGCGCGAGGACTACATCCGCACGGCGCGTGCGAAGGGCGTCTGGGAGCGGCTGGTGGTGTCTCGGCATGCCATGCGAAACGCCATGCTGCCGGTGGTCACCGTGATCGGCCTGGAGTTCGCGTTCCTGATTGGCGGGCTCGTCGTGACGGAGCAGGTGTTCAACCTGAACGGCCTGGGCAAGCTCTTCGTGGAGACGGTCACGCGCGGCGACTACACGATGGTCCAGGCGCTCGTCATGCTGATCGCCGGGTTCTTCATTTTCATCAACTTCGCGGTCGACCTGCTCTATGCGGCGCTCGATCCGCGCATCCGCTACGGCTGATGGCCGCCGTTCCCGCACCCGAGATCACGTACAAGGTGCCCAAGCGCCGGCACCCCGTGGTGCAGTTCGCTCTCACGCAGCCCCTTGGCACGGCCGGGCTCCTCATCATCATCGTGATGTTCGTGGCCGGCGTTTTCGCGCCTTGGGTCGCGCCCTACGACCCGCTCGCCCTCGACTACGGGGCGATGCTGGCCGCCCCCTCGTGGGAGCACTGGCTCGGCACCGACGCCTTCGGGCGCGACGTCTTTTCCCGCATCATCTTCGGCGCGCGCACCGCGCTGATGGTCGGGTTCCTGTCCTCGATCATCGGCTGCACCGTGGGCGCCGTCATCGGCGTCGTCTCGGCGTACTTCGGCGGGCGCATCGACATGGTCGTGCAGCGGCTGATGGACGTGCTGCTGTCGTTCCCCATCATCGTGCTCGCGCTCGCGGTGGTCACCGTGCTCGGCAAGTGGAAGGTCCTGGGCCTCGACATGAACCTGATCGTCGCCATCGCGATCCCCATGGTGCCGAAGGTGGCGCGCGTGGTGCGCTCCTCCGCCCTCGCCATTCGCGAGATGCCCTACATCGACGCGGCGCGCGCGGCCGGCTTCTCGCATTCGCGCATCATGTTCCGGCACATCATTCCCAACGTGGTGGCGCCCTACCTCATCATGCTCACGGCCTTCGTGGCGCAGGCCATCCTGCTCGAGGCCTCGCTTTCCTTCCTGGGCCTGGGCGTCACGGAGCCTTCGGCGGCCTGGGGCCTCATGCTCTCGGGGTCGTCGCAGGAGTTCTATCGCGAGGCGCCCTGGATGATCATCTTTCCCGGCGTTGCCATCAGCCTCGCGGTGTTCGCCTTCAATCTGTTCGGCGACAGCCTGCGCGACTGGCTCGATCCCAAGCTCAAGCTTTGAGCCGGCAGGCGCTGCGTCAGGGGGCCCGGGAAGCGGCCGGTGCCCCCGCGGCGGTGCTCGCCGCCGGCTATCTGGGATTCGGGGCGCTCGCCGCCGGGCATGACGTCTCGCTTCCCCTGGCGCTCGCCATGACGGCGGCCATCTGGGCGCTGCCCGCGCAGCTCATCCTCGTGGAAATGCACTCTCTCGGGGCCGCTTTCGTTGCGGTCGTCGTCACCGTCGTGCTCTCTTCGGCGCGCTTTTTCCCCATGACGCTCATGCTGCTGCCGCTCATGAAGGCCGAGCGCCATCGCGGCTGGCATTACTATGCGGCTGCGCAGCTGCTCTCCCTGACCGGCTGGACCATGGCGGTTGCGCGATTTCCCCAGCTGCCGCAGGCCGTCCGGCTCTATTGGTTCTACGGCTTTACCTTCGTATGCATAGGCACCAGCGCCTTAGCGACGGGCGCCGGCTATCTCGTTGCCGAGGCGCTGACGCCGCTCGCGAGGACGGGGCTGGTCTTCATGGCACCCATGTACTACCTGCTCATTCTCAGCGGCGCCGTCCGCGAGCGCATCGCGGCCCTGAGCCTCGCCTGCGGCGCCGTCGCCGGCCCGCTGCTTCACCTCGTCGCGCCGCAGTGGAGCGTCCTCCTTGCCGGTCTCGTCGGCGGGTCGCTCGCTTACGCGCTGGTTCGCGCGCGCGTCCATGGCTGAGCTCGTTCTTCTGGTCGCCTTGTGCGGCGTGCTGACCTACGCCTGGCGCGGACTGGGCGTTCTCATCTCCGGCCGCGTCGACGCCCGGGGAGAAGCTTTCACGTGGATCTCGTGCGTCGCCTACGCGATGATCGCCGGTCTCGTGGCCCGCATGCTCACCATGCCGACCGGCGTGCTCGAGGACACCTCGGTTCTCGAGCGCGCCGTCGCCAGCGCGATCGCGCTCGGCGTCTACTTCCGCCTGACGAACCGCAACCTCCTGGCGGGCGTCGCCGCCGGCGGCGCCGCGCTTTCCCTGATCCGGTTCGCAGCCGGCTGAAGCGGCCCTGCTATCATCGATCGCGTGGGCGGCAGGACCGCCGCCGCCGCCGGGCCGCCGCGGAGAGGGCGGCTTTTTCATGCCAATGAACAAGAACCTGTACGCGCTTCTATCCGCCCGGTTCGCGCCGGCGCGCGATGCCGTCTGCCTGGAGCTCGAGGACGGCTCTGTCTTCACTTACGCCGATGTCGACCGCGAGTCGGCCCGGTTCGCCAACCTGCTGCGCAGCCGGGGGCTGCGTCCGGGAGACCGGGTGGCTGCCCAGCTCGAAAAGAGCGCCCAGGCGGTGTTCCTCTATCTGGGCTGCCTTCGCGCCGGCTTCGCCTATTTGCCGCTCAATACCGCTTACCGCGAGGGGGAGATCTCCTATTTCGTCGCCGACGCCGAGCCGGCGGCGGCGTTCTGCTCCCCGGCGGCACGCGACTGGTTCTCGGGCGTGCCGAATCGCCTCGAGCTCGACCAAGCAAAGGACCAGCCGGACACGTTCGAGACGGCCCAGCGCTCCGACGGCGACCTTGCCTGCATCGTCTACACCTCCGGGACCACCGGGCGCTCGAAGGGTGCCATGGTGACGCACGGCAATCTCTGGTCGAATGCCCAGGCGCTCCACGCTTACTGGAAGTTCGTGCCGGGCGACGTGCTCCTGCATTGCCTTCCGCTTTTTCACGTGCATGGGCTTTTCGTGGCCCTGCATACGGCGCTCCTCAATGCGAGCCGCATCGTCTTCCAGTCGAAGTTCGACGCCGCGACGGTCGTGCGGACGCTTCCGCGCTGCTCGGTCTTCATGGGGGTGCCGACCTACTACGTGCGGCTGCTCGCCGAGCCGAGCTTCGACCGGGCAGCCTGCGAGCGGATGCGACTGTTCGTATCGGGCTCCGCGCCCCTTCTCGCGGACACGTTCTCGCAGTTCCGCTCGCGCACCGGCCACGACATCCTCGAGCGCTACGGCATGACCGAGACCGGCATGAACACCTCGAATCCCTACGACGGGGAGCGCCGTGCAGGGACCGTCGGCTTTCCCCTGCCCGGCATCGAGGTGCGCGTGGCGGATGCGGAAGACCGGCCGCTCCCGCCGGGCGAGGTCGGCGGGATCCAGGTCCGGGGCCCCAACGTCATGGCGGGCTACTGGAAGCTCGCCGCCCGCCGCAGCGAGGACTTCACCGCCGACGGCTACTTCCGCACGGGCGACCTCGGCACCTTCGATGCCGACGGGTACCTCTCCATCGTCGGCCGGGCCAAGGACCTCGTCATCTCCGGCGGCTACAACGTCTACCCCAAGGAGATCGAGATGCTGCTCGACGAGCTGCCGGGCGTCGTGGAGTCGGCGGCCTTCGGCGTGCCGCATCCCGACTTCGGCGAAGCGGTGACCGTCGCGATCGTGCCGGAGCCGGGCGCCCAGCTTTCGGAGCGCGACATCATCGCCTACGTCAAGGGAAAGCTCGCCAACTACAAGGTGCCGAAGCGCGTCGTCTTCGTGCCGCAGCTTCCGCGCAACACGATGGGCAAGGTGCTCAAGAACGAGCTGAGGGCCGCCTACGCGGGCAAGTGATCACCAGAGCCCGACGAGCATCCTCACGGCGAGCGCATAGAGGAGCACGGCAAACACGACCTTGAGCCGCTTGGGCTGCAGGCGCTGCGTGAGGCGCGCGCCGAGAGGCGCCGCCGCCATGCTGGTGAGGACCACGAGTCCGAGTGCAGGAAGGTAGACGAAGCCGAGCGTTCCAGCCGGCAGGTTGCTCGCTCGCAGGCCCTGGACCACATGGCCGGCCGTGCCGGCAAGCGCAATGGGGAACCCGATGGCGGCAGCCGTGCCGATCGCGCGCCGCAACGGCACGCCGCACCACGCGAGGAAAGGAATGGAGAGGAAGGCGCCGCCGGCCGAGAGCAGGCTCGCCACCGCCCCGATGACCCCGCCGGCGCCAAAGAGGCCCGCGCGGCCCGGCAAGGCGCGCGTGCCTTTGGGCCGCAGGTCGAAGAGCATCTGCGTCGCGGCATAGAACACGAGCGCCGTGAACAGGACGGCGAGCGGGCGCGTGGGAATGAAGCCAGCGATCAGGGCGGCGCTAAAGGCGCCCGTCAGCATGCCGGGGGCGAGGGCGAGCGCGATGGGCCAGTCTACCGCGCCATAGGAATGATGGGCCCGCATGCTGGAAGCGGAAGTGAATACGATGGTCGCCATGGCGGTCGCCATGGCGACGTGCAGGGTATGGTCCTGCGGGAAGCCTTGGGCGGCCAGAACGGGCACGAGCAAGGGGACCATGATCATGCCGCCTCCGATGCCGAGGAAGCCGGCGGCAAACCCGACCGCCGCCCCGATGGCAAGGTAGGCCAACCACCAGTTGGCCGCCAGCCAGTGCGTCATCAGGGGCGTCCGAGGAGATGGGCGGCCAGCTCGGCGAATCCGGCGCCCGCGGCCGCGGCGGTCACGTACGCCGGCGCATGCTCGAGGCGCTCCCCGAAGCGCATGACGTTCGCGACGCCCACCGACTTGCGGAAAAAGCGGAACATCGGCGCATCGTTGGGCGAATCGCCGACGAACACGACGCCGTCGGCATCCCGGTCGAGATCGGCGCCGAAGCGCTCGCGGAAGAGCCGGCGCGTCATGGCGAGCTTGTCGTAGTCCCCGAACCAGCCGTTCACGTGGATCGAGCTCACCTTCGCCGTGAGGCCGGCTTCGCGCATCAGTCCGGCGATGCGCTCGGCCGCCGCGAGGCCCAGGTCGGGAACGTCCTCGCAGTAGTCGATGGCGAGATCCGTCTCGCGGTAGGCCTGGTCCGAAGCGAGGGCGCTTCCCGGGACTTCGCGGAAGATGCGCTCGGCAACGGCCTCCAGGCGTGCCCGCTTCGCCGCCCGGGTCGCGTCGTCGTCGAAGAACCGCTTCTGCAGGCGCCCTTCGGCATGGAAGAAATAGAACGCGCCGTTCTCGCCCACGACCGCATCGACCGGCCACATCCGGGCGATGTGGTCGCACCAGCCGGCCGGGCGACCGGTCACGGGGACGACGCCAAGCCCCGCCTCGTGAAGCTCCTCGAGCGCCGCATAGGCCTGCGCGGTGAGCCGACCCTCCGTCGTGAGCGTGTCGTCGATGTCGAGCAGGACGGTGCGCACGCCGGAAGCGTCGAGGCTCGAGAGCGGCTTCATCCGCGGCGCTCCGGCTTCAGCTCGGCCAGCCGCTCCGCCACCCGGGCGCGTTGGCGCGCGTCCATGCGCAACCCCGCCTTGGTCCGCCGCCAGAGGACGTCTTCGGCCGTTCGCGCCCATTCCCGCTCGACGAGGTAGCGCAGCTCCCGCTCCGTCAGGCCTGCGCCGAAATCTTCGCCCAGCGACCCGTCTCCGAGCACCTCGGCAGCGAGCGCGCCGTGGCGCCTGACAACGCCACGCACCGTGGCCTGCGGGAGCTGCGGGTAGCGCGCGAGGACTTCGCGCTCGCATTCTTCCTGCGACTCGAACGCGCTGCCGGGCAGCGGAGTCTGCGCGGTCCAGGGGCCCTTCATGCCCGGAAAGTACGGCGAGAGCCGCTGCAGCGCCTGCTCGGCAAGCCGGCGGTAGGTCGTGATCTTTCCGCCAAAGACGGAAAGCAGGGGCGCCGACCCGTTCGCGTCGTCGAGCCGGAAGGTGTAGTCGCGGGAAACGGCGGACGGATCCCGCTCGCCGTCGTCGATGAGAGGGCGTACGCCGGTGAAGCTCCATCGCACGTCGGCGCGCGACACCGGATTCGCGAGATAGCGATTGACCGCCCGGCAAAGGTAGTCGATCTCCGCGTCGCTCGCGCCCGGGCGCTCGAGGCGCGGGTCGCCCACGTCGGTGGTGCCTACGAGCGTGAAGGATTCCTCGAAGGGAATCATGAAGACCACTCGGCGGTCGTCGTTCTGCAGAATGAAGGCGTGCTCGCCGCGGTAGAGCCGGGGAAAGACGATGTGGCTTCCCCAGACGAGGCGAATCCGGTCCCTCGTCCGATGCCCCTCGACGTGATGGTCGAGCACCTGCCTCACCCAGGGGCCGGCCGCGTTGACGAGCGCGCGCGCTTCGAGCGTTCGGCCATCCGAAAGCTCGACGTGCCACCGGTCGCCCGCCCGTCGCGCCGCGCGCAGCGCCGTGCCGACGAGTACGGCGGCGCCGCGGCTGTGGGCGTCCACCGCGTTCGCCACCACGAGGCGAGCGTCATCCACCCGGCAATCGGAGTAGACGAAGCCATGGGTGAATCGGGCGTCGAGCCCTTCGCCGTAGCGGACGCCGTCCAGCCGGACGGACGCCGAGCCCGGCAGCACCGAGCGCCGAGCGAGATGATCGTAAAGAAAGAGGCCCGCTCGAATCATCCAGCGCGGCCGCAGCTCCGGCACATGGGGCATGACGAAGCGGATCGGCCACGTGAGGTGCCCGGCGACGCGAAGCAGGACCTCCCGCTCCGCAAGCGCTTCGGCAACGAGCCGGAACTCGAACTGCTCGAGGTAGCGCAGCCCGCCATGGATGAGCTTGGACGATGCCGACGAGGTCGCCTCGCCGAGGTCGCCCCGCTCGAGGAGCACGACGGAAAGCCCCCGGCCGGCCGCGTCCCGGGCGATGCCGGCGCCATTGATGCCGCCGCCGACGACGAGAACGTCGCAGTTCAATGCCAGGGGGCGGGAAATCGGACGGTGACGGCGACTCCATCGCCTTGCGGGCGGTTCATCGCCATGATTCTCCCGCCATGGAACTCGGCGATGAGGCGCGCGACGTACAGGCCGAGGCCGAGATGCGGGACCCCCGCGGCGCGGCTCTCCCGAATCGAGACCATCGACTGGAAGAGGCGTCCTCGCATTTCCCTCGGAAGCGCAGGGCCCTTGTTGGACACGGTGAGCAGCGACTCACCGGTGCGATTCTCCAGAATGATGTCCACCGGCTCGCCCGGGGTTGCGAAGTCCACCGCGTTCTCCACCAGCTTGTCGAGCATCTGTGCCGCGAGGTCGGGGGCGCCGCGCACCTCGGCCCGCCAGGGCGGCAGCTCGACCCGGAAGCTCGCCTGCGGATACGCGAGTCGATAGCCCTCGACGCAGCCCCGCACGACGGGCACGAGATCATAGCGCTCCGGCTCGACGACCGAGAGGCTTTGCTCGAGCCGCGAGGCTTCGGTCATGCGATCGAGAATGCGGTTCATCCGCTGCAGCCCCTCCTCCGCGCGCTCGACATAGCGGCGCACTTCGGCCTCGGAGCCGGCGAGCTTGACGTTCTCGAGCGAGGAGCGCACGACCGCCACCGGCGTGCGCAGCTCGTGGGAAAGGCGCCCGGCCATGCTCTCGAGGTAGGCATGGTGCTGCGCCAGGCGCTCGAGCACGGCCGAAAAGCTGCGCGAGAGATCCCCGATCTCGTCGCCCGCCTCGGAGCCGGCCCCCAGCCGCGTGATGCGCCCGCGGCCGTCGATGGCCGATTCGGCCTCGTCGCGGAGGCGGCGGATGCGCAACGACAGTCGCGTGGCGTAGGCGATGAGGAAGGCCGCCACGCCGGTGAAGGAGGCGAGCGTGATGAGGAGCAGCCGCTCCAGCGCGGCGCTTCGCATGGAGGCCACGGCGTTCGTCGTCTCTTCGGCGATGACCGCGCCAATGACCTCGTCGCCCCGCCAGATGGGGTGCGCCGCCGACATCACCACGGCCCGGCCATCCTGCGTCCGGCGGGTCCGCGTGGCAGGCGTTCCTTGCAGCGCCGCGATGACGTCCCGCGCGCCCGCGAGGCCCTCGGGGCCGAGCACGTCGACGAACTGCTCGGTCGGCCGCTGGACGAGCCAGGCGAGAACCGATTCCCACCACGTCGCCGCCGCCTCGGCGCGGGGCTTGCGCTCGAGCGTACCCACCCGGGCGAGGACGGCGAACTCGCGATTGACGATCCAGATGCGCGAGGCGGCCCGTCGCAGGCCGGCGAGCAGCGTGCCGAGCTCGCGCTCCTCGCCCGTCGTTGCCGAAACCGTGAGGAGCGGCCGCTCGTGCAGCGCCGTGGCGACCGCCCGCGCGGTTCCAAGAAGCGCCTGCTCCTGGCCCTGCAGGAGCAGGCGCTCGACCTCGTTCACGTACAGGATGCCCGCCCAGGGAAGCGCGAGGAGCACGAGCGTCACAAGGGCGAGCTTTGCGCGCAGGCCGAAGCGGAGGCGGCTTCGGCCTCTCAGGCCTTCCATCGATAGCCCATGCCGTAGGCCGTCTCGATGGCGTCGAACGACGGGTCGACCGCGGCGAACTTGCGCCGGATGCGCTTGATGTGGGAGGTAATCGTGCCGTCGTCGACGACCAGATTCGCCTCGCGCATCAGCTGGTCGCGGCTCTTGACGTGCTCCGGGTACTTGGCAAGCGCGTGCACCATCCAGAACTCGGTGAGCGTGAGGGGCACCGCGGCGCCGTTCCAGAACACCTTGAAGCGCTTGAGATCGAGTACGAGCGCGCCCCTTTCCAGGCGCTCCTCCACGCCCTTCGCTTCGCCGGAGAGCTCTGCCCGGCGAAAAAGCGCCGCCACCCGGGCGAGCAGGTGCGGCAGGCTCACGTCCTTCGTGAGGTAGTCGTCGGCGCCGAGCCGCAGCCCGGCGACGATGTCGAAGTCGCTGTCGCGCGCGGTGAGGAAGATGATCGGCAGCGTCGCGGACATCGCACGGAGCTCGCGGCAAAGCGTGAATCCGCCGTCGATCTCGCTCCCCAGGCCGATGTCGACGAGGGCAAGGTCCGGCAGGCGCGTGCGCAGGGCGGAAAGCGCTTCGGCCCGCGTGGCGTAGTCGGACACCTCGAAGCCGTGGCGGCGGAGCGCGTCCGCGTAGTTGGAGCGGATGACGGGATCGTCTTCCACGATGGCGATGCGGCGCGGCATGGCCATCCCAATATAGCCGATGGCAGGCGCAGCGACGGGCGTTGCCATCGGTTTTCCAGAATTCCGCCGCGGATTGCCTGCGCCTCGCCGCCATTGCCGGCGAAATCGGCTTGCCCAATGCCCGGGACGACCATCGCCTACGGAGACGTCCATGTCGCACCGAGCGTTGTCCCGCGCCACCCTGCCCGAGCTGCTGGCCTTCCTGGGCCTGGCAGCCCTGCTCGGCCTTGCCGCCGGCCTCCTTCTGGGCGGCGTGGCATTGTTGCTCGCCACGCCCGCCTATGCGGAGGCGCAGTCGGTCGGGCAACCGGCGCTCTACCTGAAAGCGGGCGATGCCGAAGAGCCCTTTCCCGCACCGCTCGTCTCGACCGAGGTCCGCTTCGCGGTCTCAGGACCCCTTGTCCGGGCGCGAGTCGTCCAGATCTTCGAGAACCCCCGGGAAGCCTGGGCGGAGGCCCTCTACGTTTTCCCGCTGCCTGAAGGCGCCGCCGTCGATCGCATGACCCTCGCTGTCGGCGAGCGCCGTCTGGAAGGCGAGATCCGCAGCCGCGATCAGGCCGCCGCCGTCTACGCCGCCGCACGCTCATCGGGACATCGGACCGCGCTCCTCGACCAGGAGCGGCCGAACATCTTTACGACGCAGGTGGCCAACATCGGTCCCGGCGAGACGATCGTCGTGGCGCTCGAGTACCAGCACGCGGCTCGGTACGACGGCAACCGCTTTTCCCTGCGCTTTCCCATGGTGGTGGGCCCGCGATATGTCCCCGGGCCGCTACGCGTCGCGGATGCGGCTCGCATTGCGCCGCCCGTCCTGCGGCCGGGACACGAGCACGGCCGGTCGAACGCGGTGTCGATCCGCGTGGAGCTCGATGCCGGGGTGCCGCTCGCTTCGGTCCAGAGCGCCTACCACGCGATACACCAGCAAAGCGCGTCGCCCTCGCGAAGCGTCATCACGCTCGCCGAAGGCCCGGTGCGGGCCGACCGCGACTTCGAGCTCTCCTGGACGCCGCGACCCTCGACGCTGCCGCAGGCGGCCTGGTTCGTCGAGGAAAAGGACGGCCGTCACTACGGGCTTCTCATGGTCCTGCCGCCGCCGCTGGAGCAGCGCCTGCGGCTTCCGCGGGAGGTGATCCTCGTGCTCGACACGTCCGGGTCGATGGCGGGTGCGTCCATCCGTCAGGCGAAGGCCGCGCTCGCGCTGGCGCTCGAGCGCCTCGCCCCCGGCGATCGCTTCAATGTCATCGCGTTCAACTCGCGCGCGAGGGCCCTGTTCCCCAAGGCGCGCGAAGCGGAGGAGCGAGCAGTGCGCGAGGCCATCGACTGGGTCGACGCGCTGGAGGCCCGCGGCGGCACCGAGATGCGCGACGCGCTGCGACTCGCGCTTGCCGCGCCGGCGACGGGCGACCGGGTAAGGCAGGTCGTGTTCCTCACCGACGGCGCGGTGGGCAACGAGGACGAGCTCTTCGGCCTCATCCGGAGCGAGCTCGGCAGCTCGCGCCTGTTCACCGTCGGCATCGGCTCCGCGCCCAACGGCCACTTCATGGACAAGGCCGCCCGTCTCGGGCGGGGCAGCTTCACGTTCATCGGCCGCATCGACGAAGTGGCCGAGCGGATGGGGGAGCTGCTCGCGCGCCTGGAGGCGCCGGTACTGCGCGAGCTCTCGGTGCGCTGGCCCGACGGCGCTCGCGCCGAGGCATGGCCCGCACGCCTGCCCGATCTCTATTCGGGCGAGCCGCTCGTCGTGACGGTCGCCCTCGACTCGCTCGAAGGCGCTGCCGTAGTGAGCGGGCACTGGCAGGATCGTTCATGGGAAGCGACGGTTCCCATCGCGGCAGCGGCCGAGTCGCCGAGCGTCGCATCGGTCTGGGCGCGGCAGAAAGTGACTGCCCTCATGGATGTGGATCGCGACCCGGCAGCAAGTCCCGTGGCGAGGGAGCGGGCGCGCGCGGAGATCGTCTCGCTCGCGCTCTCGCACCGGCTCGTGACGAAGTACACGAGCTTCGTTGCCGTGGACCGCACGCCCGCGCGCCCGGACGACGCCAGCCTGCAATCGCACGCGGTCCCGACGCTGCTTCCGGCCGGCTGGCAATACGAGAGCGTGTTCGGCGAGCTCCCGCAAGGCGCGACGGATAGCCGTCTTGCTCTGCTCGTGGGCGCCGGATGCCTTCTGCTCGGGCTGGCAGGGCTCCTGCTCCGGCGGCGGGTCGCATGAGGACGCAAGCGCCGGCCCTCCCGCCGCTCGAGCAGGCGCCGATCCGACCGTCGTACGCGCGGATGGAACGGGTCCTCATCGTCCTCATCGTCGTCCTGCTGGCCGTGGGTGCGTGGCAGGCAGGCCGAGGCGTCTGGATTCACGCCAAGGCTCTGCTTGCGCAGGCGCTCATCGCATCGGCGTGGGACCGGACGCTCGCCGAAGGCGCCCCGGTGCGGCCGTGGCCATGGGCCGATACCTGGCCGGTCGCGCGGCTGAGCGTCCCGCGGCTCGGCGTCGTTCGCTATGTGCTCGCGGGCTCAGGCGGTGCTGCGCTCGCGTTCGGTCCGGGCCATGTAACGGGGACTGCGCATCCAGGGGACGGCGGCAACAGCGTCATCGCCGGCCACCGGGACACGCATTTTTCCTTTCTTCAGGAGGTGAGGATCGGCGACGAGATGGTCGTGGAGCGGCCCGACGGGACCCGCGTGCGCTACCGCGTCGGCGACGCCCGCATCCTCGATCGCAGAAGCACCTGGGTCATGGAGCAGGCGGGCCCCAGTCGCCTGACGCTCGTAACCTGCTATCCGTTTGGCGCCCTGCGCGCGGGCGGCCCCGAGCGCTACGTGCTGCTCGCCTTCTTGAGCTGATCGAGCTGGAGCACCTTGATGCGCGGCCCGACCGGCGTCTCGGCCGCGGCCTCGGCCATGCGCGGCTTGCCGCGCTCGCGCAGCTGCTGCTGGCGCCGCACCCGCTCGAAGGTCTTGCGCACGTCCGTGTCGAAGCTGGGCTTGTACCGGAAGGTCGAATCGAGGATGTGCTTCATGCCTGTCTCTCCTGGCTGGCAGGGAGATTGTTGCAGCGGCGCGCGCGCGTGTCCTTACCCCTGCCTAGTCTCGGCGGACTAGAAGCGCGCATCCACGTCGATGCGCCACGACACGGGTCGCGACCGGTCTACGGGGCGACTACTTCTTGCGAAGGCGGCGGATCGCCGCGAGTTGCGCGGCGAGCATGGCGAGCTCGGCCTCGACCGCGGCGATCTCCTGCTTGTCCTGCGCCTTGGCGCGCGCTTCCTCGGCCCGCTTCAGCGCCTCGTTCGCCTTCGCCTCGTCCAGGTCGGCGCCCCGGATCGCGGTGTCGGCAAGGACGGTGATGATCTTCGGCTGGACCTCCAGGATGCCGCCTGCGACGAAGATGAGCTGCTCCTCTCCGCCGCCGGCGGGCGTGATGCGCACGGCGCCGGGCTTGATGCGGGTGATGAGCGGCGTATGGCGGGGATAGATGCCGAGCTCGCCCGCCTCGCCGGGCAGGACGACGAACTCCGCCTCGCCGGAGAAGATGGACTCTTCGGCGCTGACGACGTCGACCTGGATGGTGGGATTGGCCATTACTTGAGCGTCTTCGCCTTCTCGAAGGCTTCCTCGATCGTGCCGACCATGTAGAACGCCTGCTCCGGCAGCGCGTCGCACTCGCCGTTCACGATCATGTTGAAGCCCTTGATGGTGTCCTTGAGCGAGACGTACTTGCCCGGGGTGCCGGTAAAGTTCTGCGCCACGGTGAACGGCTGCGAGAGGAAGCGCTGGATCTTGCGCGCGCGCGAGACGGCCAGCTTGTCCTCGGGCGAGAGCTCGTCCATGCCCAGAATCGCGATGATGTCGCGCAGCTCCTTGTAGCGCTGGAGCGTCTGCTGCACCGAACGGGTCGTGTTGTAGTGCTCCTCGCCGATGATGTTGGGGTCGACCTGGCGCGAGGTGGAGTCGAGCGGGTCCACGGCCGGATAGATGCCGAGCGCAGCGATGTCGCGCGAGAGCACGACGGTGGCATCGAGGTGGCCGAAGGTCGTCGCAGGCGACGGGTCGGTCAGGTCGTCGGCCGGCACGTACACGGCCTGGATCGACGTGATCGAGCCCACCTTGGTCGAGGTGATGCGCTCCTGGAGCTTGCCCATCTCCTCGGCGAGCGTCGGCTGGTAGCCCACCGCGGAGGGCATGCGGCCGAGCAGCGCGGACACCTCCGTGCCGGCGAGCGTGAAGCGGTAGATGTTGTCGACGAAGAAGAGGATGTCGCGCCCCTCGTCGCGGAACTTCTCGGCCATGGTGAGGCCGGTGAGCGCGACGCGCAGGCGGTTGCCCGGCGGCTCGTTCATCTGCCCGAACACCATCGCGACCTTCGACTCCTCGAGGTTGTCGGTCTTGACGACGCCGGCCTCGATCATCTCGTGGTAGAAGTCGTTGCCCTCGCGGGTGCGCTCGCCGACGCCGGCGAATACCGAAAGGCCGGAGTGCTGGGTGGCGATGTTGTTGATGAGCTCCAGCATGTTGACGGTCTTGCCGACGCCGGCGCCGCCGAAGAGGCCGATCTTGCCGCCCTTGGCGAAGGGGCAGATCAGGTCGATCACCTTGATGCCCGTCTCGAGCAGCTCCACCGAGGGCGAGAGCTCGTCGAACTTCGGCGCCACCTGGTGGATCGAGCGCAGCTCTTCGGACTTGATCGGGCCCACCTCGTCGATCGGGCGGCCGAGCACGTCCATGATGCGCCCGAGCGTGCCCTTGCCGACCGGCACCGAGATGGGCCGGCCGAGCGCCTTGACCTTCATGCCGCGGCGAATGCCGTCGGAGGAGCCGAGCGCGATGCAGCGCACCACGCCGTCGCCGAGCTGCTGCTCCACCTCGAAGGTGAGGCCCTGCTCGACGAGGCTGTTCCCGCCGCTGTCCTCCAGCACGAGCGCGTCGTAGATGTTCGGCATGTGCTCCCTCGGGAACTCGATGTCGATGACCGCGCCGATCGACTGGACGATGGTGCCTTGCGCTTGACTCTGCATGCCCTGTGCCTGTGCCATAAAGTATCCTGGTTCCCTAGACGGCGGCGGCGCCGCCCACGATTTCCGAAAGTTCCTTGGTGATGCCGGCCTGCCGGTTCTTGTTGTAGACGAGCGTGAGCTCGTCGATCAGCGTGGCGGCATTGTCGGAGGCCGCCTTCATCGCCACCATGCGCGCCGACTGCTCGGAGGCCATGTTCTCGGAGACGGCCTGGTAGATGAGCGCCTCGATGTAGCGCGTCATGACCTGGTCGAGGACCGCGCGCGCCTCCGGCTCGTAGATGTAGTCCCAGACGGTCTCCGGCGCGCCGAGCCGCTCGCCCGCGAGGGGCAGGAGCTGCTCGATCACCGGCTCCTGCTTCATCGTGTTGATGAAGCGGGTATAGGCGATCATCAGCCGGTCGAACCGGTCGGACGTGTAGCCGTCGAGCATGACCTTGACCGCGCCGATCAGCTTCTCCATCTGCGGCCGGTCGCCGAGCTGCGTCACCTGCGAGACGATGCTCGCCCCGAGGCGCTGCATGAAGCCGAGGCCCTTGTTGCCGATGGCGCAGACCTCGATCTCCTCGCCCTGCGCCTGCCACTCCTTGTACTGCGCGAGGACCAGGCGCAGCACGTTCGTGTTGAGGGCACCGCACAGGCCCTTGTCGGTCGTGATGACGATGAGGCCGACGCGCTGCACGGTATCCCGATGCACGAGGAACGGATGCCGGTACTCGGGGTTGGCGTGCGAGATGTGGGCCGCCACGGTGCGGATCTTCTCCCCGTAGGGGCGCGCCTGGCGCATGCGCTCCTGCGCCTTCCTCATCTTGGAGGCGGCGACCATCTCCATCGCCTTGGTGATCTTCCGGGTGTTCTGCACACTCCGGATCTTCATCCTGATCTCTTTGGTGCCGGGCATCGTGCTGCCGATTCCTCAGTAGTCCCGCGTGTCTCCAGGAACGGGCCGTTCTTCCCTAGAACGTGCCGTTCTTCTTCCAGTCCTGGATGGCTTCGTGGAGGAGCTTCTCGTCGTCGGCGGACAGGTCCTTCTTCTCCTCCATCCTGCCCACCAGCTCGCCGTACTTGCCCTTCACGTAGTCGCGCATCGACTTCTCGGCGGCGAGCGCCTTCTTCACGTCGATGTCGTCGAAGTAGCCGTTGTTCACGGCGAAGAGCGTGAGCGCCATTTCCCACACCTGCAGCGGCGAGTACTGCGGCTGCTTCATGAGCTCGGTGACCATCCGGCCACGCTCGAGCTGCTTGCGGGTCGCCTCGTCGAGGTCGCTCGCGAACTGGGCGAAGGCGGCGAGCTCGCGGTACTGCGCGAGGGCGAGGCGCACGCCCCCGCCGGTGTCGCGCCGCTTCATGATCTTCGTCTGGGCGGCGCCCCCTACGCGGGAGACCGAGATGCCGGCGTTGATGGCCGGGCGGATGCCCGCGTTGAAGAGGTCGGTCTCGAGGAAGATCTGGCCGTCGGTAATCGAGATCACGTTGGTGGGCACGAAGGCCGTCACGTCGCCCGCCTGGGTCTCGATCACCGGCAGCGCCGTGAGCGAGCCGGTCTTGCCCTTCACCTCGCCCTTGGTGAACTTCTCGACGTACTCGGGGTTCACCCGTGCCGCGCGCTCGAGCAGGCGCGAGTGCAGGTAGAACACGTCGCCCGGGTATGCCTCGCGGCCCGGCGGGCGGCGCAGCAGCAGCGACACCTGCCGGTATGCCCAGG
>CAYWSG010000031.1:26407-33068 GCA_964461055.1 uncultured Enterobacteriaceae bacterium | reverse complement strand
TCGGACAGCAGCACGTCGGGCGGAACATCGGGCAGCAGCTCCTCGGGCGACACGTCGAGCAGCACGTCCACGCCGGGCAGCAGCACGCCGGGCAGCACGGACACGCAGAAGTAGCCGTTGTCATCGCCTGCGTCCCGCCGCGCGTTGCGCATCGCGGGCGCAGGTTCATCTTCCGAAACGCCGATCGGCGCGGCACGCCACTAGAATGGCCGCCGCATGCGGATCTGTGTGTTCGGCGCCGGAGCGGTCGGCGGTCATCTTGCCGCGCGCCTCGCGGCCATCGGCCGGCATGAAGTCTCGGTGATCGCCCGCGGCGCGCATCTGGAGGCCATGCGCTCGCACGGTCTCGCGCTCCGCCACGGCGAAGAGGAGATCCGCGCGCGCGTCCACGCAGTCGAGAGCGCCGACGAAGCGGGCGCGCAGGACGTCGTCTTCGTCACGCTGAAGGCGACGGCGCTCGGCGCCTTTGCCGCGGCCGCGTCGCCGCTCCTCGGCCGCGACACCGCGGTCGTCTTCGTGCAGAACGGGATTCCCTGGTGGTATGCCATCGGGCTTTCCTCTTCGCGCCCGGCGCCGCCCGACCTTTCGCGGCTCGATCCGGACGGCGCGCTGGCGCGCGCCATTGCACCCGAGCGCATCGTGGGCGGCGTGGTCTATTCCGCCAACGAGCTCGTCGCGCCCGGCGTCGTTCTCAACCGGACGCCCGGAAACAACATGCTCACGCTCGGAGAGCCCGACGACTCGTCCTCCGGGCGCATCGTTTCGCTGCGCGCGCTGCTCGAAGCCGTGGGCATGTCCTCTCCCGCGACGGCCGACATCCGCCAGGCGGTCTGGAACAAGCTCGCCCTCAATATCAGCTCGGCCTGCATGACGGTGCTGACGGGCGAGCCGCTTTCGCGGGCGCGCAGCGATCCGGCGCTGAGGCCGGTGGTCGAGGCGTTGCGCGAGGAGGCGCGCTCCATCGCGCGGGCCCACGGGATCGTTCCCGAGGGGGCGCCGCAGCGGCCCGCGGGCGGGCACGGCGGCGCCGCCACGGACCATAAGTCCTCGATCCTGCAGGATTACGAGCTCGGCCGGCCGATGGAGATCGAGGCGCAGCTCGCCGCGCCGCTCGCCTTTGCGCGCGTGGCGCGCGTAGCCACCCCGGTGCTCGACACCCTCGTGCCCATCGTCGCCTACAAGGCCGCCGCGAAGGGACTCTACGAGGGGTTGCACCGGTAGGGCATACAATCCTTCGTGGAGGGGCGCCAATACAACGCGAAGGCACGAAGGCCGGTGGCCATGACGCCGAAAGCCAAGGTGACGCCGAACGCAAGGGCTGGCACGCAGGCGGGCCGGGACGATAGCGACGAAGCGGGCGAGCTTCGCCGGGCGCTCGACGCCCTGCGCGAGAGCGAGGAGCGCTTTCGCGCCGTCCTCAGCTCCGCCAACGAGGCGATCCTTGTCTACGACCGTGACCTCAACGTGGTGGCCGGCAATCTCGCCGCCGAGCGCGTGATCGGCCTGCCCCTCACCGACCTTCTCGGCAAGCCCGGCTTCACCTCGCAGCTTCCCTGCGTGCGCGAGGACGGCAGCCCGCTCACGCCGGAGGAGCGCCCCACCCGCGTCACGGTTCGCCACGGCCTGCCGCTCACGGGCCAGGTCATGGGCATCCGGCGCCCCGACGGCAGCGTGTCCTGGCTCTCGGTCAACACGGGCTTTCTGCGCCGTGCGGGCGAGCTCGAGTACTACGGGATCGTCTCCACCATCAGCGACATCACCGAGCGGCGGCGCGCGGAGGCCGCGCTGCGGGAGAGCGAGCAGCGCTTTCGCAGCACCTTCGAGCTCGCGGGCTCCGGCATGGCCCACGTCGCGCTCGACGGGCGCTTTCGCCTGGTCAACCCGAAGCTCTGCGAGATCCTCGGCTACGAGGCCGCCGACCTCGTCGGCCGCTCGGTGAAGGAGGTCTCGCATCCGGAGGACCGCGACGTCACCGACCGGCTGCGCGACGAGATGTACGCCGGGAAGCGCACCTCGTTCACGGCGCAGAAGCGCTACGTGCGAAAGGACGGCCGGGTGGTGTGGGTGGACGTGACGGTGACGCTCGTCCGCGACGCGGAAGGCAAGGGCCTGTACGACATCGCGATCTTCGACGACATCACCGAGCGCACGGCGCTCGACGCGGCGCTGCGCGAGAAAACGGAGGTGCTCCAGCTCGGCCAGTCGGCCGCGCGCATGATCATCCTCGACTACGACCTGCGCGCCGACCGGCTCAAGTGGAGCGACTCGCCCGAGTGGCTGCGCGGCCCGCTGCCCGCCTCGGGCGAGTATCCCCTCTTCAAGGACCAGGTGCACGCCGAGGACCGCAGCCGCTTCCTCGCCGTGCGCGAGGCGTGCATCGCGACGCTCGCGCCGCACAGCCTGGAGTTCCGGGTCGTGCGCACCGACGGCGAGCAGCTCTGGGTGCTTGCGCGCCAGAAAGTGATTCCCGACGAGCGCGGCGAGGCCGCGCGCATGCTGGTCGCCCTCATCGACATCACCGAGCGCAAGCAGGCCGAGGCGGCGCTCGCCGAGGCCCACGAGGAGCTCAAGCGCTCCAACGCCGAGCTCGCGCAGTTCGCCTACGTGGCCTCGCACGACCTGCAGGAGCCGCTTCGCATGGTGTCGAGCTACACGCAGCTGCTCGTGCGCCGCTACGCCGATCGCCTCGACGGCGACGCGAGGGAGTTCATGGCCTACATCGTCGACGGCGCGGCGCGCATGAAGCAGCTGATCGAGGATCTCCTCGCCTACTCGCGCGTAGGCACGCGCGCGCGCGAGTTCCGCGAGGTCGGCGTCGAGGCGCCGCTTCGCCGCGCGATCGCCAACCTGCGCGCGGCCATCGAGGAGTCCGGCGCCGCGGTGACCTTCGACGCGCTGCCCACGCTGCCCGCCGACGAGACGCAGCTCGCGCAGCTCTTCCAGAACCTGATCGGCAACGGCCTCAAGTTCCGCTCGCCCTCGGTGCCGCGCATCCACGTGGCCTGCGTCGAGCGGCCCACGGAGTGGGAGTTCAGCGTCGCGGACAACGGCATCGGCATCGAGCCGCAGTACTTCGAGCGCATCTTCATGGTGTTCCAGCGGCTGCACAGCAAGGGGGAGTATCCCGGCACCGGGATCGGCCTCGCCATCTGCAAGAAGGTCGTCGAGCGCCACCACGGCCGCATCTGGGTCGAGTCGCGGCCCGGCGAAGGCACCACATTCCATTTCACGCTGCCCAAGAAACAGGAGATCGCCCATGGTTGAGAGAAACGGTCCCATCGACATCCTGCTCGTCGAGGACAACCCCGGCGACGAGCGCCTCACGCGCGAGGCGCTGAAGGAAGGCAAGGTCTACAGCAACCTGCACTGGGTCAAGGACGGCGTCGAGGCCATGGATTTCCTGCGGCGCGTGGGCAAGCACGGCGCCGCACCGCGGCCCGACATCATTCTCCTCGACCTCAACCTGCCGAAGAAGGACGGCCGCGAGGTGCTCTCGGAGATCAAGCGCGACGAGAGCCTCAAGCGCATCCCGGTCGTCATCCTCACGACCTCGAAGGCCGAGGAAGACGTGATGCGCACCTACAACCTGCACGCCAACTGCTACGTGACCAAGCCCGTCGACCTGGAGAAGTTCATCGTGGTGGTGAAGTCGATCGACGCGTTCTGGCTCACGGTGGTCACGCTGCCGAACGGCTCGCGCTGACCCCGCGCGGTTCATCATGCAGGCCGGAGAGGCCGCCGAAGTGCTCTGCCAGGAGACGCTCTGCCAGGAAGTCCTGCTGATCGAGGACAACCCGGGCGACGCGCGGCTCATCCGCGAGATGCTCGCCGAGGCGCCGGCCGTTTCGTCGCCGTCGCCGCCGTCGGGCTCGCTCTTTACCGTGCGCTGCGCGGAGCGGCTCTCGCAGGGCCTCGACCTTCTTTCGGCCGGGGCGAAGGGCGGCGCGGCTCCGGCGCTCGTGCTCCTCGACCTGTCGCTGCCGGACAGCTTCGGCCTCGAGACCTTCGCCAAGGTCTACGCGCACTCGCCCGGCGTGCCGATCATCGTGCTCACCGGCAACGACGACCAGACGGTCGCGCTCTCCGCCGTCAAGGGCGGCGCCCAGGACTACCTCGTCAAGAGCCGCCTCGAGCCGGAGCTCCTGCTTCGCGCGATGCAGTACGCCATCGAGCGCAAGCGCTACCAGGTGCAGCTCGAGCACCAGGCGAACTACGACAGCCTCACGGGGCTGCCGAACCGCAACCTCCTGCACGACCGGATGGGACAGGCGGTCTACGCCCAGCGCCAGCCGCGCGCGATGGCGGTGGTCTTCATCGACCTCGACAACTTCAAGTTCGTGAACGACAGCCTCGGCCACGGCGCCGGCGACCGGCTGCTGAAGGGCATGGCCGAGCGCCTGCGCACGGTGCTGCGCGAGGGCGACACGGTGGCGCGCCTGGGCGGCGACGAGTTCGTCCTCATCCTGAACGACCAGGGCGGCGAGGAGAGCATCTACCGGGCGCTGCAGCGGATCACGGCCGCGGTCTCGAGGCCCATGGACGTCGACGGCCACGAGCTCACCGTGACCTGCAGCGCCGGCGTCAGCCTCTATCCGCAGGACGGCCGCGATGTCGATACGCTGCTGCGCAACGCCGACGCGGCGATGTACCGCGCGAAGGAGCACGGCCGCAACAACGTGCAGTTCTACACCGCCGAGATGAACGCGCGGGTGAGCGAGCGCGTCGCGCTCGAGACGGCGCTGCGCCGAGCGCTCGAGCGCCGCGAGCTCGCGCTTCACTACCAGCGCAAGATCGACCTGCGCACGGGCGCGCACGCGGGCGCCGAGGCGCTGCTGCGCTGGAACCATCCGGAGTGGGGCCTGCTGCGCCCCGATCGCTTCATCGCGCTCGCGGAGGAGACCGGGCTCATCGTGCCGATCGGCGAGTGGGTGCTGCGCGAGGCGTGCCTGCAGGCGCGCGCCTGGCGCGACGCCGGGCTCGAGCCCGGGCGCGTCTCGGTCAACCTGTCGCCGCGGCAGTTCCGGCAGGAGGGGCTCGTGCGGGCGGTCTCGCGCATCATCGAGGAGACCGGCATCGAGCCGCGCGAGGTGGAGTTCGAGATCACCGAGAGCACGGTCATGCACAACGTGCAGAAGGCGGTCGCGACGCTGCACGGGCTGAAGTCGCTCGGCGTCGAGCTCTCGGTCGACGACTTCGGCACCGGCTATTCGAGCCTCGCCTATCTCAAGGACTTTCCCATCGACACGCTGAAGATCGACCGCTCGTTCGTGCGCGACATCGGGCGCGGACGGGCCGACGGCGACCCGGAGGACGAGGGCGTGATCGCCCAGGCGGTGATCTCGCTCGGCCATGCGCTGCACCTCAAGGTGACCGCCGAAGGCGTGGAGACCGAGGCGCAGCTCGCGTTTCTCCGCCGCCATGGCTGCGACGAGGTGCAGGGCTTCTATTTCGGCGAGCCCGTCGCGCCGGCAGCCTTCGAGCGGCTCCTGCGGGCAGGGCCTCCACGCTGAGGAGGCGCGGCGGCTGCGGCGCCAAGCCGGGTCGATTTGCAATTTGTGCGGTGCGGGAGTAGCGTGCCGCGTCCTTCAGAACAGCGCCCCCCTATAGGTCAGGTGGACAAAGGCTCGCCCTCCAGGAAAACGTCGCAGGCCGCCCTCACGCTGGCGGCGCTCGGGGTCGTCTTCGGCGACATCGGCACGAGCCCGCTCTACGCGGTGAAGCAGACGTTCTCGCCCGACTACGGAATTCCCTTCAGCGCCGGCAACATCATGGGCGGACTCTCGACCATCTTCTGGTCGCTGGTCATCGTCGTCTCGCTCAAGTACGTGGTCCTAGTGATGCGCGCGGACAACCGGGGCGAGGGCGGAAGCATGGCGCTCCTCGCGCTCGCGAGCGCGGCGGTGCGCGAACGGCCGAGGCTGCGCCAGGCGGCGATCGTGCTCGGCCTCCTTGCGGGCGCGCTCTTCTACGGGGAGACGGTGCTGACGCCGGCCATCTCGGTGGTCTCCGCCGTCGAGGGCCTCGGCGTCGCCACCGAGCGCTTCGCGCCCTGGGTCATCCCGCTCGCGGTGGGCATCGTCGCGGGCCTCTTCTGGATGCAGAGCCTGGGCACGGCGGCGGTCGGCCGCTACTTCGGCCCCATCTGCCTCGCGTGGTTCGCCACGCTCGCCGTCGTCGGCATCTGGAACATCGCGCAGAACCCGGGGGTGCTCGCCGCGCTCGACCCGGGCCACGCCGCCCGCTTCGTGACGACGCATGGCGTGTACTCGTTCGGCGTGTTCGGAGCGATCCTCCTCGCGCTCACGGGCGCCGAGTCGCTCTATGCCGACCTCGGCCACTTCGGCAAGTGGCCGATCCGCATCGCCTGGTTCTCGATCGTCATGCCGGCGCTCGTGCTCAACTACTTCGGGCAGGGGGCGCTGCTCATCGCCACGCCCGAGGCGATCCGCAATCCGTTCTACCTCGCGTTTCCCGACTGGGCGCTCTATCCGATGGTGGCGCTCGCCACCGCGGCCACCGTGGTGGCGTCGCAGGCGACCATCACCGGCGCCTTCTCGATCACGCGGCAGGCGATCCAGCTCGGCCTGCTGCCGCGCATGAATGTCGTGCAAACCTCCGCCCGGGTGTACGGGCAGGTGTACGTGCCGGCGGTGAACTGGAT
>CAYWSG010000031.1:16527-26307 GCA_964461055.1 uncultured Enterobacteriaceae bacterium | reverse complement strand
CGCGAGATCCTCACCGAGCAACTGAAGCGCGACTCCGTGCCGCTCGTGGCCTTCCTCGAGTCGCTCTTCCAGCACCCGCCGGCGCGCGTGCCCGGCACGGCGGTCTTCCTCACCGCGGAGCCCGACGCGACGCCGCACGCGCTCATGCACAACCTCAACCACAACAAGGTGCTGCACGAGCGGGTGGTGTTCCTGACGGTGGAGGTCCGCGACGTGCCCTGGGTCACGTTCAGCGACCGGGTGCGGGTGCAGCGGCTCGGCCACGGCTGCTGGCGGGTGCGCATCCGCTACGGCTTCATGAACCGGCCGGACGTCACGCGCGCGCTCGAGCTCTGCGGCGCGCTCGGGCTCGACTTCAACCTGATGGAGACGTCGTTCTTCCTGTCGCGCCAGAAGATCGTCCCCGTGCGCGGCAGTCCGAGCGGCAGCGGCATGGCCCTGTGGCGCGAGCGGCTCTTCGCCGCCATGGCGCGCAACGCCGGCAACGTCACCGACTACTTCAACATTCCGACGAACCGGGTGATCGAGCTCGGCTCGCGCATCGAGATCTAGCTTTTCCGGCACAATCCCGGGCCATGAAAGCGCGCGGCCTCGCAGGCGCTCTCCTCGCGTGGGCCACGAGCCTTCACGCGAGCCATCCGCTCATCACCGAGGACACCGAAGTCGTCGGCAAGGGCACGGCGCAGGTGGAAGTGCACGGCACGCGCTCGAAGGACCGCCGGGACGGAGAGACGGCGCGGATCTCGGAAGCCGGAGTTGTGCTGAGCCACGGCGTTACGGAGCGCGCGGAGCTCCAGCTCGAGCTTCCCTACGAGCGCGAATCGGCCGGCGGCGAGGTCACCGAAGGGCGTGGCGACGCGTCGCTTTCCGTAAAGTGGCGATTCCATGAGGGCGGGCAGACGAGCCTCGTGCTCAAGCCGGAGGCCCACCTCCCGACCGGTCGGGAAGAGAAGGGGCTCGGCGCGGGCAAGGTGCGCTGGGGCGCGAGCTTCGTCGCCGGCCACGAGCTTGGGCGCTGGCAGGTCCTCGGCCACGCAGGCTACCTTCGCAACCGAAACGAGATCGGCGAGCGGCGCTCGCTCTACCACCTGTCGGCGGCGCTCCTCTTCGCGGCCACGGGGAAGCTCACGCTGGCGCTCGATGTCTCGCGCGACACGAATCCGGAGCGCGATGGCGCCGGCAGCCTGCGCCAGGCGGTCGTGGGCGCGATGTACGCGCTTCGCGAAAATCTGGACCTCGGTCTCGGCGTGAAGCGCGGCCTGAACGAGGCCGCCGACGATCGCGGCGTGCTCCTCGGGCTCAAGGCTCGCTGGTAGGCCCTTCGCCTGGACTAGCAACTTGCATTTCGCGTAAATTGCTCTGACCATTTTCGAGGTTCCATGCCGAAGATCGTCGATCTGCGTTCCGATACCGTCACGCGTCCCTCGGCGGGGATGCGCAAGGCCATGTACGAGGCCGAAGTGGGGGACGACGTGTTTGGCGACGACCCGACGGTCAACCGATTGCAGGAGCGGGCGGCGGAGCTGCTCGGCTTCGAGGCGGCGCTTCTCTTTCCCTCGGGCACGCAGTCGAACCTGGCGGCGCTCATGAGCCACTGCGGGCGGGGCGACGAGGTGATCCTCGGCTCGGAGGCGCACAGCTACCGCTACGAGGCGGGCGGGGCGGCCGTGCTCGGCTCGATCCACTCGCAGGTGGTGCCGAGCCGGCCGGACGGCACGCTCGAGCTCGCGGCCATCGAAGCGGCCATCAAGCCCGACGATCCGCACTTTCCGCGCACGCGGCTCCTCGCCCTCGAGAACACCCTCTCCGGGAAGGCGCTGCCGCTGCAGTATTTGCGTGAAGCGGTCGCCTTTGCACGGGCGAAGGGGCTCGCCACGCACCTCGACGGGGCGCGGCTCTTCAATGCGGCCGTGCAGGCCGGCGTGGATGGCCGGACGCTGGTGGAGGGCTTCGATTCGATTTCCGTATGCCTTTCCAAGGGCCTCGGGGCGCCGGCAGGCACGCTCCTGCTCGGGCGCTCGTCTTTCATCGGCGAAGCGAGAAGGGCGAGGAAAATGCTGGGCGGCGCGATGCGCCAGGCGGGGATCCTCGCCGCGGCGGGCCTGTATGCCCTCGAGCACAATGTCGGGCGCCTCGCCGAGGACCATGCGAATGCCGAGAGGCTCGCCACAAGCCTGCGGGAACTCGGATTGCGCGTGGAGCAGCACACGAACATGGTGTTCGTGGAGGCGGGTGCTCAGGGGCAGGCGCTCGCCGCGCATGTCGCAGCCCAAGGGGTGCTCGTCCTGCCGCGCCCCGTGCTGCGGCTCGTGACGCACCTCGACGTCGACGCCGACGGCGTGGCGCGCGCGGCTGCGGCGTTCCGGTCCTTTCTCGCTACTCGGTGACGTAGACGAGGTCGGGCTCGAGAAGGAGCTCTCCGGGCCCGAGGCGGCGATCGCGAAAGGGCCCTACCTGGGGCGCTACGCGATCAAAGCGATACTCCACGCCCTTGAAGATAATGCGCTCCCAGATGCTCCGTCCCATGTAGAGCCCGATGGGCGTCGTGCACTCGTCGAGGGCTTCCTCGTCGGTGATGACGACCGCCTGAGTGCGCAGATGGCGCGGATCGGTGAGCTTGCGGATCTCGCGGATTTCCCGCCGTACCACCAGGTGGAACGGCAGCGCGAGAACGCCGGCGAGAAGGGCGATGCCGAAGGGATCCATGCCCAGACCACCGCAAGTGGTGTGCCGTCCCCGCGCGCGCACGCCCTAGAATGAGCGCAAATGACGCACGACTTCGCGCCCCGCACCGCCCGCCCAGCGGTGCAGGCGCTCGCCGCCTCGCGCATCCGCGAGCTCGCCAACGAAGGCATGGGCAGGCCCGACGTCCTCAAGTTCTGGGTGGGAGAGCCCGACGAGCCGACCCCGGAGTTCATCCGCCGGGCGGCCATCGCCTCCATCGAGCGCGGCGAGCTCGGCTACAGCCACAACCTCGGCATTCCGGAGCTCCGCGACGCGCTCGCCGCCTACCTGACCAGCCTGCACGGCCGCGCCTTCGCCCGCGAGGAGATCGGGGTCGCGAGCTCGGGCGTGAACGCGCTCATGCTCGCCGCGCAGCTGCTCCTCGAGCCGGGCGACCGGGTGGTGGAGGTCGTGCCCCTCTGGCCGAACCTGCAGGAGATCCCGCGGATCCTCGGCGCCCGCGTGGAGACGGTGGCGCTTCGCTTCGGCGCGGAAGGATGGCGGCTCGACCTCCAGGAGCTCCTCGAGCGCCTGACGCCGGGAACCCGGGCGCTGTTTCTCAATTCGCCCAACAACCCCACCGGCTGGACGATCGATCGCGAAGACCAGCGCGCGCTCCTCGAGCACTGCCGGCGCCACGGCATCTGGATCGTCGCGGACGATGCCTATGAACGGGTGTATTTCAAAAGCGTATTCAGTTCAGCCAACAAGGTCGCCCCATCATTCTTCGCGATTGCGGATCCGCGCGACCGGCTGATCGGGGCCAATACCTTCTCCAAGGCGTGGCGGATGACCGGGTGGCGTCTCGGATGGCTGGTCGTGCCCCCCACGCTGGAGGCGCCGCTGGCCAAGCTGCTCGAGTACAACACGTCGTGCGCGCCCGTCTTCGTGCAGCGGGCGGGCATTGCCGCGCTGCAGGAAGGCGAGCCGGTGATCGAGCGCGACCACGCGCGCTACCGCAGCACGCGCGACTTCCTCGTCGGCCGGCTGAAGGAGATTCCGGGCGTCGAGGTCGCGGTGCCGGAGGGGACGATGTACGTGTTCCTTCGCGTAGCTGGCGCGCACGACAGCCTTGCGTTCTGCAAGCGCCTTGTGCGCGAGCAGGGCCTCGGCCTTGCGCCCGGCTCGGCCTTCGGGCCGCACGGCGAAGGCTATGTGCGCTGGTGCTTCGCCGCCCGCGAGGCGAGCCTCGCCGAGGGGGTGACGCGCCTCAGGCGCGCGCTGACGACCTGCTAGCGCGCGCGGTCGCGGGCGGCGGACGCCCCGGCTCGCGCCGGGGCGCGGACTGCAATCAACGCTGGCTCAGGCCGCGCGCTTCGCCTGGGAGACGCTCGCGCCCTTGTCGGTCATCTGGATCTCGCCGGAGAGCTCGGCGCCTTCCTCGACCTTGATCTTCGCGTAGCGGATCTTGCCCGAGACCTTGCCCGTCTCGTGGATCACCAGCATCTTGCGCACGGTGAGCTCGCCCTCGAAGCGGCCGCGGATCTCGGCGTTGTCGACGGCGATGGTGCCCTGGAACACGCCGTTCTGGGTGATCTCGAGCACGCGCGAGTCGAGCGTGGCCTCGATGCGGCCCTCGACGACGAGCGTGTCGCAGTCGCTGATCTCGACGCCCTTGATCTTGATCTGCGGGCCGACGACGAGCTTCGCTTCCTTGCGCTCGTCGGCCTTCGGCTCGGGTGTGCTCGGGGCAAAGGCGGGCGCCGGCGTGCTCATGGCTGGCGCGGGCGCAGGCGCCGGCGGGGTGGTCTGGGTCTTGGCGAAATTGCCCTCGTCGCGACTCCTGCGGAAGAACCCGTCTTTCTGTAGCACTTTTGTTTCCCCTCTCTGTAGTAGGCGTTGGGACAGCGCGTAGCGATACGCAGGAGCCGTGCCAGCACGAGAAGCCTCTGTTTTCCAAGGGGATTCGAGAGCACCCGGGTGGGGAGCGCGTCGGCAGCGCACGACACGGCGTCGCCGCCGAAGCGACGAGCCGCCCACTAGCGCATTGATTCGAAAGAAAAATAGCTTTGTCGTCAGAGCGCTACGCCGGCATTCGGCGAAAGCGCTTCAAAAAGTCATGTGCCACGTCATCCGCATCACGTCATTCGCAGGAGCCGCCCGGGACGCGCGCCCGGCTGCCCATCCACGCGCACGCCGTTGACCCATACGCCGTGAACGCCGACCGGGTCGGTCGTGAGGCGGGGGTGGCCGCCCGGAAGGTCGTGGACGCGGCGCTTCGGCCCCCGGTCCACCGTGGCCGGATCGAAAAGCAGCAGGTCCGCGTGGAAACCCGCCTCGAGAGCGCCGCGGCCCCGGATGCCGAAGAGCGTCGCCGGATGGCTCGTGAGGCGCCGCACCGCCTCCTCGAGGGAGAGTACGCCGAGCCGCCGTACCCAGTGCCCAAGCAGATGCAGCCCGAAGCCGGCGTCGTTGAAGAACGTGAGGTGCGCGCCGGCATCGGAGAGCGAGACGAGGCTCGACGGGTGGCGCAGCATCCGGCCGACCGCTTCCTCGTCGGAGTTGAGAAGCATCGCGTTGAACACCGTGTCGAGCCCGTCCTCGAGCGCGAGGTCGAGCATGACGTCGAGCGGGTCCTTGCCGCTCGCTTCGGCGATCTGCCGGATGCTCCGGTGCTCGAGGTCCTTGCGGCGTGGAGACGCCACGACTTCGACCTTGTCCCATTCGCCGTTGAAGAGGCGGAAGTGCGCCGGGCGCGAGAGCTCCGCGCGAATGCCTTCCCTGAAGGCGCGCTCGCGCAGCCTGGACCGGTACGCCTCGCCCTTCAGGCCGAGCGCCGGACGCCAGGCGTCGAGCCCTTCGATCACGTAAGGCGAGTGCAGCGTGAAGTCCATGGAGAGCGGGCAGCACGAGACGGCGCCGACGAGCGCGCGCCCGCGCGCATTCGCCGCCTCGATCTTCTCCAGGTCGCGAAATACGGCGTCGGGATTGGTGCTGTTGTGAAGGAGCGCCGCGATGACCACCGGCCGGCCGGACGCCGCAGCGAGCGACTCGAGGAACTCGATCGACGTGTGCCCGCCCTTCGTGAGCATGAAGAGCCCCTGCGTGCCGCGCAGCGCGCCGACGAGCGCGCGCATCTCCGCCTCGTCGGCAAGGCGCGAGGGCATGGGCTTGCCGCCCTCGCCGTTGTGGGCGGGCGAGGTGCTCGTGGCGAAGCCGATCGCGCCGGCGGCGAGCGCCTCGCGCACGAGCCTTTCCATCTCGGCGACCTCGGCGGGCGTCGCGGCGCGCTCGGTGGCCGCCTCTCCCATCACGTAGGTACGCACCGCGGAGTGGCCGACGAAGGCGGCGATGTTGGCGGCGGCGCCTTGCGCCTCGAGGCGGTCGAGGTACTGCGGCACGGACTCGAAGTCCCAGCGGATGCCGGCGCGCAGCACCTCGAGCGACATGCCTTCCACCTGCGTGAGGTTGCGCATGACGAGCTCGCGGTCGGTCGGCCGGCACGGCGCGATGGTGAAGCCGCAGTTGCCGATGACGACGGTGGTGACGCCGAGGGCGGGGGAGGGGACGAGGCCGGGATCCCAGGTCACCTGGGCGTCGTAGTGCGTGTGGTTGTCGACGATGCCGGGCATCAGCGCAAGGCCCTCGGCGTCGACCACCGCGCGGGCCGGGCCGTCGACGCGGCCGAGGGCGCTGATGAGCCCGTCCTTGACGGCGAGATCGCCGCGGACGGCCGGCGAACCGCTCCCGTCGACGAGCAGCGCGCCGCGAATCAGGAGATCGTGCATGGGAAGGCCGCCAGTATACTTGCGCCGTGAAGCTCTTCGAGCTCGAGAACAAGTGCGCCCTCATCACGGGCGCCGGCCGGGGGATCGGCGCCGCCACCGCAGAGCTCTTCGCCGCGGCGGGCGCCACCGTGGCGATTCTCGACAAGGACGAAGCCGGCGCCCGGCGCACCGCCGACCGGATCCTCGCGAACGGCGGCAAGGCGCTTGCCCTCGCGTGCGACATCACCCGCGAGGAGGAGGTCGAAGAAGCCTTCGCCCGTGCGGCGAAGGAAATGGGCGAGCTCAACATCCTGGTCAACAACGCCGGCATGGCGATCCGCAAGCCCGCGACCGAGGTGCCGCTCGCCGAGTGGAAGCAGGTGGTGGACCTCAACCTGACGGCGCTCTTCCTCTGCTCGCGCGTCGCCGCGCGCTACATGAGAATGCCGAGGCCTGCCTCGCCGCCCGGGGGCGCCATCGTCAACCTCGCCTCCATCATGGGCCTCTCCGGCGGCATCTTTCCCAATTCCTCGTACCAGGCATCCAAGGGCGGCGTGGTGAACCTGACGCGCGCCCTCGCCATCGAATGGGCGCCCGAGCGCATCCGGGTCAACGCCGTCGCGCCCACCTTCGTCAACACCGACTTCACCGTGCAGATCTTCACCAACCCCGCGACGCTCGAGAAGGTCGAGGCGCACACGCCGCTCGGCGTGCTGCCCGAGGTCGACGACGTCGCCGCCGCCATCCTCTTTCTCGCGAGCCCGGCCGCGCGCTGCATCACCGGCGTCACCTTGCCGGTGGACAGCGGCTACCTCGCCCGCTAGGAGACGCTGCACGAATGAATCGCCGGGACGATGCGGAGTCGCTTTCGCTTGCGCGCTACGGCGTCGGCCAGCCCGTGCCGCGCACCGAGGATCCGGTGCTGCTGCGCGGCGAGGGGCGCTACACCGATGACCTCAACGAGCCCGGGCAGGCCTACGCCTGGATGGTGCGGAGCGCCCACGCGCACGGCCACCTCAGGAAGGTGGACGTGGCGGCCGCGCGCGCGATGCCCGGCGTGCTCGCCGTGTATACCGCGCAGGACCTGAAGGGATACGGACCGCACAAGTGCGTAGTGCCGCTCGCGAACCGCGACGGCACGCCGATGAAGAAGCCGCTGCGTCCCTCGCTCGCCTCGGACAGGGTGCGCTATGTCGGCGATCCGATCGCCTGCGTGGTCGCGCTCACGCCGCTGCAGGCGAAGGACGCCGCCGAGGCGGTCGAGGTCGAGATCGATCCCCTGCCCGCGGTGACGCTCGCGAGCGAGGCGGCGAAGCCCGGCGCGCCGCAGCTCTACGAGGACGTGCCCGGCAACGTGGCCCTCGACTACCACTACGGCGACACGGCGAAGGTGGAGGCGGCGTTTGCCGCGGCCGCGCACGTGACGCGCCTTCGGCTCCGCAGCACGCGGGTCGTCGTGGCGGCCATGGAGCCGCGCGCGGCGATCTGCCAGTACGACCCGGCCACCGGGCGGTACACGCTCACGGCGCCGGGGCAGGGCGTCTTCGGCATGAAGAACCAGCTCGCCGACATCCTGGGCGTGACGCCCGACAAGGTGCGCATGCTCACCTGGAACGTCGGCGGCTCGTTCGGCATGAAGGGCTCCATCTACCCGGAGTACGTGTGCCTCGCGCACGCGGCCCGCGCGCTCGGCCGGCCGGTCAAGTGGACCGACGAGCGCTCAGGGAGCTTCGTCTCGGACCAGCAGGGGCGCGACCACGAGATGCTCGCCGAGCTCGCGCTCGACGGCGAAGGCCGCTTCCTCGCCGTGCGCCTTACGGGCTACGGCAACGTGGGCGCCTGGCTCGGCCAGGTGGCGCCGCTCATGGCGACGCTGAACGCGGTCAAGAACACGCCGAGCGTCTATCGCACGCCGCTCATCGAGGTGTCCTCCAGGATCGTCTTCACCAACACCGTTCCCGTGAGCGCCTATCGCGGCGCCGGGCGGCCCGAAGGCAACTACTACATGGAGCGGCTCATCGACGCCGCGGCGGCCGAGATGGGCATCGATCGCTTCGTGCTGCGGCGGCGAAACCACATCCCGCCCGAGGCGCTGCCCTTCAAGGCGGCCTCCGGCATGGAGTACGACAGCGGCGACTTCGGCGCGCTCTTCGAGGAGGCGCTGCGCAGGGCCGACGTGCAGGGCTTCGAGAAGCGAAGAAGCGAATCGAAAAGGCGCGGCCGGCTCCGCGGGCTGGGCGTCGGCAGCTACCTCGAGGTCACCGCGCCGCCCAACAAGGAAATGGGCGGCATCCGCTTCGAGACGCAGGGCGACAAGGCCGGCACGGTCACGCTCATCACGGGCACGCTCGACTACGGCCAGGGCCATGCGACGCCCTTCGCGCAGGTCGCTGCCGAGCGGCTCGGCATTCCGTTCGAGCGCTTCCGCCTGCTGCAGGGCGACTCCGACGAGCTCGTCTTCGGCGCCGGCACGGGCGGCTCGCGCTCGATCATGATGAGCGGCGCGGCGCTCGCGCAGGCGGCCGAGCTCGTGATCGAGAAAGGGCGCAGCGTCGCGGCCGAGGTGCTGGAAGCGGCCGCCGTCGACCTCGAGTTCGCCGACGGCAGCTACGTGGTCGCCGGCACCGACCGCAGGATCGGCCTTCTCGAGCTGGCGCAGCAAAGGCCCGGGGCGCTCGACGTCTCGCACGTGAGCGGCACCATTCCGTCCGCCTTCCCCAACGGCTGCCACGTCGCCGAGGTCGAGATCGACCCGGAGACGGGTGCGACGCAAGTCGTGCGCTACACCGCCGTCAACGACTTCGGCACCATCGTGAACCCGATGCTCGTCGAAGGCCAGATCCACGGTGGCGTGGTGCAGGGCATGGGCCAGGCGCTCTTCGAGGAAGCGCGCTACGACGAGACCGGCCAGCTCCTCACCGGCTCCTTCATGGATTACGCGCTGCCGCGCGCCACGGACGTGCCGCCCGCCATCGCGAACGCGAGCCACCCTTCGCCCGCCACCACCAACCCGATCGGCGCCAAGGGCTGCGGGGAAGCCGGCTGCGCCGGCAGCCTCGCCTCGGTCATGAACGCCGTCGTGGACGCGCTCTCATCCGTCGGCATCCGCCACTTCGACATGCCTGCCTCGCCCCAGCGCGTGTGGGCGGCGATCCACAAGAAAGAGCTTTAGGGCAACCCCGAAGCTTTAGGGCAACCCGAAGCTGTAGGGCAACTCCGAAGCTGTAGGGCAACCCCGAAGCTGTAGGGCAATCCCGTCGTCGTTCCCGCGAAGGCGGGAACCCATTTTCTTGTAAAACTGGGCCCCCGCCTTCGCGGGGGCGACTTTTCGGCGTTGTCCTCGTTGTTC
>CAYWSG010000031.1:5045-16427 GCA_964461055.1 uncultured Enterobacteriaceae bacterium | reverse complement strand
CCGGCCGCGAAGTCGACGAGGTTTGCCGGGCGCTCGCCGCGGCGGACGGCCTCGACGTTGGCAGCGATCCTGGCCACCGCGGTGCGCGGCTCGGTGAGCGCGGCGGCGTGCGGCGTGATCGTGACGCGCGGATGGCCCCAGAGCGGATCTTCTTTGGGAAGGGGCTCGGTCTCGAAGACATCGAGGTAGGCGTGCGCGAGGTGCCCTTCGTCCAGCGCGGCGATGAGATCGTCGCGCACCACGTGGGCGCCGCGCGCGACGTTGATCACCGCGCCGCCTCTCCGGATCTTCCGGAGCGCCTGGGCGTTCAGGACGCCTCGCGTCTGCCCGGTCAGGGGGAGCAGGCAGACCACCACGTCACTTTTTTCCAGGACGCAAAAAAGGTCGGTCGAGGCATCCACGCCCTCGATCGTCTTGGGGCGCCGGCTCCAGCCGCAGACACGGAAGCCGAGGTAGCGGAGCTTTCGCGCCGCGTCGGTGCCGAGCTCGCCCAGGCCGAGGATGCCCACGGTGTGGTCCGAGGCGAGGTACTGGCGAAAGCGCTTCCACTCGCGCTCGCGCTGCAGGGCCCGGTAGCGGTAGAGGCGCCGGTGCCAGTCGAGCGTGTGCGCAAGGACCGTCTCGGACATGGCCGCGACCATGCCGGGGTCGACGAGCCGCGCAAGCGGGACGTTGCGCGGAAGCGCCGGGTCGTTGAGGAGGCTCTCCACGCCCATCCACAGCGACTGGATGAGCCTTGCGTCCTTCAGCCGCTCGAGCGTGCCGGGCGGCGGCGAGGCGACGAGCGCCACATCGGCCTTGCGTTGCGGATCCGTGAAGATGCGATCGTGGGGCAGGGCCGCCTCGAGAAGCGCCTGCCAGCGCTCGAAGGGCTCGATGGTCGAGGCGAAGAGAATGTCCATCGAACCTGTGTCGTCCGGCACGTCGTCGCGAAGGCCGGAGATGATAGCATCGGCGCGCATGCAACCCAGCACGCCCCCCTTTCGCGCCGACCAGGTCGGCAGTCTTCTGCGCCCGCACGAGCTCGCCGATGCGCGCGCGCGCTTCCGACGCGGCGAGCTCGATGCCGCGGCGCTTCGCGAGGTCGAGGACCGCGCCATCCGCGCGGCGGTGAAGAAGCAGGAGGCCGTCGGCCTCGAGGGCATCACCGACGGCGAGTTCCGCCGCGACTGGTGGCACCTCGACTTCCTCTCGCAGCTCGACGGGGTCACGCTGCGCGAGAACCCGGGGCCGAAGTTCGGCGGCACCGAGGAGCAGCCGCCCGTGCCGAACGTCACGGGAAAGCTCGCCTACCGCAAGAAGATCATGATCGAGGACTTCGTCTTCCTCCGGCAGGCCACCTCCCGGACGGCCAAGTACACCATTCCGTCGCCCTCGATGCTGCATCTGCGCGCCGGGCGCGCCGGGATCTCGAGGCAGGCGTATCCCGACATGGACGCGTTCTGGACCGATGCGGCGGCCGCCTACCGCGCCGCCATCGCGGCGTTCGCCGAGGCGGGGTGCACCTACCTGCAGCTCGACGACGTCGCCTTCGCATATCTCTGCGATCCGAAGATCCGCGAGACCTGCCGGCGCAACGGCGACGACCCGGAGAAGCTGCCGCGCACCTACGCCGACACGATCAACCGCGCCCTCGAGGGCCGGCCCGCCGGCATGACCATCACGCTGCATACCTGCCGCGGCAACTTCAAGAGCGCCTGGGTCGCCGAGGGCGGCTACGAGTCGGTGGCCGAGGCGATGTTCGACTGCGCCGTGGACGGCTTCTTCATGGAGTTCGACTCGGCGCGCGCCGGCACTTTCGAGCCGCTGCGGCACCTGCCGCGTCGCTCGCAGAAGAAGGTCGTGCTCGGCATCATGACGTCGAAGTCGCCGGAGCTCGAGACCAAGGACTTCCTGAAGCGCAGGATCGAAGAAGCGGCGAAGTACGTGCCGCTCGAGAACCTGTGCCTGTCGCCCCAGTGCGGCTTCTCCAGCACGCACCACGGCAACGCCCTCACAGAGGACGAGCAGTGGCGAAAGCTCGAGCGCGTCGTCGAGGTCGCCCGGGAGGTCTGGCGCTAGGCGTCGCGCCTGGTGCGTCGTTCTTTCGCAAGTCCGCACGACCGCAATCCCGGGACCATGAAGCTCTGTCGTTTCGACGAGGACCGCGTCGGCGTCCTGCGCGGCGAGGAGGTGTTCGACATCACCGGGCGCCTCGGCGCGCCGCCCGACGAGTTCCAGATCCCGGCCATCGGCTACTGGATCGAGGAGTGCCGCCGGCAGAAGCTTTCCGAGACGCGGCTGCTCTCGCCCGTGCGCCGGCCGGGCAAGGTGCTCGCCGCGCCGGTGAACTACAAGGCGCACATCGAGGAGCTGAAGAAGGCCAGGGTGCCGCCGGGCCACGAGATCTGGGACATCGAGAAATCGGGGCTTTTCCTCAAGGCCGGATCGTCCGTCGTGGGGCCTTCGCAGGGCATAGCGCTGCGCTTTCCGGAGCGGCGCACCGACTTCGAGATCGAGCTCGTCGCCATCATCGGGCGCGAGGCGTCGCGGGTGAAGCGCAAGGATGCGCTCAAGCACGTGGCCGGCTACTGCATCGGTCTGGACATCACCCTGCGCGGCAGCGAGGACCGGAGCTTTCGCAAGTCGATCGACTCCTACACCGTGCTCGGACCCTGGCTCACGACCCGCGACGAGGTGCCCGATCCGCAGAGCCTGCGCCTCGCGCTCTGGCAGAACGGGAAGCTGCGCCAGAACACGAGCACCGAGGACATGCTCTGGCCGCTCGAGCAGCTGATCGAGTTCGCCTCCCGCTTCTATACGCTGTACCCGGGCGACGCGATCTTCACTGGAACGCCCTCGGGCGTCGGGCCCATCCGTCCCGGCGACCGCCTGCGCGCCGAGAGCGACCGCCTGGGCAGCATGGAGGTCGCCGTCCGCGCCTACCGATAATGGAGTAAAAAGCGAGCACAGGAGGTCCACCCGATGAATGGAACCGTCGTCCGCAACATCCACCGCGCCGATACCGGCGTCATCGCTGCCCTCGAGCGCCTGGGCGTCTCCACGGTCCACGAGGCGCAGGGCCGCACCGGGCTCATGCTGCCTTACATGCGCCCGCTCTGGCGGGGCGCCCGCGTCGCCGGCAGCGCGCTCACCGTGCTCTGCCACCCGGGCGACAACTGGATGATCCACGTCGCCCTGGAGGTGGTGAAGCCGGGCGACGTGATGGTGGTCGCGTGCTCGAGCGAGAACGCCGACGGCGCCTTCGGGGACCTGCTCGCCACGTCGCTCAAGGCGCGCGGCGGCAAGGGCATCGTCCTCGACATGGGCTGCCGCGACGCGGCCGAGATCACGGCGCTGCAGCTGCCGGTCTGGTCGCGCGCGATCTCGGCGCGCGGCACCGTGAAGGGCACGCTCGGCAGCGTGAACTTTCCCGTCGTCTGCGGCGGCATCCACGTCCGTCCGGGCGACGTCATCGTGGCCGACGACGACGGCGTGGTGTGCGTGCCGCGCGCCGATGCGGCCAAGGTCCTCAAGGCGGGCGAGGAGCGGGAGAAGAAGGAGGCGGTGAACCGCGAGCGGCTGCAGAAGGGCGAGCTCAGCCTCGACATCTACGGCATGCGAAAGGACCTGGAGGCGAAGGGACTGAAGTACGTCGATGGCCCGCTCGACTGAGTGTCCGATGAAGGTTCTGCTGGGTGACTATCCAGTCACCCGCGCGGTGCGGGGGGGCGAGCTCAAGCCGGGATTCCCCGTGGAGTTTGCGGACGTCAGGCTTGCGCATACCGCCTTCAAGCGCGTCGTGCGCAACCTCGAGTTCGACATCGCGGAGCTCGCGCTCGTCACGTTCCTGCTCGCAAAGGCGCACGGCAAGCCCTACCGCCTGCTCCCTGCGGTGGTCACCGCGCGCTTCCAGCATCCTTTCCTCGTCTGTCTCTCGGAAAAGCCGTTCAAGGCGGAAGAGCTCTCGGGGAGGCGCATAGGCCAGCGCTCCTACTCCGTGACCACGGCCACCTGGCTGCGCGGGATCCTCGCCGACGACTACGGGGTCGACCTCTCGAGCGTCCAGTGGACGACCTTCGAGGAGCCGCACGTGGCGGAGTTCCGCGATCCGCCGAACGTGAAGCGCGCCCCGGCAGGCACGGACATCGTCTCGATGCTCCTCGCCGGCGAGCTGGACGCCGCCATCCTGACCGACATTCCGAAGGATGACCGCATTCGCCCCGTGATCGGGGACCAGGACGCCGCCATCGAGCGCTGGAAGCGCCGCACGGGCGCCACCATCCAGATCAACCACATGGTGGTCTGCAGGACGGACATGCCTTCGTCCCGCTCCGATGAATTCCTGTCGCTTCTGGAGCGAAGCCGCGCCATGGCCGGCAGCCCGGCGACGCATCCGTTCGGCATCGAGGCCAACCGGCGCAACCTCGAGGCGGCCATCGACACCGTCTACCGCCAGGGCATGATTCCGCGCCGCTTCAGCGTGGAGGAGCTGTTCGCATGATCGTCGATTGTCACGGCCACTACACGACCGCCCCCAAGGCGCTGTGGGATTGGCGCAAGTCGCAGCTTTCGGAGAAGAAACCTTCGAGCGAGGGGCCCAGGATTTCTGACGACGAGATCCGGGAAAGCCTCGAGGCGGCGCAGCTCAAGCTGCAGCGCGAGCGCGGCAGCGACGTGACGTTCTTCTCGCCGCGCGCAGGATCCATGGAGCACCACGTGGGCGACGCGGCGGTGAGCCTCGCGTGGACGCGGGTGTGCAACGACCTCATTCATCGCGTCTGCACCCTGTATCCGAAGAACTTCGCCCCGGTGTGCCAGCTGCCGCAGTCGCCGGGCGTCTCGCCGGCCAATTGCGTGGACGAGCTCGAGCGCTGCGTGAAGGAGATGGGGTTCATCGGCTGCAACCTGAACCCCGACCCGTCCGGCGGCTACTGGAAGGACCTGCCGCTCACCGACCGCTTCTGGTATCCGCTCTACGAGAAGATGGTGGAGCTCGACGTGCCGGCCATGGTGCACGTCAGCTCCTCGTGCAACCCTGCCTTCCACTTCACGGGCGCGCACTACATCAACGCCGATACCACGGCGTTCATGCAGTTCCTCACGTCCGATCTCTTCAAGGACTTCCCGACGCTGCGCTTCGTCATCCCGCACGGCGGCGGCGCGGTGCCGTACCACTGGGGCCGCTATCGCGGCATCGCGCAGGACATGGGCCGCCCGCCGCTCAAGGAGCTGCTGCTCGGCAACGTGTTCTTCGACACGTGCGTCTACCACCAGCCGGGCATCGACCTTCTGCTCAAGGTGATCCCGGTGGAGAACATCCTCTTCGCTTCGGAGATGGTCGGCGCGGTCCGTGGCATCGACCCCGAAACCGGGCACTACTACGACGACACCAAGCGCTACATCGATCGAAGCGCTCTGGATGCGGCTGCCAAGGCGAAGATCTTCGAGCACAACGCCCGGCGGGTCTACCCGCGGTGGAAGCCCTCGGGCGACTGATCTCCCGCCGGCTCGAGCTCCCGGTGCTCCTCGCGCTGGGCGCCGCCGCTGCCGCCGCATGGGCGTTCATCGAGCTCGCCGACGAGGTGGTGGAGGGCGAGGTGGATTCCCTCGACCGGCGCCTCCTCCTCGCGCTGCGCGATCCCTCGGATCCGCAGCTTGCGCTGGGGCCCGGCTGGCTCCAGGAGATGGCGCGCGACTTCACGGCGCTCGGCGGCACCGCGGTGCTCCTGCTTGTGACGCTCGGCGCCGTCGGCTTCCTCCTCCTCGATCGCAAGCGCCATGCGGCGCTCGCCGTACTTGTTGCCGTGGCGGGCGGGCAACTCCTGAGCGCGCTCCTCAAGCTCGGCTTCGACCGGCCGCGGCCCGACCTCGTGCCGCATGGCGTGGTCGTCTACACGGCGAGCTTCCCGAGCGGCCACGCCATGATGGCCGCGGTCACCTACCTCACGCTCGGCGCGCTTCTCGCGAGCGTGCACGCTTCGTGGCGCGTGAAGCTCTATTTCCTCGGCATCGCCGTCTTCATCACCCTGCTCGTCGGCGCGAGCCGCGTGTACCTCGGGGTGCACTGGCCCTCCGACGTGGCCGGCGGCTGGACGGTCGGCGCCGCGTGGGCCTCGCTCTGCTGGCTCGCCATGCGCCGGCTGCAGCGCAAGGGGGCGGTGGAGAGCGCCGAGCGCTAGGGCAGCCAGCGGATGGTCGGCAGCAGGGCCTCGATGGCGGGAGGCAAGGCGCGCTTCAGTGACTCGGGCACGTCCTTCCGCACGCCCGCGTTCCACTCGGCCATGTGACGCGACGCCGTCGCGTCGAGCGTCAGCGTGTAGCCGTAGCCGATCCGCCCGTCCGGCGCGACGACGCGCGTGACGAGCACCTCGTCGCCCGAGGGCAGGCGGATGGAGTGCGTGTGGATGCAGGACGCGGTCGGCACGGCGGCCGAACTATGGCGCGGCCACGCGATGCCGGCAAGAACGGCTCGAAGCTAGCGGGAATGTCCGGGCGACGAGGCTCCGACCGAGGCGCCGGGCGCCACGTCGACGCCGAGCGCCGCGGCGGTGCGCCGGTCGAGGCGGCCGGTCGGCTCGAGCTCGCGGTCCTTCTGCGCTTCGCGCACCGCTTTCCTCGATTTCGCGTCGAGCTTTCCGTCGAGGGGGCCGGGATCGTACCCCTGCGCTTTCAGCGCCGCCTCGGCCTGAACGAGCTTTTCCGGGTCGCGCACGGGGGTCGTCCAATATTCGAGATCCGCCGCGGCGGCAGCGGGCATGGGCAACGACAACGCCATTGGCAAGGTCAACACCAGCGAATTCCAGATGCGGATGGCAGTGAAGCGTCTCATGCCTTGCGCGTCGCAACGGACGTGCCCGCGCGTGCGCGTCCATCAACGGGCGGACAGGGGATTGAGGCCGCTTCGCGTGACGCGGCCGTGGAGCTCGCGGCCGAGCGCCTTTTCGCAGAGCTCGGCGGTCTCGAGCAGGCGGTCGAGGTCGATGCCGGTGTCGATGCCCATCGACTCGAAAAGGCTCACAAGGTCCTCCGTGGCGACGTTGCCCGTGAAGCCGCCGCCGTACTTCACCTTGGCGGGATGGCCGCCGACCCCGCCGAAGGAGGCGTCGAAGTGGCGCACGCCCGCCTCGTAGGCCGCCACGTAGTTGACGAGCCCCGTGCCGCGCGTGTCGTGGAAGTGCGCGATGGGAACCAGGCTCGCGCCGCCGTCGGCGATGGCTTTCGCCCTTTCGAACATCGCCCGGACCGTGCGCGGCGTCGCCATGCCGGTCGTGTCGCCGAAGGCGACATGCGTGACGCCGAGGCGAACGAACCGCGCCACGTCGGAGAGCACCACGTCGGGATCGACTTCGCCTTCGAACGGACAGCCGAAGGCGACCGAGACGGTGCCGATCAGCCGGAAGCGGCCGCGCGCGGCGGAGACCATGTCGGCGATGTTCCGCCACTGCTCTTCGCGCGTGCGCCGGAGGTTTCTTTGCGTATGGGACTCGGTTGCCGAGACGAGCAGGCTGATCTCGTTCGCGCCGTAGCCGGCCTCGAGGTCGGCGAGGGCGCGCTCCACCGCCTTCACGTTGGCGCAGGTGGCCTTGTAATAGACGTCGTCCCGGCGCCGCAGGCCCCTGAGGAGGTCGGAGGCGTCGGCGAACTGGGGCACCACCTTCGGGTTGGAGTAGGAGGTGGCCTCGACGCGGCGGAAGCCGATGTCGGCGAAGCGCTCGACGAGCGCGCGCTTGGTCGCGGTCGGCACGAGCTCCGGCTCGTGCTGCAGCCCGTCGCGGGCGAAGCACTCGCACAGGATCACGTCGGTCATGGCGGCATGATACCGCGGGGCCGTTCCGCGCGTATAGTTGACAGTATCAACCATAGCGGTTTACAACAGCGCCCGTGATCGAGATCCCGCCGCGCGACCCCCTGACCCAGCCGCAGGGCGTGGAGGAGGGCTACGCGCACACCCGCATGCGCTGGCCGGCCGAGCCGCTGCAGAAGCGCCCGCACACCGTCTCCGAGCTGAGCGGGCCGCTCCTTTCGCCACACGCGCTCGCACGGCGCATCGCCCCCGTCCGGGGCGGGGCCCAGGACCCGTCCGGAGGCAAGCGGACGGACCCCTCGCGCGGCGACCTCGCCGGCCACGGCGAGCGGCGGGCGATCGGCCAGCTCATCCACCTCCGCACCCGCATCGTGGACGAGGACGGCACGCCGGTGCCGGGCACGGTGGTCGAGCTGTGGCACTGCAATGCCGCCGGCAAGTACATCCATCCCAACGACCAGAGCACCTCGCCCGCCGATCCCAACTTCTACGGCGCCGCGCGCCTCGTCGCCGACGAGAACGGCCTGATCGAGCTTCGCACCATCAAGCCGGCGGCGTACGCGGTGCCCGACACGGGCGGCTGGTGGCGCCCGCCGCACGTGCACATCTCGGTGTGGGGACGCGTGTGGCTCTCGCGGCTCGTGACGCAGATGTTCTTCCCCGGCGAGCCGCTGAACGAGTACGACTACATCCTCAACGCGGTTCGCGACCCGCAGGCGCGCAGCCGCTGCATCGCGCGCCTTGCGCCCACGGGCGGCGGGCCCGCGGACGCGCTCGTCTTCGAGCACGAAATCGTGGTGCGCGGCCGCAAGGCCGCGCCGAGCCTCTGATGCCGCGCATTCCGACGAGCGAGATGACGCTCGGGCCGTTCTTCCCGCGCGAGTTCGCGCAGGGCGCGAACGATCTCACGATCGCCGCGGACGGCGCGCCGGCCGGCGCGGTGCGGGGCGAGGTGATCGAGATCACGGGCCGCGTCGTGCAGGCCGACGGGGCGCCGCTCGACAACCTCGTGCTCGAGATCTGGCAGGCGAACGCCGAAGGGCGCTACGATGACCCGGCGTTCTTCGGCTGGGGCCGCGCGGCCACCGATGCGAACGGCGTCTATCGCTTCCGCACGATCCGCCCGGGTGCCCCGGCGGGCCGCGCTCCCCACGTCAACTTCGTCATTCTCTTCTCCGGCCTCATGCGGCACCTCCAGACGGTGATGTTCTTCGAGGATGCCGAGAACGGCGCGGATCCGGTGCTCAATGCCGTGCAGCCGCCCGAGCGGCGGAGGCTGCTGGTCGCGAAGAAGCGAAACGGCACGTTCACTTTCGACATCCGCCTGCGCGGCGAGGGCGAGACGCCGTTCTTCGGCGACTGATGCCGTGGCGGCCCCGGCGGGAATCCGCGACCTGATCTCCTACCGTCTGCACGTCGTGGCGAACCTGCTCTCGCGCGGCGCGGAGCTTCGCTACCGCCGGGAGTTCGGCGTGAGCCTGTGGGAGTGGCGCACCGTCGCGCTGCTCGGCGATGCCGAGGAGCCGCAGTCGCTGAACGACCTGGCGCACGCTGCCGGCATCCACAAGAGCCAGATGAGCCGCGTCGTCTCCGGGCTCGCCGCGCGCCGGCTCGTCGTGCGCTCGGCCGACAAGGCCGACGGCCGCGGCGTGCGCCTCGCGCTCAGCCGCTCGGGACGCAGGCTCTACGAAGGCCTCATCGGCGCGGCCGCGGAGCGCGACCGGGTCTTCCAGGACTGCCTCTCCGCCAGGGAAAGCCAGGTGTTCGACAAGGCGCTGGGGAAGCTCGCCCGCCAGGCCCGCGGGCTCATTCAAGAGGAAAAGGCAAGCCGGGGAAAGGCCAAGGCGGTGAACGGGCGGGCCGTCCGATGAAGACGCGGATCACGGAGCTCCTCGGCATCGAGCATCCCATCATCCAGGCGGCGATGAGCTGGGCCTCGTCCAATGCCCGGCTGGTGATCGAGGTTTCGAACGCGGGTGGCATGGGCGTGCTCGCGGCGGGGCCCATGCGGCCCGATGCCTTCCGGAGCGCCCTGCGCGAGATCCGCGAAGGAACGCAGAAGCCCTTCGGCGTGAACATTCCGCTCAACAACCCGCGCGCGCCGGAGCTCTTGCAGATCGCCTACGAAGCGCGCATCCCGGTCATGGTCGCCTCGCAGGGCGGCCCCAAGGCCGAGCTTCCGCGGTTCCGGGCGATCGGCACCAAATGGCTGCACGTCGTTGCCTCGGCGGAGCACGCGGCGAAGGCCGAGGCGGCCGGGGTCGACGCGCTCGTCGTCGATGGCGCGGAGGCGGGAGGACACCCGCCGCCGGCGCAGGTGAGCACCCTCGTGCTCGTGCGCCGCGTCGCGAAGGCGGTCAGGCTGCCGATCGTCGCGAGCGGCGGCGTGGCCGACGGCGCCGGCATCGCGGCGCTCCTCGCGCTCGGGGCGGAGGCGGTGCAGCTCGGCACCCGGTTCATCGCCACGCCGGAGGCGAGCGTGCACGAGCGCTACAAGCAGGCGGTGCTCGCCGCCGACGTCGACGGCACCACGCTCGTCGGGCCGCGCAATCTTCCGATCCGGACATTGAAGAACGCCTTCACCGAACGCTTCCATGGCTCGGACCAGGCGACGCAGGAAGCGCTCTACAAGGCGACGAGCCTCAAGCAGGCGGCGCTCGAAGGCGACGTCGAGAACGGCAAGGTCGAGGCGGGCCAGAGCGCCGGCCTGGTCGACGACATCGTGCCCGCCGGCGAGCTCGTGCGCCGCCTCGCGCGCGAGCTGGAAGAGGCGAGGAAAAGGCTCATGACGCTATGAAAAGGAGGTCGTCGTCGCCATGACGCTGCTCGTCGAGGACCACGGCGCCGTGCGCCTCTTGACGCTGAATCGTCCCGAGAAGCGCAACGCGCTCAATACGGAGCTCACCGAGGCGCTCCTGCAGGCGCTCAGGAATGCCGATGCCGATGAAGCCGTCGGCTGCGTGGTGCTCACGGGCGCCGGCCCCGGATTCTGCGCCGGCGCGGACCTCGGCGAGTTCAAGGGCCTGAAGGATCCGGTGGCGGCCGAGAGGCGGGCGGAGCTCACCATGCAGCTTCACCTCGCGTTCTCGAAGATGGCAAAGCCGGTCGTCACCGCCATCAATGGCGCGGCGATGGGCGGCGGCGCCGGGCTTGCCATCGCCGGCGACCTCGCCGTCATGGCCGAGGAGGCGAAGCTCGGCTATCCGGAGACGAAGCACGGCATCGTCGCCGCCATCGTGCTCGCCAACCTCGTGCGCCAGGTGGGGCGCAAGGCCGCCTTCGAGCTCGTCTCGTTCGGCGAGCCGATCGACGCGCGCCGCGCCCTGGCGCTCGGGATGGTCAACCGGGTCGCACCCGCGGAGAAGGTGCTGGAAGAGGCGATCGGCATGGCGCAGAAGCTCGCGCAGGTCGACCGGCGGGCGCTCGCGGAGACGAAGCGGCTTTTCCACCAGGCGTGCGACCTGCCGCTCGCCGAAGCGCTGGCGCTCGGGCGCGAGGCCAACAAGCGCATGCGCGCTTTCCACAAGGACAAGGCCTAGGCCTCGCATGGGGCTCGCGTTCGCCATCGCTGCGATGGTCTCGTTCGCGGCCAACAT
>CAYWSG010000031.1:0-4945 GCA_964461055.1 uncultured Enterobacteriaceae bacterium | reverse complement strand
CTCGCATGGGGCTCGCGTTCGCCATCGCTGCGATGGTCTCGTTCGCGGCCAACATTCTCTTCACTCGCTATGCGCTGCAGCGCATGCCGCTCGAGTCGGGCTTCCTCATCGTGCTCGGCACCAACGTCGTCTTTCCGGCCGTGCTCTTCGGCCTCGAGGTCGGCGGGCGCGAGACGGCGTTCGCGTGGGACTGGAAGGGCGCGTGGCTCTTCACCCTCTCCGGCGTGATCGGCACCTTCCTCGGGCGCCGCATGCTCTTCGACACGGTCCGGCTCCTCGGGCCGGCGCGCGCGAGCATCTTTCACTCCACCGCGCCCGCGTTCGCCTTCCTCGGCGCCTGGATTTTCGTGGGCGAGCGGCTCGGTCTCTACGAGATCGCGCTGGTCGCACTCGTCTGGGTCGGGCTGTGGCTCACGCAGCCGCGCACGGGGTCGCAGACCGGCGACGTGCGGCTCACCGCCGAGCTCCTGCGCAAGGGAATGGTCTTCGGCGTGCTGGCGGTGGCCGGGTTCGGCTTCGGCAACGTGATCCGCGCCATGGCGGTGCGCCACTGGCACGAGGCGGTGCTGGGCACGGTGATCGCCTCGGCCGCCGCCTTCGTGCTGCAGGTCGCCGTCACGCGGCAATGGAGCGCCATCGTCACGCAGTTCCGCACCGCGCAGCGCGGTGCGATCGCCCTCTATACCGCCTGCGGCGTCGCCACCTCGTTCGGGTCGATCTTCATCACGCTCGCCATGGCGCGCATCGAGATCGGCCTCGCCACGCTCGTCATGCATACGACGCCCGTGGTCATCTTTCCGATCAGCGTCTTCGTGCTCAAGCATCGCGAGGAGCTCACCGGGCGCACGCTCGCCGGCACGGGGCTCGTCCTCGCCGGCATCTCGGCGCTCGCGATGCGGTAGGGGCCGATCATGAAGCCAGCCCGTCACTCATGAAGCCACTGCAAGGCCTCACCATCCTCGATCTCTCGCGCGTGCTCGCCTGCCCGTTCGCCTCGATGATCCTCGCCGAGCTCGGTGCTCGCGTCATCAAGGTGGAGCAGCCGGGAGCGGGGGACGAGACGCGCACGTTCGAGCCGCAGCTCGCCCGGGACAGCGCGTATTACTTCGCCTGCAACCGCTCGAAGGAGTCGATCACGATCAACCTGCGCTCCGACGAGGGACGCGACATCGTGCGCCGGCTGGCGGCGAAGGCGGACGTGCTGCTCGAGAATTTCCCGGTCGGGACGCTGCACCGGTACGGCCTCGGATTCGCGACGCTTTCGTCGCTCAACCCGCGCCTCGTCTACGTTTCATGCACCGGCTTCGGGCAGACCGGGCCGTATGCGAAGAAAAAGGGCTACGACACGGTCTTCCAGGCGATGGGAGGCCTCATGAGCCTGACGGGCGAGCGCGGCGGCGGCCCCGTCAAGCCGGGCCTTCCGGTGGCGGACCTGACCTCCGGCCTCTGGGTAGCGATCGCCATCCTCGGGGCGCTGGGCGGGCGCGAGAAGACCGGCAAGGGCTGCCACGTGGACTTCTCCATGCTGGACGGCCAGGTGTCGCTTCTTACGCTTGCCGCCGCGCGCTACTTCGCGCTCGGCGAGGTTCCGCCGCGGCTCGGCACCGAGCATCCCGGCCGCGTGCCTTCGGCCACCTTTCGCTGCAGGGACGGCAAGTACGCGCATGTCACCGCGAGCGACCAGCATTGGGCGCCGCTCTGCGAGGCGCTCGGCGTCGCGGAGTGGGGCGCCGCCTTCCCGGACAACGCGGTGCGCGTCGCGAGGCGCGACGAGATCATGCCGGTCCTCAAGCGCGAGATCGGGAAGCTGGATCGGCCGGAGCTCCTGCGGCGGCTCGATGCGGCCGACGTGCCCGTGGGGCCGGTCAACGACGTCGCCGAGATCCTCGCCGACCCGCACGTGCGCGCCCGCGGTCTCATCGCGAGCTTCGATTACCCGGGCGTTGGCGAATTCAAGGCGCTCGGCCTGCCGTACAAGTTCCTCGGCTGGGACAACCCCGAGGTCGGCCGGCCGCCCGCGCTGGGCGAGCACACCGAAAGCATCCTTTCCGGGGACCTCGGCCTTTCGGCAGAGGAAATCCGCAATCTCAAGGAGCGCAAGGCAATCTGAACATGGACAACTTCACCACGCTGCATTACGCGTTCGCCGATGGCGTCGCGCGCGTCACCCTCGATCGGCCCGAGGCGCGCAACGCCCTGAACATGGCGATGTGCGAGGAGCTCATTGCGGTGGCCAGGAAGGCGCAGGCGGAGAAGGAAGCGCGCCTGCTGATCATCCGCGGGGCGGGCCCGGCGTTCTGCGCCGGCGCCGACCTCAAGGAGCGCGCCGACAAGACCGCCGACTGGGTCCGCACCCGCCGCATGCGCGCCTTCGAGGCCTACGACGCGCTCGAGAGCCTGCCGTTCCCGGTCGTCGCGGCCGTCCACGGGCCGGCGATGGGCGCCGGCGTCGAGATCTGCACGATCTGCGACATCGTCGTCGCCACGCCGCAGGCCTTCTTCGGCACGCCGGAGGCGCAGCGCGGCACCATCGGCGCGACGCAGCGCCTGGGCAAGATCATCGGGCGGCACCTCGCCAAGGACATGATGTTCACCGGCCGGCGCCTCACGGCCGAGGAGGCGCGCGACGCCGGCCTCGTCGCCCGCGTCGTGCCGCGCGCGAGCCTCGACGCGGAGCTCGACGAGATCACGAAAGCCATCGTCTCGGCGCCCGCCATGGCGATCCGCCAGGCCAAGCACTGCATCAACCGCGCGATGGAGCTGGATGCCAAGGGTGCGCTCGCCGTCGAGATTGCCGCCATCGACGAGCAGCTCGCCGCGGGCACCTGGCTCGGCAAGAAATAGGATCCGGGGCAGAGAGATGAGCTGGCACAGCCGTACGCTCGGGCAATTCCTTTCGCAGCACGCGCGGGAGCGCGGCGAGGTGGAGGCCCTCGTCACGCAGTCTTCCCGGCTTTCCTACAAGGACCTGTATGGGAGGGCGAGGGACGTTGCCGGCGCCCTGCAGGCGATGGGACTGGGGCGTGGCGACCACGTCGGCATCCTCATGGGCAACGACGAGAAGTGGCTCTCGCTTTTCTACGGGGCCGCGCTGGTCGGCGCGGTCACCGTCCCGGTCAACACGCGCTTCAAGACCGCGGAAATCGACTTCTGCCTCAAGCAGTCGGGCTGCAAGGCACTCTTCTACGTCGGGCAATTCCTCAAGATCGACTTCGAGTCGATGCTCTCGGGCATCAAGCCGCCCATCGCCGTTGATGTGGCCCCCGGCCTGCCGAAAGGCACCTGGACGGAACAGGAGGGTGCCGTCCGTCCCGACGATCCGCTCCTCATCCAGTTCACCTCCGGAACGACGGCGTACCCGAAGGGCGTCGTCCTCACGCACGACAACATGCTGCGCGACGCGTACATGGCGGGCGCGCGCATCGGCGTGCGGCCCGAGGACCGCTACTTCAACTGCCGGCCGTTCTTCCATGCCGCGGGCTCGACCCTCTCGGCGCTCATGGCGCTCACGCACGGATGCACCCTCGTCACGCTGCCCACCTTCGAGGCGGGCGCCGCACTCGAGATGATGGAGCGGGAGCGCTGCACGCTCGTCTCCGGCAACGACACGCTCTTCCAGATGATGATGGGCCACGTCGACTTTCCCAGGCGCAGGCTCTGCCTGCGCGGCGGCTGGGCCGCCGCCGGGCCGCAGACCATGCGCCAGATCATCGACGTCCTCGGCGCAGCCGAGATTTGCGCGGCCTACGGCCTCTCGGAAGCTTCGCCCAACTGCGCGATGAGCGACTGGCGCGATCCGGAAGAGCTTCGGGTCAACGGGCTCGCAAGACCGCTGGAGGGGGTCGAGATCCGAATCAGCGGCGAGGGCGAAATCCAGGTGCGCGGCTGGAACGTGATGCGGGGGTATCACAACAACCCCGAGGCAACGGCCAACGCTTTCACCGAGGACGGCTGGCTGAAGACGGGCGACCTCGGCGAGCTTACGGCGGACGGGCGGCTTCGCATGGTGGGGCGGCTGAAGGACGTCTTCCGCGTGGGCGGCGAGAACGTGGCGCCGGCCGAGGTCGAGCAGGTCCTGCTCCAGCACCCGGCGGTCGAGACGGCGCAGGTCATCGGCGTGCCGGATGCGCGGCTGGGCGAAGTCCCGTGCGCCTACGTCACGCTGAAGGCGGGTGCCTCGGCGTCGGAGGACGAGATCCTCGCGTTCATGAAGCCGCGGTGCGCCAATTTCCGCGTGCCGCGCTACCTGCGCATCGTCCCGGATTTCGAGGCGATCGGCATGACCGCGAGCGGCAAGGTGCAGAAGCGCAAGCTCCGCGAGCACGCGCTGAAGGAGCTCGGCCTCGGCTAGCCGTCGAGCGCTTTTCTACGTCGAGGCCTCGCGGACGAGCTGCTCCAGCACCTCGTAGGGCTGCGCGCCGACGACGCCGTTGCGGCCGATGACAAAGGTGGGCACGCCGGTCACGCCATACTGGCGCGACTTTTCCCAGTCGGCATCCACCGCGGCCTTGAAGGTGCGCTTCTCGAGCATTTCCTTCGCTTCCTCGACCGGCAGGCCGATCGAGCGCACCACCTCGAGCAGCACCTGCGGATCGCCGATGTTCCGGCCGTCGACGAAGTACGCGCGAAAGAGCGCGTCGTGGATGGCCTCGCCGCAGGGCCGGGTGTCGGCCCAGGCGCCGAGCTCCTGCGCGAGGCGGCTGTTGTAGGTCATGGTGCGGTTGCCGTAGGGCAGGCCTTCCGCCTCCATGCGCGCGCGCATCTGCGCCTGCATTTTCGGGATGTCGTAGCCGCGCCCGGCGAAGAGCGCCTCCAGCGACTTGCCTTCCGCAGGAGTGTCCGGATGCAGCGGGAAGTGCACCCATTTCACCTTCACGCCGTGCTCCCGGCGGAGCCGCTCAATACGCACGGTACTGAGATAGCACCAGGGTCAGACGTAGTCGGA